>DASRPD010000052.1:0-69276 GCA_035646535.1 Acidimicrobiia bacterium
CGCGACCGGCTCTTCGACCTTCGGGTTCTCGACCGTGCCGGTCGTTCGCTCGACCGACTTGCAGCACTGGACGTACGCGGGTGAGGGCCTGCCCGGCGGCACCAACGGCTGGGCCGACCTCTTCGCGTTCACCTGGGCGCCATCGGTCACCCAACACGGGAACAACTTCTTGATGTACTACGCGGCGCGCGACCGAGCGAGCGGCCGGCAGTGCGTCGGCGTCGCCACCAGCACCACGGGACCGGAGGGCCCCTTCGCCGATGCCTCGAACGCGCCGCTGGTCTGCCAGCACGATCGCGGCGGCACCATCGATCCGGACGCGTTCGTCGACGACGGCGGGCAGCGCTTCCTGCTGTTCAAGAGCGAGGGCACCCCGCAGGAGCCGACGCGGATCTGGAGCGCGGCGCTCGCGGCCGATGGCCTGTCGCTCGTCGGCGCAGCCCACGAGCTGCTGGTGACGTCCTACAGCTGGGAACAGCCGATCATCGAGGCCCCGGCGCTCCTGCACGACGAGCACGGATACACGCTCTTCTACTCCGCGTCCGATTGGGCGTCGCCCGGTTACACCGTCGGCGCGGCCCGCTGTGACGGGCCCCTCGGTCCATGCTCGCGGATCTACGGCACGCCGCTGGTCGCCGGCCGCGGATCGATGGTCGGCTCCGGAGGGGCGAGCCTGGTCTCGGAGGCGAACGCCGGTCCGACGCTCGCGTTCCACGCATGGACGTCACCGGCGGTCGGCTACGACCACCCGAGCGGTGAGGGACGCCGCAGTCTCAGATTCCTACCCGTGACGTGGCAGAACGGCCTACCCGTCGTCGGCTAGCAGAGGCGAGCCGGCCCCACCGCGCGCGACACTGCTCACCCGACGCGTCGGAGCCGGGCCGAGAGTGGAGGATCACGTGGGGGTTCAGGTATCGGTGGTACTCCCCGCGTACAACGAGCACGACAACCTCGTCGAGCTGCTGCCCGAGACGGCCCAGGTTCTTGACGACGCGAGCCTCACCTACGAGATCATCGTCGTCGACGACGGGAGCACCGATGCCACCGCGGCGATGCTGTCCGAGTGCACCATCGCGAGCGTCACCGGGCTGCGTCTCCGCCGCAACGCCGGAAAGTCGGCCGCGCTGGACGTCGGCCTGTCGAATGCGCGCGGCGAGTACGTCGTGCTCATGGACGCCGACGGCCAAGACGATCCGCGGGAGATCCCCCCACTCATCGCAGCGCTCGACGAGGACGGTCTCGATCTCGTCACCGGTCGGCGAGCGGTCCGCAACGACCGTTTCGTCAAGCGAGCCACGTCCCGGCTGTACAATCTCGTCACACGGCTCGTGACCGGTGTCGCCGGGCACGACTTCAACAGCGGGCTCAAGGTCATGCGCAAGGAAGTGGCAACGAACCTCGGGCTGTACGGCGAGCTGCACCGCTACATCCCGGTGCTCGCACAGTGGCGGGGCTTTCGCGTCGGCGAGCGAGACGTCGAGCACCACGCCCGCCGACACGGCACCTCGAAGTTCGGCCGAACCCGCTTCTGGCGCGGATTCCTCGACCTGTTCACGGTGAAGTTCCTCACGACCTACACCGGACGACCGTTCCACCTGTTCGGCGGCACCGGCCTCGTCATGGGCCTCGTCGGCATCGGGTTGCTGGTCTGGATGTTCGTCGAGCGGCTGCTCGGCCACGCGATCGGCACCCGACCGGCGCTGATCGCCGGGGTCTTGCTCGTCGTCGTCGCCGTGCAGCTCGTGATGCTGGGGCTCCTCGCCGAGCTGAACGTGCATCTCCGCCGCAGCTCCGATCCCGATTCGGGACCCGAGACCGAGCGGTTGTGAACGAACCGGTCCCGATCGGCCTCGCTCCCGGCGCTCCTCGCGAGGCTGCCGGTCAGGATGCGGCGAAGTACCGAACGACGAACCCAATCGTGCAACGTCTCCTCGAGCGGTGGATGCGTCGGCTGCGCTCGACCGTCAGCCCTCTCGCTGGGACCCTGATCGACGTCGGCATCGGTGAGGGACTCTGTCTCGAGCGCGTGCTCCAGGGCGCTCCCCGAGACTCGCGAGTCGTCGCGGGGATCGAGTACCGCGTCGACAAGGCTCGGATCGCAAGCGGCTTGGACGGCGTGCAGGTCATGGTCGCAGACGCGGGGATGGTGCCCGTCCGCGACGCGGCGGCGGACGTCGTGACCTGCATCGAGGTCCTCGAACACCTCCCGACCGTCAGACCTGCGCTGGCCGAGCTGGCACGGATCACAGCCCGCCCCCACGGTCGCTGCATCGTGTCCGTTCCCTGGGAGCCGTGGTTTCGGCTCGGCAACCTGGGACGGGCCAAGAACGTCGCTCGGCTGGGCAACGACCCCGAGCACGTCGGCTGGTTCACGCCGCGCCGGCTATGCGATGCCCTCGCGCCACACTTCGCCGAGATCCGCCTCGAGCCCACGTTCCCCTGGCTCATCGCCGAGGCGAGACGGCCCTCGACCTAGGTGTGGCGACACCGGGCTCACATCTCGTCCGGTGCGACGATCGCGAGAAGTTCGCCTCGGTTCAGGAGATACAGCCGCAATCCCAGGACGGTCTGGGCATCCCAGCCAGTCGGAACGCTCGCAAGCACGCGATCGATGAGCTTGGGGGCCAGCCGAGGACTCTCGATCGGATGGTCCCGCAGGAACTTGAGCACACTTGCATCCATCAGGCGCCTCGGTTCGTCCGCGAGCTTGTCGAACACGTCGGAGAGAAAGGCGTGCCGGAAGGGATCGTCGATCGCGCCGAGAGCACGGGTCGCGTCGGGCCCGAGCGTCACTGGTCCTCCGGTGGAGGCCTGACGGACGAGCGCGTCCATCGCTTCGGCGTCGTAGCCGGGCACGGTCTCGACCTCAGCTAGCAACGTCCCGGGCGTCGGCGGCGTCGCGTTCGCGGTGTCGGCCACGAGCACCAGACCGCTGCGGACAGTCTCCGGGTCGACGAGATGCGCGTCGTGGACGAAGCCTTCGAATGGGAGGGCCGCAACGACGTCGACCCCTCGCTCGGCGAGGGCAAACATGAGCGCGTCTCTGAGACCGGAGAACGCACGTAGGTTTCGCGCGACCAGCAGCGTGGGCGTATCGATCGCGGGTCGGTGATCCACCACCGCGTCGGCAAGCGGGTCGATGGTCTCGGCCTCGGCTGCGTGTCCGAGCCTGCTCGTGCTGCTCGGCCGGTCGAGGTGCGGATTCGCCAGTGCGGGCACGAGCATCGCGATCAGGGCCAAGGACGCGACGCCCTTCATCACCCATCTCGGTGGCACGAGATGCAAGCGCGACACGAGATCGACGACGCCGAGACCCAACACCAGCCAGATGAACAGGCTCAGCACGAAGATCCAGTGGTAGAAGACGAGCCGCGTCGCCTCCAGGCTGGAGGGTACGACCGATCCGCTCACGAACCCGGCGACTCCGGCGACGCCGACCATGACGGTGAGCGCGGCTTGCCGAGGCTGCGAGCGTCGCCAACGGATCCCGAGCAGGACAACGACCGCGGCCACCGCGACGGCCGAGATGCCGTTGACCCAGCCGATTGGGAGCTGCAGCGACGCCGTCGTGAGATCCTGGCGGCCGAGAATGATCGGCAGACCGAACACATGGGTGACCTGACGCAGACCGAACGTCGGCCCCAGCGCGGACTTGTCGCTCGAGGTGTAGGTGACGAGTCGTCCCAAGTTGCCGTCGTCGGCGACGACCTGCTCGACGAGCACCGGCGACCAGACCACGAGCGCGACCACGATCGCCCACCCGCTCCAGCGCCGAGCCTCACGTCGGACCTCGGGAGCCCGCCATCGACCATGGCGCACCAACCAGTAGAGGAGCCCGCCGATCCCGCCGGCGAGGAGAACGACGGCTGACGGCTCGACCGAGAGGTGCTGCTGGGCGGTGAATGACACCACCCCCGCGGCCAAAGGAAGCAACCGGAGATCGCCGCACATCAGGCACCACAGCAACACCGCGGAACACAACAACGGGTAACCCGCGATGCTCGAGCTCACCGGATTGATCAGGGACGCAGCACCCGTGGTGAACATGATCGTGCCGAGCACCACGGCGGCGATCATCCCGCCAAGAGCTCCCAGTTGGCGGAACACCGCCCACGCCGCGATCAGCACACTCAAGCCCACGATGAGGACCGAGACGAGCGGCATGCCGATGTTGCCGCCGAACACCCGAACCGGAGCCGCCAGCAGGTAGAAGTGCGTCGGGCCGAGATGGTCGACCGGTCGATCCTCCAGCGCGTAGAGCGCGGATGTCGACGGCTGGCCAGTGAGCGGCGTGCGCGAGGTGCCGACGTCGAGCGCCCGGAGGCCCATCAGGGCTGGATCGCTCGCCGGCGCGTAGTCCGGTACTGCGGAGGTGAACGCGGCGAGGGGCGGTAGCACCAGCGCGAACACGAACAGCACCGCGACGAGGCGACGGCGAGGCGAGAGATCGCTCAGCCGATTGATCGCCCGGGTAGGCGATCCGATACCATCGCGGGTTTCGGGCTCCGCCGACTCTGGCCCATAGGCCGACTGCGTGCTGCTAGCCGACGAATGGCGCGTCTCCGTCACGTGTCGAGCCCCGCCTCCAACGTGGATCGAGCACTCTAACTGCGGACCTTCGCACAGTCCACGCGCCTCTCGACGCGAGGCTCCGCGCCTACGCGAGCGCCTCGCACACCGTCTCGGTGATCAGACTGGTCACCAGATAGGGGTCCATGTTCGCGTTGGGCCGACGATCCTCGATGTAGCCCTTCTGGTCTTTCTCGACCTGCCACGGGATCCGGACCGACGCGCCACGGTCCGAGACGCCGTAGGTGTACTCGTCCCAGGGCGCAGTCTCGTGCAAGCCCGTCAGCCGGTGCTCGATGTCCGCTCCGTAGACCGCCACGTGCTCATCCGTGCGCTTGCCGAGCGCCTCGCAGGCCTCGATGATCGGTTCGTAGGACTCGCGCATCGCCTCGGTCGAGAAGTTGGTGTGCGCGCCGGCGCCGTTCCAGTCACCCTGGACCGGCTTCGGGTCGAGCGTCGCCGAAAGATCGAACTCCTCGGCGATCCGGTAGAGCAGCCACCGAGCGATCCACAGCTGGTCGGACACCTCGAGCGGGCTCAGCGGCCCGACCTGGAACTCCCACTGGCCGGGCATGACCTCGGCGTTGATGCCGGAGATCCCGAGGCCCGCCTCGAGGCACGCGTCGAGGTGCATCTCGACCAGATCGCGTCCGTACACCTCGTCTGCGCCGACCCCGCAGTAGTAGAAGCCCTGCGGCGCCGGGAAGCCGCCCAGCGGGAAACCGTGCGGTCGACCGTCCTTGAAGAGCGTGTACTCCTGCTCGATGCCGAACAGCGGCTCCTGGCCGGCGAACTTCTCCGCGACGGGACGCAACCGCGCCCGCGTGTTCGTCGGGTGCGGGGTCATGTCCGGCAGCATCACTTCGCACATGACGAGCTTGTCATCGCCGCCGCGCAGCGGGTCGGGACAGGAGAAGACGGGCTGGAGCACGCAGTCCGAGTTCTTGCCGGGGGCCTGATTCGTGCTGGACCCGTCAAAGCCCCAGATCGGCAGATCGGCACCATCGGCGAGGACCTTGGTCTTCGACCGCAATCGCGCGGTCGGCTCCGTGCCGTCCATCCAGATGTACTCCGCCTTGAATGCCACGTCTGCTCCTCGTCCTCGTGGGGGTGTTCGTTCGAAACTGACAGTGCGGCTCTCGTGATGCGAGCCCGGCTCGCATCTGCGAGCCCAGAGCGAGCGTTCCGCCGGCCGGTGTCCTCCAGAGCATCTCGAAACGCGATTTCCTACCGATTGCTGCATTGTGAACGCCGTGTGTCCAGGGCTCCCCGGCCGCCGGGATCCTAGGCGCGGCTTCCTAGACTGTGCCGGGAGCCCGCGCGTGCGCCCGAGCACGCTCCAAGCTCCCCGTGGATGGAGCACCTCTGATGCAACAACAGTTCGACTACGTCCTCCGAACGGTGGAGGAGCGAGGCGTCCGGTTTGTCAGGCTGTGGTTCACCGACGTCCTCGGCTTCCTGAAGAGCTTCGCGATCACGCCGGCTGAGCTCGAAGTCGCCCTGGAAGAGGGCATGAGCTTCGACGGATCGGCTATCCAGGGCTACACGCGCGTCCAGGAGTCCGACATGCTCGCGGTACCGGACCCGGCCACGTTCGAGATCGTCCCCTGGCGGGGCGACGACGCGCCGGTGGCCCGAATGTTCTGCGACATCCAGAATTTCTCGGGCGCACCGTTCGAAGGCGATCCTCGCTACGTCTTGAAGCGCAACATGGACCGCGCCCGCGAGAAGGGCTTCACGTTCTACGCGAGCCCCGACATGGAGTTCTTCTACTTCCGGTCGGCGGACTCGCCGGAGCCGCTCGACCACGCCGGCTTCTTCGACCTGAGCCACACCGACATGGCCAGCGACTTGCGCAAGCAGACGATCTTGATGCTCGAAGCGATGGGCATCCCGGTCGAGTACAGCTTCCACGAGCTCGGCCCGAGCCAGCACGAGATCGACCTCCGTTACACCGACGGACTCACGATGGCCGACAACGTGATGACGTTCCGGCTCATCGTGAAGCAGGTCGCGCAGACCCAAGGGGTGTACGCGACCTTCATGCCGAAGCCGATCCAAGGCGCGTTCGGGTCTGGGATGCACACCCACCTCTCGCTGTTCGAGGGTGACGTGAACGCGTTCCACGACCCGGACGACGAGCACGGGCTGTCCCGGGTCGGCAAACACTTCATTGCCGGTCTCCTGCGCCACGCGAGTGAGATCACCGCGGTCACGAACCAGTGGATCAACTCCTACAAGCGCCTGATCGTCGGCTATGAGGCTCCGGCGTACGTGTGCTGGGCGCGCAACAACGAGTCGGCGCTCGTGCGCGTGCCGATCCCCAAGCGCGGCAAGGGGAGCTCCACTCGTATCGAGTTCCGCTCCCCCGACCCGGCGTGCAACCCGTACCTCGCGTTCTCGTTGATGCTCGCGGCGGGCCTGAAGGGGGTCGAGGAGGGCTACGAGCTCCCTCCCGAGGCGACAACCAACATCTACGAGATGACCGCGGAGGAGCGCCAGGCCGAAGGCATCCAGGCGCTGCCTCAGTCACTTGCCGAAGCGGTCGAGGTCATGGAGCACTCCGAGCTCGTTGCCGAGACGCTCGGCGAGCACGTCTTCGAGTATTTCCTTCGCAACAAGCGCGCCGAGTGGAACGAGTACACGTCATACGTGACCCCGTTCGAGCTCGATCGCTACCTCGGGGTGCTCTAGGCCTGCCATGGACGAGCCGCTCGTCGTGTTCCCTGATCCTCCGCCCCCGCTGCTCGCACAGACGCTCGACCTGGCGGGTCACGCGTGGAAGGCCGTGGCCAACGCGGCGGTTGCAGCCCAGGACGAACCGCCCGGAGGCTGGGCCGGCGCGGTCGTGTGCGCCGAAGACGACCCTGAAGGGGCCTTCGGCATCTGTCGCAAGCTGCGCAAGCGCGACGCGTCGGCGCCGCCCACGCTGCTGCTGGTCAGCGGGGCGCAGCTCTCCGAGCTCGACCTCCGAGAAGATCTGTTCGACGACTTCTGCCTCTCGCCGTTTCACCCCAAGGAGCTCGAGGTCCGCCTCCGCCACCTCTTCTGGCGCACCGGCCGAGGCACGAGCCCCGAGATCGTGGAGTACGGGGAGCTGATCCTCAACCTCGAGACCTACCAAGCCGCACTGGCGGCAAAGCCACTCGATCTGACCTACATGGAGTACGAGCTGCTGAAGTTCTTCGCCACGCACCCCGGCAAGGTGTTCACCCGCGCGCAGCTGCTGTCACGCGTGTGGGGATACGAGTACTACGGCGGAGCCCGCACCGTCGACGTGCACGTTCGCCGGTTGCGCGCCAAGCTCGGCGAAGAGCACGCCAACCTGATCCAGACGGTGCGGTCCGTCGGCTACCGGTTCGGCCAGAGCCGCCTCCCCGGATTCCGCGAGACCACTGCCGAGAGCTGAGCCGACGCTAGGTCGGCTGACCTTCGGCGCGCTCGGCTGCGTCGTCGACGAGCGCCGTTCCGATGAGCGCGCTCCACGCCATGCCACCGATCATCACGGCGATGGGCACGGCGAGCACCAACACGATCACGATCAGCACGATTCCGACCACGGTGCCAGCCTACCGACGCGTCATGAGGCGGGCTTGAACGCCCAGACCTCGATCTCGACCGCGGCACCGATCGGCAGCGCCGACACCTCGACGGTGGACCGGGCCGGACGGTGGTCACCGAAGGCGTCCGCGTACGCGGCGTTCGCTGCTGCGAAGCCCCCGAGGTCGGTCACGAAGACGGTGGTCTTGGCGACGTCGGCCATCGACGCGCCGCAGTCGGCGAGCACGGTCGCGACGTTCGCCAGCGCCTGGCGCGTTTGACCTCCGATCCCACCGGCTGCGAGTGCTCCGATGGCCGGATCGATACCGACCTGACCGGCGAGCACCAGCCAATCGCCGGCGCGCACGGCCGGGCTGTAGGGCCCCCCGACGGGCGGTGCGTTCGGGGTCGGGACGGGCTCGGCGGTCTTCATCGTCGGAGCCTACGGGACGTGCGCGTGGCCGACGCCGGGAAGACCTCGGATCGGACGCCGTCGACGCGCGCCAGGGCGTTCCATGCCGCCGCCGCGACGGCCGCGAACGCGGCATCGGAAGCACCGGCGCGCGCCGGCCCGGCGTCGGCGATGATCGTCACGTCGATGGACGGGACGTTGCGGGCCGGGATGATGCCGAACGAGCGCATGGTGAGATCGCCGATGGCGCCAGTGTCGGCGTCGACCGCGAGCCCCTCGGTGAAGACCCAGCCGAGCGCCATGTGCGCCGCGCCGATCACGTAGGACCGCAGTACCACCTCGTCGAGCGGATCGCCGGCGGCGACCCTCACCGACACGAGCTCGATCGCGCCGCCGGCCTCGTCGATCTCGACCCGTGCGCCCGCGCACGCACCCGACGCGTGGCACGCCACCGTGTCCAGCAACACACGACCCACCTCATCGCCGAGCCCGAGCACGGCGCGGTCGAGCCCGGCCGCGTCGATCGCGCCTTCGCGCAGCACCGTCTCCTCGGCCAACCCGGCCGCGCGCCCACTCCACGACGTCGTGATCCCACCGGGCGCCGAGGCTTGAACCGTGAACCCCCCGACGCGGCGCAGCGCGCCGTACGGCCACGGAACCGGCGTCGGCGGAACATCGGCGAGCGCGGTGACGTCCAGCATGAGCTCGCCGTCGACGACCACCGCGCAACCCGCGATGGGTGGACGCTTCGGACCGAGGCGCACGACGTCCTCTCGCGAGAAGGCCGTCCGTGTCGTGCGGCCGAAACGATCGGCCAGCTCCCGCGCGGCCCGCGCGACGGCCGAATCGAGCTTGGCCCCGAAGGCGCCGCCGTTCGCCAACGGCGAAGCGGGCTCGCCCCCTGGCTCACACCACGAGGCGTCCGGTTCCAGATACCCGGGTTCGACCCAACTGGTCGCCAGCCGAACGCCGCCGTCCGGACACGGTGGGAGCGAGAGCGGAGCCCGAGGCTCAGCCGTGGTGCGACGCCCCGGCACCTTCGCCGCGAGGGCGCGCGCCTCGAGCAGGGACTCACCGAGGACCCAAGCCAAGCCCGCCGCTTCGACCGATTCGGCGTCACTGCCGGGTGGGAGCGGCACGGCCACGAGCGCGTCGCGCGGCGCGAGATCGTCAGCGAAACCGGCCGCGCCGAGTGGGACTCCCGCGGCCACGTGTTGGGTCGTACCGCCCTCCAGCTCGGCCCGCCGGGCGGCCGCATCGAGATCTCGCCCGGTGGGCCGGGACGGCGCGTCGAGGGCCTCGTAGATCGTCTGCCAACCAGTACAGCGACAGACGTGCGCGGCGAGCGAGCGATCGCGATCGACACGCGAGGTCTTCCCTTTGCTCACAGCACCCAGTGCTCGCACGAGGATTCCCGGCGTGCAGAAGCCGCACTGGGAACCCCCGGTCGCCACGAAATCCTCGGCGAGCGAACCGACCCGGCCGGCATCGATCCCCTCGAGCGTCACGACCGAGCGACCCTCGATCCGGCCCACCGGGGTGACGCAAGCGACGCGGGCGTCGCCGTCCACGAGCACGGTGCAGCAGCCGCACTGTCCCTGCGGGGCACAGCCGTCCTTCACCGACATCAGACCCAGGCGCTCGCGCAGGACCGAGAGCAAGGACTCGCCGGACATCACCTCGACGACGACCTCGCGGCCGTTGCACACGAATGCCACCCGATCGGACACACCCACCTCCGACAGGCAGAATAGAAGCATGCGCTCTCTGTCCCGACGTTCCTTCCTCGCGGTCGGCGGCGGCCTCGTGCTCGCCGCCTGTGCCAAGAGCACCGACGGGGCCGATCAGCCCTTTTCCGGGTCCGAAGGTGGGTCTGGCGGTCGGCGGGGCGCAGGAGATCGAGCCGACGGGGCCGATCAGGCTTATTCCGGGTCCGAAGAGCTCACCGCGGGTGTCGTGTCGATCGACCCGTACCAGTCAACCGAGCCGCAGCGCCTCGGCTTCGTCGTCCTCCGGAACAACGGCGACTTCGCGGCGGGCCCGGCGACCACCGTGGCACTCAAGGCTCCCGGCGAGGCGCGCTTCGCGACGCCGGTGACCGCGGACCTCCACCAGGAGGGCCTCGCCGACCGCCGCGGCGTGTACGTGATCGAGGCCGCGCTGGCTGCGGCGGGCGTCTGGTACGCCAGGCTCACCATCGAAGACAAGCGGGTCGAGGTGGCGTTCCAGGTCGCACCGACGTCGGAGGTGGTCATCCCCGGCCAGCCCGCGCCGCGTGCGCCCTCACCTACATTCACCGAGACCCTCGGTGTGGATCCGATCTGCACCCAGGTCCCCCCGTGCCCGCTCCACACCATCTCGCTCGCGGACGCGATCGGCAACGGCAAGCCCGTCGCGGTCATGTTCGCCACCCCGGCGCGCTGTCAAACGGAGTACTGCGGTCCCGTGCTCACCCAGCTGCTCGACGTGATGGGTCCCTACGAGGACGAGATCCAGCTCGTGCACGTCGAGATCTACCAGAACGGGACGACCGACGAGGTCGTGTCGACGATCGGCTTCGAGCCCGGTGCGTGGAGCTTGCCGGGCGAGCCGTGGCTGTTCGGGATCGACGGCGCGGGCGCCGTGGTCAGCCGCCTCGACGGCGCGTTCGGCAGCGACGAGGTGACCGGTCTGCTTGATCGGTTGCGGTGAGCGTGCCCCGGACGCGGCGAGGCCCGGACACCATCGGTCCGGCATCCGGGCCTCCACCGTGTACTCATCCATGAAGGGCTTTGCAGCTCTTCCGTGAGCCGAATCGAGCGTACGGACGCGAACGCCGATCCACCTGAGCCGCCCGACCCATTCGCAGGCCGACCCCGAGCCACCCCGGTTTGGTCACTCGACGCTCATGATGTGCGTGGAGTGACCACACGCGGGCAGAGCGGTAGGTCAGGAAAAGGACTCGCCGCAGCCGCAGGTGCGCTCCGCATTGGGGTTGTTGATCGAGAAACCTGAGTCCTGGAGGCCGTCGCGGTAGTCGAGCGTCGCGCCGCCGAGATGTTGGGCGCTCGCCGGGTCGATCACGACCGTGACGTCGCCGCGGACGGTCTTCATGTCGTCCTCGGCGATGTCGCCATCGAAGAACATCTCGTAGCTCAGACCGGAGCATCCACCGGGACGCACGGCCACCCGCAGGGCGAGCCCCGGGTCGCTCTCGGCCGCGATGAGCTCGGCGACCTTGGTGGCCGCCTGATCGGTGAGGATGAACTGCGACTTGGCGTCGGTGACGGTGAGCATCGATGTCCTCCGGGTTATCGAGACACTTCAGGCGGGTTATCCAGACACTTCAGGATATCCGACGGAAACGGCCACGTGACACGGTTCCGGGTCGTACAACGTCGAGAAGTCCTCCACGCTTCCCCCGCCGATCTCCTCCACAACTCCTTCGCAGAGACCACGGTGGAGATTGCACACGAGCTCGGGATACGCCTCGGCGAGCTCGCGGAACGGGCAGTGGAGAAAATCGATACGCACCGACGCTCCCTGGGCGGGCTCGTCGGGCGTCGCGTCACCGACGGCGTCGGTGGCGACAGGCTCGAATCCGAGTCGTGAGAGCTCGGCGACCAGTGCGGGGGCACAGCTTCGCGATCGCGTACGCCGACCGGCGTCGAGGCCCCACGCGAACCCGGTGTCGGCAGCGTCGTCGGCGTCGGCCCCGATCCGCTCGGCGAGCGCGGCGAACAGGCCGGCGAGCAGCGCGTGCGCCGGGGGGTCGAATCCGAGGCCGGGTGCACCGGGCGCGAGCGAATAGCGATGTTGTGGTCGGCCGACGGTGCCCCGGTGGACCGTCTCGGATTCGACCACGCCGGCGTCTCGGAGACGATCGAGGTGCAGACGCACGGTGTTCGGGTGCAAACCGATCGCGTCCGCGAGATCCTGGGCCGACAGCGGTGCCGTCGATGAGGCCAGCTCGCGGTACATCGCGTAGCGAGTTTCGTCGCCCAGCGCCTTGAGCATCTCGAGGTCGAGTTCCACGATCCGCGACCGTACGCGAGTTTGTGGCATATTTTCAACACGTCCACGTGTTTTATTATGAAAGGACACCGGTTTTCTTCTGTGATGGACACCAACATCGACCCCCGCGACCCTCAGGCTCCCTCGGGACCACCTCCGGACGCCCAGGCAGTCCGGCTCATCCTGCGCGGCGTGATCGACCCGGAGCTCCACGCCAACATCGAGGAGCTCGGCATGGTCGACGACGTCCAGGTCGCGACAACCGGTGATGTCACCGTTCGGATCGCCCTCACCACCATCGGTTGTCCACTGCGAGCCCAGATCAAGCGCGACGTCGAGTCCAAGGTCTCGGGGCTCCCTGGTGTCGCGGGTGTGAAGGTCGAGTACGGCGAGATGACCGCGGAGCAGAAGACCGCGGCGATGCAGCGGGCCCGTTGGAACGCGCGCGAGCGCGCATCCGACACCGAGGTCCCATCGACCACGCGCGTCCTCGCCGTGGCGAGCGGCAAGGGCGGCGTCGGGAAGAGCTCGGTGACCGTGAACCTCGCGGTCGCGCTCGCGGCGCGCGGCCTCACCGTCGGCGTGCTCGACGCGGACATCTGGGGGTTCAGCGTTCCCCGGATGCTCGGGGTCGAAGGCCGCCTCGGGGGTGCCGAAGGCAAGATCCACCCCAATCTGGTCCCGGTGACCGCCGACCGGGGCTCGGACGGATCCGTCGGTCAGGTGAAGGTCGTCTCGATGGGCTTCCTCGTGGAGGACGAGTCGACGGCGCTGATGTGGCGCGGTCTCGTGCTCGCCCGCGCGCTCGAGCAGTTCCTCACCGACGTGGAGTGGGGACCGATGGACTACCTGCTCATCGACATGCCGCCGGGAACCGGCGATATCCAGATGGCCTTGGCGCGCCTGCTGCCCCAGGCGGAGATGCTGGTCGTCACGACTCCGGCTCGGGCGGCCCAGAAGGTCGCGGCGCGAGTCGCGGACATGGCCCGCCGCTCGTACATGAAGGTTGCCGGCGTGGTCGAGAACATGAGCGAGTTCGTCGCGCCCGATGGCAACCACCACGCGATCTTCGGGACCGGCGGCGGCGCGGCACTCGCGGCCGAGATCGGCGCGCCACTCCTGGCGTCGGTGCCGATCCAGCCGTCCGTCACCGACGGTGGAGACACCGGGCGACCGGTCGCGATCACCGAACCTGGTTCGGCAGCCGGTTCCGTGTTCCACGCGCTGGCCGCTGAGATCGCCGAGACCGTGCTTCCGCCGGTCGAGATGGCCGGCTGCACGGCCCGGATCCTGGACGCCGCGGCCGCCAACCTCGCGGCGGCGCCGACTGACCAAACAAGCGGCTGACCGAAGAACGGCGAACCGCGGCGCGGCTTCCAGCGGAGCCGGCGCAGCGCGATCAGCGCTCCGGTGATGCCCCCGACCGAGAGCCGCCGATCGTCAGACGAGCGACCACGGACTCCTCCGGTCGCGGCCGCGCACGAGACCATCGGCGCGGAGCTTGATGAGGTGGGCGTGCACCATCGCCCGGGCCTGCTCCTGCAGCACCTCGGGCGTGTCGACGTAGAGCACCGCGACGATCCCGGCGACCTTCTTCGGTCCCGACCGCAGGAGATCGGTGATCTGGACATCGCGCTCGGCGCGATGTGCGAGGTACTCGTCGATACGCGCGCGCGGCGACTCGATGACGTCGCCGTGACCGGGCAGGATCATCGAGAGGCGAAGCGCGCGGAGGCGTTCCAGGGTCGCGAGGTACTTCGCCATGTCCCCGCCGCGGCGCGGCGAGATGACGCTCGTGGTGCCGTCGAGCACGGTGTCGCCCGTGAAGAGGGCCCGCTCCTCGTCGAGCAGGAAACACAGGTGGTTGGGGGCGTGACCCGGCGTGTGGAGCACCTCGAGGCGGAACTCGGTGCCTTGGATCGCCGCGCCGTCCTTGATCACACGATCGGGACGAACGACCGGCTGGTCGAGCTTCGGCACCTTGTTGTGGGCAAGGACCTCGGCGCCGGTCGCCCGGACGAGACGCTCGGTGGCCGGAGCGTGGTCGGGATGGGTGTGGGTCAGCAGCACCCATCGCACGCGTTCTCGCATCGACGCGCCGACGATGGCCTCGACGTGACCCGCGTCGTCCGGCCCCGGGTCGATGACCGCCACCTCGTCGATGCCGACCAGATAGGTGTTCGTCCCGGGCCCGGTCATCGGAGAAGGGTTCGGCGCCACGATGCGGCGCACGAGCGGCGACAGCGCGCTCGGCACCCCCGGCGTGAGGTCGGGCATCAGCTCGCGTCCGCGGCCGGCATCTCGGGGTCACCGGGCAGCGCGATCCGGGCGCCGCTCTCGCCGGCGACGACGCTCGCTCCCAGGGAGGAGGAGGATGCCACGGCAGAGATCGCCTCCGCGTGGGCGAGCAGGTCCGCGCTGCGCCGGAAGCGGCTGAGCGCTTCGATGTTCTTGCGGGTCGGAATGATCAGGTCCATCGCTCCTCGATCGGCCGCGGCGAGCGCATCGGCCGGACGGATCCACATCGACTCCACCGTCTCGGTGTCGTCGTGGAGGTAGGCATGCCCCTCGGGCGCCTGGGCCACGAAGAACCACGTGTCGTACCGGCGGGGTGAACCGGCTGGGGTGATCCAATGCGAGAACACGTGCAGGCGGTCGACGTCGAGCACGAGATCCTGGTCTTCGATGAGCTCCAGGAAGCTGTGCTCGCCGCGGTTGAGGGCGTGGCGCGCCCCGTGAAGGCTCGAGAGGTCCAGATCTTCGCCGGCGCGTGGTCGCGCCAACAACACGCCCGCCTCCTCGAACGACTCCCGTACCGCCGCAACCCAGAAGCCGAGCCCGCCCGCCGGCACGCCCAGCAATGCACTCGCCGACGCGTCACTGCGCCCGGGACATCGTTGCGCCGCCTGCCGGGTCCGGTCCGCCGGATCGACCGCTCCCCCGGGGAAGAGGTGCGCGCCCGCAACCCAGGTGCTCTGAAGGTTCCGCCGCAACATGAACACGTGCAGGTCAGGGGCATCGCGTACGAGCATCACCGTGGCCGCGTCACGGACGACTCCCACGCCGTCAGTGTAGGAGGCTTACGGGTCGAGCCCACCGGCTCGAACCGCGGGGTCGCGCCTCAGCCGACCTCGCGGGTGAGCATCGCCCGACGCTCGTGCTCGGTCAACCCACCCCAGATGCCGTGGGGCTCTCGGATCTCGAGCG
The DNA here is from genome assembly GCA_035646535.1 of Acidimicrobiia bacterium. Lineage (GTDB taxonomy): Bacteria > Actinomycetota > Acidimicrobiia > IMCC26256 > JANYLB01 > DASRPD01. The sequence continues at coordinate 15,722 of DASRPD010000052.1, forward strand.
CGTACTCGAGGCAGGACGTCTGGACCGGACACTCCCCGCAGATGGCTTTGGCTCGCCGTTCGCGTTCCTCGCGCTCGTCCCGACGCTCAGACACGGTCGGCGGAAAGAAGAATCTTGACAGAGGACCCCGACAGCTCGCCTGGAGTTGCCACGATTTGCGGTCCAACACGCTGGGTACGCCCACGCAACCTCCTCGGGTCACGCCCCACTCGTTCCGAAGCTATCCGTCGTCGGCGATCTTCGACAAGTGGCGATTTCGGACGAATCGTTCAGGATCCCGGGTCAGGTCGGCCGCGACGCTCCCGGTAGTCGCGGGCGCCGCCTTCCTCCGGTTCGACCTCGAGGATCAACCCGTCGACCTCGACCACTCGGGCAGGCTCGCCCGCCGTGATCGGGGTTGCGCGGTTCGTGCGGGCCCGCCACAGCGCGTCTCGTATCCGCACGACACCATCAGGATTGACGTCCACCTCCGCGGTGCCCATCTCGCCGATCATGCCTTCACGCCCGACCGTCGGCGTGGAGAACCGAGACCGGATCGCCGCGGGAACCGCCGACACCATGAACACGATGGTGCCCACGATCACGAGCAGGATCGCCCACCAACGGACATCGAGCCTGGACGATCCTCCGTACAGGAAGATCGAACCCACCACGAGACACACCGCGGCGATGATGGTCCACGCGCCGGTTCCGCCCGCCTGCGCGTCAACCGCGAACCCGAGCATGGCCACCATCAAGAGCGCGACTGCCCACCACTCGACGGGAAGGTGGGAGAACCCGACGAACGAGCCGACGATCGCTACCGCCCCGGTGGCGCCCGCCAGCCCGATCGCGGCGGTGAAGAACTCGAACACGACGAGACAGAGCCCTGCCAGCAGAAGGAAATAGGCGATCGACGGACTCGTCAGAGTGTGCTCGAGCTGCTCCATGAGGCCCAGCTTGCGGAAACGGACCGTCTGGTTCGGAGTACGTCGCCGAGCTTCTCCCTCTCCCACGACCCGCGCGGTCGACAACTCGACCGTTCCCGCCGCTGTGGTCAGCTCGAGACCGTCGAGTGACACGATCAGTCCACCGAGTGTCGCCTCGACTTGGTTGATGGCACCCACCTCGAGGGCGCGCCCGGCCGACAGCGTGCGACTCAGCGTCGCAGCGGCTCCTGCCGGGCGGCGGTCGTTCGCCGCCGCGAGCGTCTCGAGGCGCCGCCCGAGCTGACGACGCGATCGCGCCGAGGGGTGATCCAGCGAATCCGGGTAGGCCGGCCCGATCGCTGATCCGTTTGCCACCGACACCACCGGTGCGGCTTGAGCCAGCACCGCCGCCGCACCCTTGGCCTTCCCGCCGGACGGACCCACCCACACTGCGATCGGGACACGCGACTCCCGAACGGCACGAACGAGCTCGTCGACGTCGACGCCGACGGCGCCGCCCGACGCGAGCTGAATGACCAACACTTCGGCCTCCCGCTCGTTGGCGCCCCGGATCGTGTCCTTGATCAACGAGGCGTTCGTCGGGTCGATCAGGCCGTTGACCTGCGCGACCTCGATGCCGCCGCGGCGAGGCGCGTTCGTCGCGGCCCGGGTGTCCGACGCTCCGGAAGGCTGCACGGTGGCCAGCACAGCCGCGAGCAGCACCGGGCACAGCGCGAGAAGCATTCGAGATCGGGTGGGCAATGGACGCTCCCGTAGCATGAGGTTCGATGGAGTTTGCACAGTTCTGCTCCACCTCCCGGGTGCTCATCGTGGCGGGCAAGGGTGGCGTGGGCAAGACAACCGTGACCGCCTCGGTCGCCACGATCGCGGCCCGGGCGGGTATGAGCGTGCTGATCGTCGAGGTCGAGGGCAAATCGGGGCTCTCCGCGGCGTTCGGCCAACCCAATCTCGGTTACGAGGAGACCCAGCTCGCGCCCCGGGTTCGCGCTCGGACCCTGACCCCCGACCAGGCCCTGGTCGACTACCTCGAGTCGCACGGTTTGCGGCGGATCTCCAAGCGGCTCAGCAGTACCGGCACGCTGGACGTCATCGCGACGGCGGTGCCGGGCATGAAGGACATCCTCGTGCTCGGCAAGGTGAAGTCCCTGGAGCAGGACCGGGCGGCAGATCTGATCCTCGTGGACGCGCCCGCCGCGGGCCACGCGATCAGCTTCCTGCTGTCGCCGAGTGGTCTCCTCGATGCGGTCTCGGTCGGGCCGATCCGCAAGCAGGCGGCGGACGTGACCGAGCTCCTGGCCGATCCACGACGCTGCCAGGTGCTGCTCGTCACGATCCCCGAGGAGACGCCCGTGAACGAGCTCGTCGACACCGCCTTCGCCATCGAGGATCGCGTGGGCATCTCCCTCGCACCGGTCGTGATGAACGCTTGCTACCCGCAGCTCGATCTCGAAACCGACGTCGACAAGGTCCTCGCCGATGCTGACGCCGCCGGAGTTTTCGTGTCGCACCGCGAAGCCGGCCACCTCAGCGACGCCGCAAGATTTCGCACCGAACGCCAACAGATCCAGGCCGCGCAGATCGAGCGTCTCTCGGCTGCGCTGCCACTGCCGCAGATTCGTCTGCCGTTCCTGTTCAGCACCGACCTCGGACCGACCCAGATCGACCTGCTCGCTGACGCGATGAGCGACCGCATCGAGTCGATCGACGCGCCCGCGTGACCGCGCCCCCCGCCGGCGGGCTCAGCGAGCTCGTATCCGAGGGCCACGTCGTCATCTGCTGCGGGAGCGGCGGGGTCGGCAAGACGACCTCGGCGGCGGTGATCGCACTCGAAGGGGCGCGGCGCGGACGCAACGCCGTCGTCGTCACGATCGACCCCGCGAAGCGGCTCGCGAACGCGCTCGGCCTCGACGCGCTCTCGAACACGGCGCACGAGATCGACCGGCAGCGCTGGAGTCCGGACGACCCCACCGCATCGGGTCGCCTCTCCGCCCTGATGCTCGACACGAAGACCACGTTCGACGGGCTCGTGACCCGCTACGCCAACGACGAGGAGCAGGCGAGCCGCATCCTCGACAACCGCTTCTATCGAAACGTCTCCAGCGCCTTGGGTGGCACCCAGGAGTACATGGCGATGGAGAAGCTCCACGAGCTCCACGAAGAGGGAGGCTTCGAGCTCATCGTCGTGGACACACCGCCGACTCGCCACGCGTTGGACTTCCTCGACGCCCCCAAACGGATCACGCGGCTGCTCGACAACCGGATCTTCCGCCTGCTCATGCTGCCGACCCGAGCTTCGTTGCGCGTCGCGGGTGTCGCGGTGCAGGCGTTCCTCAAGACCGTCGGGCGCGTCGTCGGGACCGCGGTGATCGACGACGTGTTGGCGTTCTTCCGAGCCTTCGAAGGAATGGAAGAAGGGTTTCGCGAACGCGCCGCGACCGTGCTCGCGTTGCTCGAGGACGGCGGCACCCAGTTCGTGCTCGTCACCGCACCGCAGCGCGATGCCGTCGAGGAGAGCGTGTACTTCGCCGAACAGATCGCCGCCCATGACCTGCGCGTCGACGCGCTGGTGGTGAACCGCGTGCACCCGCAGTTCGGTGACGAGCAGGCCGCGGGGCTGCGCGCCCGTGCGGAGCATCTCCGAACGGAGCTGGGGAGCGGCCGAGCCAAGGCCGCAGCAACCCGCCTGGCCGCGCAGTACGAGAACCTGGCCGATTTTCAGGAGATCGCCGCGAGGGAGCATCACCATCTCGAGGCCATCCGGGCTCGGATCGGCACGGCACCCGTGTCGACCGTTCCGTTCCTCGCCCACGACGTGCACGACTTCGCCGCGCTCTCCGAGATCGGGGATCGGGTCTTCCGCGCCGACGATTGCTAGCGTCTCGGTCGTGACAGCCAGTTCGACGACGATCCTCGTTGCTGCGGAAGCCACCTGGGTGCGCGAGCAGGTGCGGGCCGCGTTCGTCGCCCCGGGCCAGACCGTGGTGGAGGTCGATCGGGGCCAAGACGTTCTCGCCGCCGTGGCCGATCACGAACCGGATCTCGTGATCCTCGACATGCAGATCGGCAACATGGGCGGGATCGCGGTCGCGATCGATCTACGCCTCGACGCCGCCGAGGACCGAGTCCCCGTGGTTCGAATCCTCCTCCTTCTCGACCGCGCGGCCGACCGGTTCCTCGCCCGGCGCGCCGATGCCGACGCCGAGCTGGTCAAGCCGGTCGACGCGGGCACCCTGCGCCGAGCCGCCAAGCGACTGCTCGAACAGCCCGTCTTGGGCGGCCCCGGCGCCGACCAAGCCGAGGAAGTCTCCGAGCTCGTCGACTGAGGCCCGGGCGCGCGGGCTGGGCCGAGCGCCTCGAGGTCGCCGCGAGCGCTCCGCCCTCCGCCCACCGACAGCCGAGCCGCGAGCAGTGTCCCCGCTACACTCGACGACCTTCGGGATGTGGCGCAGCTTGGTTAGCGCGCAGCGTTCGGGACGCTGAGGCCCCGGGTTCGAATCCCGGCATCCCGACCACGCGTCGGAGGCCGGCCCGCCCTCATCGGGTCGGCCGGCCACTCCGACCTCCCGAGGGCACCGCGCGGGTATTCGGGTTCCACTGTCCCCTACGATGATCGGCTCTCGCCGGAGACGGGCCCGGCGCGGGTAGCGGGGGCATGGATGATCAGGGATCGACCCGGCGCCAGACGCCCTCGAGCGCTGATCGGAACCCTCGCCGCGCTGCTCCTCGCCGGAGGGCTGATCGCCTGCACGCCACCCGGTCCCGGCGGACTCCCGCCGGACCCGCTCGTGACCGGCAGCGTCAACCAGGTCTCGGTCATCGAGGCGCCCGCGGCCGCGGCGGTCACCCTCATCGACAGCGCCGGGACCACGATCGCGTCGGGTACCACCGACTCGCTCGGCGGTTACCTGTTCCGCCGGATCGACGCCGGTGAGGGCTACCGCGTCGTCACCACGGTGGGGTCCGACACGGCCACGTCCGAGCCGGTCCTCGTGTCCGACCGCGACGTCGTGCCGCCGGACACGCTCTACACCGACCAGCAGCTCGTTCCGCCGACCGAGAGCGGTGGCTTCACCTATCTCCGCACGCGTGACGGCACTCTGCTCAGCGCGTTCGTACAGCTTCCCGGTCCCGCCGACGCGGGCCCGTACCCGACGCTGTTCGAGTACTCCGGCTACGACCCGTCGAACCCGGCCGGCAGCGGCACGAGCCCGTGGCGGCTCATCGCCGCGCTGTACGACTACGCCTACGTCGGCGTGAACATGCGCGGGACGGGATGTTCGGGCGGCGCGTTCGACGCGTTCGAGTACCTCCAGTCACTCGACGGCTACGACGCGGTCGAGACGATCGCGGCGCAACCGTGGTCCGCCCACATCGGGATGGTCGGGATCAGCTATCCGGGGATCAGCCAGCTCTTCGTGGCTCAGACGCGGCCACCGAGCCTGTCGGCCATCGCACCGCTGTCAGCGACCGACGACCTCCTGCGATCGATCCTGGCGCCGGGTGGCATCAAGAACGACGGATTCGCCGTGCGCTGGGTCCAGCAGCGGGTCGACCAGAACCGTTGGCCCGACCCGATCGGGGCCGGCTGGGTCGTCGACCGCATCAACGACGGCGATACGCAGTGCTCGGACAACATGCAACTTCGCCAGCAGAACCGAGACGCGCTCAGTGCGATCAACGAGATCGACCACTACCCCGTCGAGGGCGACGAGGCGTACCCCGAAGGCGGTGACCAGCTCGCCCCCTGGACGTTCGTCGAGAAGATCGACGTGCCCGTCTTCATCGCCGGTGCGTGGCAGGACGAACAGACCGGCGGACGCTGGCCCGACGGGCTCGAGCACTTCACGTCGGTCCCGCCCGGCCGGCTCAAGGTGACCGCGACCAATGGCGTCCACGTGGAGTCCCTGGACCCCGAGGTGCTGCTTCGCCTGACCGAGTTCCTCGATATCTACGTCGCCGAGCGCGTACCCGCCACCAACGCGTTCGGGCGTGCGATCGCGCCGGCCATCTGGGAACAGATCACCGGAGTTCCCGGCGTGCAGCTCCCGCCCGACCGATTCACCGGGATCACCGACCCCGCCGCCGCGCGCGCCACGCTCGAAGCCGAGCCGCCGATCCGAGTCCTGTGGGAGACCGGAGCCGCGCCCGGAATCCCGCCGGGCGCGCCGGTACCGGTGACGGAATCGTCCTACTCGGCGTGGCCCGTTCCCGAGACGACCCCGACATCGTGGTACTTCCAACCCGACGGCATGCTCGATCCCCAGGCTCCGACCATCGCCGACGACTCCCCGCGGGGCGAGGAGTCCTACGTCGTCACGCCCGACGCGCGCCCGCGCACCGACCTTCCCGGCGATCCGGGTATCTGGGCTGCACTGCCTGGTTATGACTGGACCCCCCTCGTCGACGGGACGGCGCTCGCGTACCTCTCGGCGCCCCTCGACTCGCCGCTGTCCATGGTCGGCAACGGGAGCGTCGACCTCTGGCTCCGTTCCACCGCCCCCGACACGGATCTCCAGGTCACCCTCACCGAGGTCCGGCCCGACGGCAACGAGCGGTACGTGCAGAGTGGATGGCTGCGCGCCAACGCTCGCGCGCTCGACCCTTCGAGCTCCACGGAGCTGCTACCCCGCCACACGGGCTACGCCGTGGACTCGGCGCCGCTGCCCGCCGGGGAGTTCTCGGAGATCCGGGTCGAGCTGTTCCCGTTCGCCCACACCTTCCGGGCCGGATCACGGCTCCGGATCAGCGTCTCCGCTCCGGGCGGGGACCGACCGGAGTGGGCGTTCGTCACGCCCCCCGGTGGTGAGACCAACACGATCGCTCATTCGGTGGCCCGACCGTCTCGCGTCGTCCTGCCGGTGGTTCCGACAGTCGGCCTCCCGGCCGACGCGGCGCCGTGCCCGTCGCTGCGCGCCCAGCCGTGTCGGACCTACATCGCGCCCGGTGTACCCACCGGCGTCCACGTCCGGACCCGCCGTCATGGCGCCCTCGTGCTCTGGTCTCCGGCGCCCGTACCCCCGGGACGCACCCTGACCGGATACACCGTCACCGCGAGCCCGGGCGGAGCATCACTCACGGTCGGGCCCGACGCGGATCGAGCGAAGATCCGGCGGCTCCAACGCCAGACCATCTACTCCTTCAGCGTCGTCGCCAACTACGCCGACGGCACCAGTCTCCCGGCCAGCGCGTCCCCCGACGCCACGACGCGCGGCCGCTCGCTGTAGCCCCCGGGTTCAGCGGTCCAGGTTCAGCAGCAGCCTCATCCGTCGAGCAAGAGCTCGGCCATCTGGACCGAGTTCAACGCCGCGCCCTTGCGCAGGTTGTCCCCGGTGATCCAGAGATCCAGCGCGCCCGGCAGTGAGGGGTCCTCACGGAGCCGGCCGACGAGAACAGGATCGATGCCGGCGGCTTCCAGCGGAGTCGGATAACCGTCGCCGCCATCGATGAGCCGGACCCCGGCGGCCGCGTCGAGCAGTTCCGCCGCCTCACCGGAGCTCACCGGGCGGCGGAACTGGACGTTCACCGACACCGCGTGGCCCACGTACACGGGCACGCGCACGCACGTGACGGTGACACGGATCGACTCGTCGTGGAGGATCTTGCGGGTCTCCCGCATGAACTTCCATTCCTCCGACGTGTAGCCCGCCTCCCTGACCGAGCCGGCCAGCGGCACCACGTTGCCGGCGATCGGCTTGGACCAGACTTCGCCCGGTGTCACCAGCCCGTCGATCGCGCCCGCCCGGCTGAGCTGGTCCGACGCACCGACCCCCTTCGACCACTGCGTGTCGAGCTCGCTCATGCCGGCCTGGCCCGCGCCGGACACGGCCTGGTAGGTGGAGACGACCATCCGCTCGATCCCCGCGGCTCGGTGCAACGGCGCGAGGGCGGTGATCGGGATCGCCGTCGTGCAGTTCGGAGACGACGCAATACCCCGGCCCATGACGTGGAGGTCGTCCGGATTCACCTCGGCGATGACGAGCGGCACGTCGGGCTCCATGCGAAACGCGGCCGAGTTGTCCACCACGCGGGCACCCGAAGCCACCGCCCGGGGCGCCCATTCCTCGGCCAGCGGGTCGTCGACGTCGACAACGACGAGATCGAGACCGTCGAAACATCGCTCGCGCAGCACCTCGCAGACGACTTCCCCGTCGCCGAACGGCAGGGCCCGGCCTTCCGAGCGGGGCGACGCGTAGGCGCGGAGCTCGCTCAGCGGGAAGCCGCGCTCGTCCAAGAGTCGGAGCATCTCGGTACCGACGAGACCGGTCGCTCCAACCAGGCCGACGCGAGCGCCGCTCATGATTCGTCTGCGACGCAGAAGGCCGCGTGCAGCGCGCGCACGGCGCGTTCGACGTGGGCCTCACGAACAACACAGGAGATACGGATCGACGACGTCGAGATCATCTCGATGTTCACCGACTCACGGGCGAGGATCTCGAACACTTCGGCTGCGATGCCGGGGTGGGTCTTCATCCCGGCGCCGACCACCGACACGCGCGCAATCGCGTCGTCGTAGGAGTAGCCACTCGCCCCGGTCTCGTCCACCATCTTCTCCATCACCGTCGTGGCGCGATTCACGTCGGTGCGGGGCACGGTGAACGAGATGTCGGTGAAGCCATCGAACGACACGTTCTGCTCGATCATGTCGACGTTCACGCCCTCATCCGCGAGGGCGCGAAACAGCGTCGCGGCAACGCCGGGACGGTCCGGCACGCGCCGGATCGTGACCTTGGCCTCGGACACGTCGTGCGACACACCGGAGATGATCGCCTGCTCCATCGTGGAGTCCTCTCTGTCGACCCATGTTCCCGGCGCCCAGGTGAAGCTGGAGCGAACGTGAACGGGTACCCCGTGATTGCGGGCCAGCTCGACCGATCGCAGCGCCAGGACCTTGCCACCGGTCGCGGAGAGCTCGAGCATCTCCTCGAACGAGAGGTGGGCCAGCTTGCGGGCGTCCGCCACCACGCGCGGGTCGGCGGTGAACACGCCGGCGACGTCGGTGTAGATCTCGCACGAGTCCGCGCCGAGGGCGGCGGCGAGCGCAACGGCTGTCGTGTCGGTGCCACCTCGGCCGAGCGTCGTGATGTTGGCGTCGGTCGACACCCCTTGGAACCCGGCCACGACCGCGACGCTGCCGTCGGCCAGTGCCTCACGGACCCGATCGGCGCGGACCTCGACGATCTTGGCCCGGCCGTGCGCCGCGTCGGTCACGATGCCGGCCTGGGAGCCCGTGAACGACCGGGCGGCGGCGCCTCGATCGATCAGGGCCATGCACAACAGCGAGATCGGGATGCGCTCGCCGGAGGTGAGCAACATGTCGAGCTCACGGGCCGCCGGGGCGTGCGAGACCTCGTGCGCCAGCCGCAGCAGGTCGTCGGTCGTGTTCCCCATGGCCGAGACCACGACGACGACATCGTCGCCTCGCTCACGAGTCCGAATGACGTGCTCGGCGACGCTCCGCAAACGGTCCGGGTCGGCGACCGAGGTTCCGCCGTACTTCTGCACGACCAGGCCCACGGCCGACCATGGTACCGGCGACATCGCCTCGCGCTCGGCGAAATCCGCTGGGCCGTCTCGTCTCGATCGGGACCAGCGCAGCACCATCGGTAGACTGCGCCGCCGTGTCGAAAGCAGCGAAGCGCGAACGTCAGCGCCAGAACCGGGAGGCCGCTCGGGCGGCCCAGATCCGGGCCGCCAAGCGCGCCCGAATCCTGCGTACGGTCCGTACCGTCGTGATCGTCGCGGTGGTATTCGGCGGCGTCGCCTTCGCGTGGAATCTGATCCAGGGCGATGACAGCGGCGGTGACAAGAAGGCGACGGCACAGCTCGGCGGCATCAAGCGCGTCATCAAGGCCAACATGGACTACACCGCGACTATCGAGACGAGCGAAGGCAACATCGTCGCAAGCCTCGATACGGAACACGCGCCGATCGCAGTCAACAACTTCGTAACGCTGGCCCGGAAGGGCTTCTACGATGACCTCTGCGTCGACCGGGCGGCCATGGACTTCATGATCCAGGGCGGCTCGCCGACCTGTGATCAACAAGGTGGTCCGGGATACTCGGTCCCAGGTGAGGCGCCGACCGACAATTACGCGGTCGGATCGCTCGCGGCAGCGAAGGCACCGGACGAGGCGGCCGGAACGATGGGATCGCAGTTCTTCATTGTGACCGGCTCGCAGGGAGCGACCCTGCCGAATGATTACGCGCGCTTCGGCTCCGTGACATCGGGGCTTGACGTCGCGCAGCGGATCGAGTCCTTCGCGCCCACCGAAGGTGACGGAAAACCGACGACGGACGTGACGATCATCAAGATCACGATCGATGAGTCCGCCCGCGTCGCCTCGACCACGACCTCTTCGGCACCATGATCTCCGCCTGCGGCCGCCGCTACGCGGTCAGCAGGTCGAGGCGACTCGGCGCCCGGCGCTCCGCCGGCTCTGTACCTCGTCGGTAGAGCGTGACGGAACCGGCCCCGGCCGCTCGCCAGGCGCCGTCGGGATCACGAACCAGCGCGGTCCCCTCGTCGATCCCGGCCAGGACCGCGGTCTTGGGCAACAGATCGATCGAACGCTCCCGGAGGTGGTCCGCCGCGGTCCCGTGGTAGGGAAACACCGCCAGCCCGGTCACGAGACCGAGTCCGACGGTGTAGGCGCCGCCGCGCGGGTCGACCATCGGATCGCAGACCACGGTGGCACCGGCGCCGGACGCGACGATCGTGGCACCGTCGGCGTACACGTCGGCGAGCGCGGCGAACAGCGTCGAGTCCTTCAGCACCGAGCGCAGGTGCAGCGGCGAGCCGTCGGTCAGGTACACCAGGCGCGCGTCGCGCACGGCGCGGGCGAAGGTCTCGTCCTCGGCCTCGGCCCGGTGCAGGACGCGCACGGCCCGCACGGGAAGGTCGAGCTCGGCGAAGTACGCCTCGGCCCGTTCGATCGTGCGTTCCGGCTGTTCGTAGGCCGCGGCGGTCGGCAGCAGCACGATCTCGCCGGCCCCGGCCGCGGTGATGAGCTCCTCGTGGAGCGGACGGGCCTCGGCCGTCCACTCACCACCGCCCAGCAGCGCCAGGGTCCCTGTCGTTCGCGTCGCTCCCATACGGATCGGCGAGCCTAGGCGCGAATGGCCCACGGACGTCTTTTATTAGGCCCCGGTTATGAGCTTCGCTCAGATTCTAACTTTTAGATTATGAACTGTGTCTTCGTGATAACCTGAAGATTATGCGCCGTACAGAGCGTGCAGCACTGGCACGACGAACGCTTGACGAGAGATTCAGCCAAGCCGACCCGCGTCTACTCCGCGACAGACCCACACGGGGGTGGGTCCGAGCCGTCCGCGACGCGCTGGGTATGACAAGCGGCCAACTCGCCGCTCGCCTCGGCGTGAGCCAGGTGGCTGTGACCAAGCTCGAGCGTTCCGAGATCGCCGACTCGGCGCGCCTCGAGACCCTGCGGCGCGCTGCAGACGCTCTGGACTGCGAGCTCGTCTACGCGTTCGTACCGCGTTCGAGTCTCGAGGACATCGTGCAACGGCGCGCGCTCGCACTCGCAAGGGATGACATCCAGAGCGTCGACCGGAGCATGCGGCTCGAAGCACAGGGTCTGGCGAAGAACGAGCTCGAGGCTCGTGTCCGGGACTATGCGGACCACCTCGTGGTCGAGGGTCGCCTCTGGGACGAGCATCGATCGGCTGCATCGAGTGGGTGAGGGACTGGGAGACGGTGAGCCTCCCGGATCGACACCTCTCACCGAGGATGACCTCGAAGGCCTGATCCCAACCTTCGTCGCGAAGCGCAGCGACCTCAATCGCGTCGAACAAGCAAACATCGAGATGGCATCGGCTTGGCTCTTCCGTCGGCGTGGAACCCTCGATCCCGGGAGCCTGCTGACCACCGCTTTCGCGAACGACCTGCACCGTCGAATGTTCGGCGATGTCTGGAGATGGGCGGGGGCGCGCCGGCTACGCGAGACGAACATCGGTGTTGACCCGCACGAGATTCCCGTCGCAATGATCGAGCTCTTCGATGACGCCCGGTCCTGGAACGAGCACGGGACGTTCCCGCCGCCCGAACGAGCGGTTCGGCTCCACCACCGACTCGTTTCGATCCATCCCTACCGAAACGGGAACGGACGCCACTCGAGACTGATGGCTGACGCGTATCTCCAGAGCATCGAGAAGGCACGGCTCTCGTGGGGAGGACGCGACCTCGCCGACGATCGTGGACTCCGTGGCGAGTACCTCGCTGCGCTCAGGCAGGCTGATGGCGGCAACATCGAACCGCTGCTCGTCTTCGCCTCCCGCTGAACCCGCCAACCCCCGTGCTCACTGCTGCTGCGGTGGCGGTCGCAACCTACTGATCGGTAACGTCGGGTCCTCGGTCGGTCGGCAACAACGAGGAGACGGGCACATGGCCATCAAGCGGTTCGGAATCGTGGGTTCGGGAATCATGGGTTCGGGCGTCGCCGAGGTCGCCGCCAAGGCGGGGATCGAGGTCGTGCTGCGCAGCCGGAGCCAATCCACCGCCGACGCCATGATCGCCGGTCTCACCAAGTCCCTCGCCCGTCAACTCGACAAGGGTCGGCTCGAGGCCGCCGAACGGGACGCTGTCCTCGGCCGGGTGCGCGCCGTCACCGATCTGGCGGAGCTGGCCGAGTGCGACCTCGTGCTCGAGTCGGTCGTCGAGGACCTGGCCGTGAAGAAGGAGCTGTTCGGCGAGCTCGACCGCGTCTGTCAGGACGCCACGATCCTGGCCACGAACACCTCCACCCTGCCGGTCGTCGAGATGGCGATGGAGACCGGCCGCCCCGATCAGGTGTGCGGAATCCACTTCTTCAACCCGGCCCCGGCCATGCCGCTGGTGGAGATCGTCCGGGCGATCACGACATCGGACGCCACCGCCGAGGCGGCGACCGCGTTCGCGACCGCCTGCGGCAAGAGCCCCGTGGCGGTCCGGGACCAGGCCGGGTTCATCGTCAACGCGCTGCTGTTCCCCTACCTGAACAACGCGGTCAAGCTCCTGGACGGCGGGGTCGCCACCCGAGACGACATCGACGCGGCGATGAAGGGCGGGTGCAACTTCCCGATGGGACCGCTCGAGCTCCTCGACCTCGTCGGCCTGGACACAAGCCTGTCAATCCTCGAGGCCCTCTACGCCGAGTTCCAGGACCCGAACTACGCGCCTGCGCCCATGCTCCGCCGGATGGTGAGCGCCCGGCGACTCGGCCGCAAGACCAAGCTCGGGTTCTACGACTACGCCAGGTAGGCGGCAAACCGGCGATCGGCGCCGGTGGTGACAGGCCGGTGGTGACAGATGTCCACCGACGCGGGGAGAATGGTCGTCGTGAGCGACGCTGAGGTCACCCCAGATCGACCACGCGATCACCCCTGGGTGATGCGCACCTACTCCGGACACTCTTCGGCACGAGCATCGAACGAGCTGTACCGGACGAACCTCGCCAAGGGCCAGACGGGTCTCAGCGTCGCCTTCGATCTCCCGACCCAGACCGGCTACGACCCCGACGACCCCCTCGCGGCCGGCGAGGTCGGCAAGGTCGGCGTCCCGGTGCCGCACCTCGGTGAGATGCGAGCACTCTTCGACCAGCTCCCGCTCGAGGAGATGAACACGTCGCTGACGATCAACGCGACCGCGATGTGGATGCTCGCCCTGTACGTCTGCCTCGCCGAGGAACGCGGGATCGCCCCGGAACGGCTCGCAGGCACAACCCAGAACGACATCGTCAAGGAGTACCTCTCTCGCGGTACGTACATCTTCGGTCCCCGACCGTCGCGCCGCCTCACGGTCGACCTCGTCACCCACGCGGTGGCACACATCCCCCGTTGGAACCCGATCAACGTGTGCCCGTACCACCTCCAGGAGGCCGGCGCGACTCCTGTGCAGGAGCTCGCGTACGGACTCGCCACCGCGGTCGGTGTGCTCGACGCGGTGCGCGAGTCGGGCCAGGTGACGGCGGACGAGTTCCCGCAGGTCGTGGGCCGCATCTCTTTCTTTGTCGATGTCGGCGTGCGCTTCGTCGAGGAGATCTGCAAGATGCGTGCGTTCGGACGACTGTGGGATCGCATCTGCGCCACTCGCTACGGCGTGACCGACGAGAAGCTGCGCCGCTTCCGCTACGGCGTGCAGGTGAACTCGCTGAGCCTCACCGAGGCCCAGCCCGAGAACAACGCGCAGCGGATCGTGCTCGAGATGCTCGGCGTCACGCTCTCGCGCGACGCCCGCGCCCGCGCCCTTCAGCTTCCGTGCTGGAACGAGGCGCTCGGACTACCTCGCCCGTGGGATCAGCAGTGGTCACTGCGCATGCAACAGGTGCTCGCGTTCGAGTCCGACCTGCTCGAATACGACGACATCTTCGACGGCTCGAAGGTCGTCGAGGCCAAGACCACCGAGCTCATGGACGCGGCCGACGCTGAGCTGCAGTGGGTGCTCGACGGCGGCGGGGCGTTCGAGATGATCGACCAGATCAAGGGTCGACTCGTGCAGAGCCATGCGGAACGGCTCCGACGGATCGAGAGTGGAGACATCTCGGTCGTCGGTGTGAACTGTTTCACCGAGACCGAACCCTCGCCCTTGGTCGGCGAGCTCGAGGGTGATGCAAACATCCTCGTGCTCGATCCCGCGGCCGAACAGGAACAGATCGACAGTCTCGAGCGCTGGCGCGACCACCGTGACACGCGAGCGGTCGAGACCGCGCTCGAGCGGCTCCGTGACGCCGCAGCCACCTCCACGAACCTGATGCCGACGACGATCGCGCTGGCCCGCGCCGGCGGGACGGTCGGCGAATGGTCGTCGGCCCTGCGTGAGGTGTTCGGTGAGTACCGCGCCCCGACCGGAGTCGGCGCGGTCGCCGCCGCGCCCGGGCCGGCGATGCTCGATGTACGCGAACGGGTACAGGCCGCGGCCACGGAGCTGGGTGGACCGGTGCGGCTGCTCGTGGGCAAACCCGGCCTCGACGGTCACTCCAACGGTGCCGAGCAGATCGCGGTCGCGGCCCGAGATGCCGGGATGGAGGTCGTCTATCCGGGCATTCGTCTCACCCCCACCGAGATCGCCGTGGCCGCCCGGGACGAGGACGTGGACGTGGTGGGCCTTTCGATCCTGTCCGGTTCACACCTCCAGCTCGTTCCGGCCACGTTGGCCGCACTGCGAGCCGAGGGCCTGGACACACCCGTCGTCGTGGGGGGCATCATCCCCGAGCACGACCGGACACGCCTCGGGGAGGCGGGCGTCGCTCGGGTGTACACACCCAAGGACTTCGAGCTGGCCACGATCATGGCCGACGTCGCCGAGCTCGGGATCTCCCAGCGAAGGAAAACGCGAAACGGCTCACGTCAGGGACCGGGTGAGCCGATGGATTCACCATGATCGACCGCCGGCTCGTGCTCGCTCTGCTGGCCGGGTTCGGCGCGCTGGTGTGCGGCGTCCTTGGCGTCGTGCTGGACACCGCGCTCCTCGGTGTGGTGGCCGGCGTCTTGGGCACCGTTGCCGCGGTCGCGGCCGCGGCGATCTCGGCTCACGCCCGCGCCCTGACCGACGAGCTGGAGCAATCCCGCGACGAGCGCCGTCGGCACCGGCGGGAGCTCGATGCCCTCGCCGCGGTGTTCTCCGAGGAGAGCGCACGGCGGCGCAGCTCCGAGGTGGCGCACTCGGGGGCTCCCGGACCGCTGGGCGCGCCCGGCGGCCCAGACGACGCCTCGGACGGTGCCGCGTCGACGTTCGGTGACCACGCAGGCACCAGTGGCATGCGTGAACCCGTCTTCGACTCGGTGTCGGGTCTGCTCGACAAGCAGTTCTTCCCCGTCATCGTGCAGCAGCGCGTCGCGGCTGCACGTCGACAGCTTCAGCCGATGTCGGTGGTCCTGTTCGAGCTGGACGGACTCGCCGCGGCCGCGGCGCAGACCCAAGAGCAGGCTCTCGGCGTGCTCGGCGATGTCATCCGCCGAACTCTGCGCGAGTGCGACACCGCGTGTCGACTGACCGAGACCCGCGCCGCCGCCGTGCTCGAAGACACCGCGGAGTCCGGCGCGGCGTGGGCCGCCGAGCGGGTACGCGGCGCACTCCACGGGAGCCCGGTCGGCGATTCCCTCACGGTCTCGGCGGGGATCGCGTGCTACCCGTCACACGCGCTGAGCGGCGGCGAGCTCATGGACATGGCCAACCGAGCGCTCGACACCGCCCGACAGCACGGCCGAGATCACGTCGAGATCGCCCAAGCCGACTGACCCGCGCGCGACCGGGCCGACGACAGGCGAGCCGGTCAGCACCGCGCGCGGCCACACCTCACCGATACATGCTCTCGATCTCGTCGGCGTACTTGGCGTGGACGCCGCGGCGCTTGAGCTTCATCGTCGGTGTGAGCTCCTCGGAGTCGGGCAGCCACTCATCGCAGAGCACCACGAAGCGCTTGACCTGTTCGACGCGGGAGAAGTGCTCGTTCGCCCCGGCGACGGCACGCTCGAGCTCTGCTCGGATCTCCGGGTGCTCGGCCAGCTCCGAGGCCGCCGCCACTTCGACGCCGTGCGTAGACGCCCAAACGGGCGCGGCCTCGGGGTCGAGCACGAGAAGCGCGCTGATGAACGGCCGACCATCGCCGATCACACACACCTGGCCGACGAGCGGGTGCGACTTGAGCGCGGCCTCCAGGTTGGCGGGCGAGATGTTCTTGCCCCCGGCGGTGATGATGAGCTCTTTCTTTCGATCGACGATCCTGAGGTAGCCGGCTTCGTCGAGCTCGCCGATGTCGCCCGTGTGGAACCAGCCGACGGCGTCCAGGACTTCGGCCGTCCTGGTCGGCTCGTCGAGGTAACCACGGAAGATGTTGCCGCCGCGACAGACCACCTCACCGTCGGTGGCGAGGCGGACATCCTCGCCGGGGATAGCCCGCCCGACGGTGCCGGACCGGACGCGGGACGGGTCCCAAGTCATCGGACCTGACGTCTCGGAGAGGCCATAGATCTCCGACAGCGGGATCCCGAGCGCGCGGAAGAACTCGAATACGCCCCGGCTGATCGGCGCCGCGCCGGAGATCGCCGAGATGAGCTGGTCCAGCCCGAGGAGCTCGCGCACAGGTCGGAGCCCGGCGGCGTCAGCCTGCTCGAATGCCGCGCCAAGCTCCGCCGGGATCTCGGCGCCGCGCGCTCGGTGCTCCGCGACGCGACCACCGATGTCGAGCGCCTGCTCGAAGGCCTCCGCCCGATCCGAATCGGCGCCGAGCGCGGCACGAACACCCGCTTCGATCTTCTCCCATACCCGCGGCACCGCAAAGAACATCTGCGGGCGCACCTGGGGCAGATACTGCGACACCGCGCTCGCCTCTGGACACGTCGTGACCTCGTAGCCGAGCTCGATTCCCATGTAGTGACTGGTCATCCGCTCCGCGATGTGCGCCATCGGTAGGTACGACACCGCCCGGGAACCCTCGGGATCGAGATCGCCGAGCGCGAGCCGCAAGCTCGACACGGTCCACGCGATGTTGGCGTGATCGATCATCACGCCCTTCGGCGGACCCGTCGTGCCGGAGGTGTAGATCACCGTGGCGAGATCGCTCGGTCGCGCGACCCGGGCCGCGGCCTCCAGGTCGATGGGATCGTGTGCGACCAGCTCGTCCCAGGCCAACACGTCGCCGGTGACCGCTGCGCCGTCGACGGCGGCAACATGACGGAGCTCCGGGAGGAACGTGCGCGCGGTCAACACCTTCTCGAGGTAGCCCGCGTCCTCGACGAGCGCGGCCCGCGCACCACAGTTCCCCGCGATGAACGCGACCTGATCGGCCGATGACGAGTTGTAGATCGACACCGGGGTGGCTCCCACCAGCAGCGCGGCCATGTCGGCCACGTGGAACTCGGGACTGTTTCGCAGCATCAGCACGACCCGGTCCCCGGGGCCGATGCCACCCTCGGCCAGCGAACCGGCCAGACGGGCGGCACGATCGGCGTAGTCCGACCACGTCCACTCTCGCCAGGCCTCGCCGTCGAGCCAGCGGAGCGCGACGCCCTCGGGACGCTTGCGGACCTGGTCGAGGAACGCGCGCGGCACGGTGCGTCCTGCCGTTCGCTCGGTCAGCGCTTTGCTCGTGACTCCCACGATCCCCCTCTGGTCGCCGGACAGTCCGGTTCCTCTGCTCCTCGTACGAAATGAGCGGTCCCGAGGCCTGTGGATGTAGGCGGCCCCTCTTCGTAGCCGATCCCAACGGATCTGGCGATGGGCACTCAGGTTATCCACAAGGCGTTCTGGAAAACCTGGGGATGATGCGCCAGAATGCTGCGGTACGTCCCGAGGAGGCCGTTGGGGCCCTGGCCGGCCGGGCCGGGATTCTCTACCCGATCCTCCTCGGGACGGACCCTTCTGCACCGTCCTGACAGGTTCATCCCTCTTGTTCACCCGGTGCACGGGCCGGATGGCCAAAGCCGGCGCAGGGATCGCTACCGCCCTCGGAACGCGATGTTGAGCAGCGCGATGAGACTGTTCACGCCGACGCGAGGGTGCGCCGCTGCGGGGGAGCGCCTGGAATGGCGCGGCGCGATCCTGACCCTGAGCGCGGAAGCCAGCACGACGACCCGTAGGGGCGACGCGAGCACGAGGGCCTCCCCGTCGACCCCCGCGGCGATCGGTTCGGACGATCGAACCTCGAAGCTCGTCGCCGTCCACTGCCGCCAGCCTCGCGCTCGTGACACGCCGCCCGTGGTCTGGAGTGCCACCAGCTCGGCCAGGTCGGCCGAGCTCCGGACCTCGACCGCCACGATCCCGAGAACGCCTGCGTCGAGACGAGCACGCGTGCCGAACCCGGCGATCCGGTCGAGGTCGTAGACGTTGTTCGAGACCAGGATGAGGTCTGCGGAGTCCCGCGAGCTCCCCGTCGGGCCTTCGAACTCGAGATCGAAGGGCTCATAGTCGGCGCCGAGAAGCTCCGGCAGCATCCGGGCGACCGTACCGAGCTTGTCGTCGCGGTACTCGGGTGACTGCACGACGGCGGCGTACACGCCCAGTGACATGTTGTTCACGAACACGCGATCGTTGACCCGTCCGAGATCGATGCGGCGCTCTCTCCCGTGTTCGAACGCGTCCAACGAACCGATCAGGTCGTTCCGGTCGATACCGAGATCGAGCGCGAGCTGGTTCCGAGTCCCGGCCGGCACGCACACGAACGGCACATCGTGTTCCATCGTGAACTCGGCGACCATGGCCTGCGAGCCGTCGCCGCCGGCCATGCCGAGCACGTCGGCCCCCTGACTGATCGCGGCTCGTGCCAGCTCCTGCAGGTTGTCGTCGCGGCGGAGCATGATCGTCCGCACACCTCGGCTCGCAGCCGCCGCGGCCAGGTCGACCTGTTCCGCCTTGTCACCCCCGACGTCGGGTTGATGAGCAGCACGGGTCGACGGGGTCGTGGCGCTACCGGGCCGTCGGCCATGACAGCTGAGCCGGCAGCAGGATGGCGCTCGACGAGCGCAGCCCGAGCGAGACCCGTCGCGATCGCTACCGTGCCCACCGCGACGAGCAGCCCCACGAACGTCCAGTGCGACGCCAGCGCCCACGCGACCAGTGCCAGCGCGGCCGCGGCAACGACGATCGCGACGATCCGACGAGCACCCCGGCGGGTCAGGGCGAACCACACCGACACCGAGGCGGCAACACCGCCGAGCCAGGCGCCGATCAGTGCGACGAAGTTGCGGTAGAGGACGACGCCGACGACCACGAAGGCGATCGCGTACGTCGCCAATGCCGCCAACGCGACGACGCGCCGGACGCCGGTCGGCGATCTCTCGCTCATGTGACCGGATCCGGCGCGTCGTGGCGTCGAGTGCTGACCGGGTCGGTCAGGAAGCCTCGGCTGACGTCGCGTCGAGCGCCTTCTTCATCGAGTCGACGGTCTCGTCGGTGATCTGCTCGCGCACGATGCTCGCGGGGTTGTACTTGTCGAAGGCCTTCGCCATCTCCTCGGTGTCGCCGGTGGCGCCGAAGAGGAGGAGCGCGGACGTTCCCTTGGTGAGCTCCTTGCGGACCGTGTCCATGAAGCCGGCCGGCAGGCCCGTCTCCTTGGTGGCCTTCTCGACCCCGGCGCCGATCGCCATGCCGCCCGCCCAGAGGGCGATGAACCCGAGCGGCGGAAACAGCAGGCCCACGATCATGCCGGTGAGGCCGCCCCACACCGCGCCCGCAGCCACCGAACCATGGGTCGTGTGCGTCGAGACCCGGCCCGACCGGTGGCGTTCGAGGATCGCGACGTCTTCGAGCCACGCGTAGTCCAGCTCGGCGAGCGCACGGACAGCATTCATCGCCTTGTGCGCACCGTAGGTCTCGTTGAACTTCAACATGATCACTTCACTGGCCATGGGGGTTCTTTCTTGGTCGGTCGACCGACCGGACCGGGAGGTTGGATGGGTCAGAAGGCGTGGGTGAAGCAGCGGTCCCCGACGCTACCGAGCGCGTAGTCGCGATACAGGCCCGCGAACATCTGACGGGTCCTCTCCGTCCAGTCCATCGCGGCGGGGGCACCGATTCTATGGACCATCTGGGTGTAACCGCCCTCGTACACGCGGTACTCGGCCCAGGCCCCGGGGTAGTCCTTCACACATGCCACCTCGGCTATCGGCACCGACCCGGTGGCGCTGAAGCGCCGGACCCGATTGCGGTGCGTGTGGCCGGCGAAGTACCCGGCGATCGCTTCGTGGCGGGCGATGAGCGCGACGAGCGCGTCGCTGTCATCCGGGTTGATGCCGAAGTAGTTCGCCGAGCGGGTGGGGCTGTCGGGATTCCAGGGATGATGGTGTCCGAACACGAGCATCGGGCGATCCGTCGTCGCCGCAAGCTCTTCGAGCCAGACCAGCTGATCCCGGCTGATCGCGCCCCTGTCGGATCCGGGAATCACCGTGTCGAGCACGGCGAGCGTGACGCCGGGAAGGTCGATCGCGAACGGCGCGCGATCGGACGCGATGGACTGGGTGATCATCGCGTCGTGGTTGCCGCGTACGTGGTGCATCACGTCGCCGAGCCGACCGTAGACGCGGAGGAAGTCGTCGTACTCCTGTTCGGTACCGAGGTTCGTGAGGTCGCCCTTCACCACGACGGCATCCGGGCCGGCCGCGATGATCTCGTCGACCGCCGCATCGTTCATCACCTCGGGATAGGGCGGGTGCCCGGGTGCCGCGCCGAGGATCGGGCCCATCTGATCACCCTCGCCGAGGATGCCGCACTCCGTCTCGCCGAAATGCACGTCGTTGGCAGTCGCGATCGTCGCCAGCAGCCGGCCCGAGGGCCGCGCCAGCGTCTGCACGGTCGCGGGAAGCAACTCGGATGGATCCGCGCCATCCACCGCGAGTGCGTACTCCCGGTCCGGCTCGAGCCCGGTCACCCGGGCGACGTGGTACGGGCCGGTCGTCGAGACCTCGACCTCACCGACACGAGTCGTCACCTCGACGTGCGGCACGGTCACGAATGTGAGCACGACTTCGTCGGGTCCGACGGTGAAGAGCTCCGCATCGCCGATCGCGGTCATCCCATCACGCGCGGCTTCGGCGGGTGGTGCGACCGGAGCGTTGCCACGCTCCCCGCGCGAACCCCGTTCGACGGCCCGAGAGCCGGGCTGCCGCCACCCAGCGGGACTGCAACCGGGTATGGCCGGCGACAGGGGCCGGCCGAGACCTCGTCGCCGCGAGCGCCGCGACGATGGCGGCGATCTCGTCGTTCGTCGCGTCGGGTGAGATCGCGCGGAGTACCGGCGTCATCAGAGCGGGACGTTGCCATGCTTGCGCTGCGGAAGCTGCTCCTTCTTGGTGCGCAGCATCTCGAGTGACCGTACGAGCACACGGCGCGTCTCGCGCGGGTCGATGACGTCGTCGACGTAGCCGCGCTCGGCGGCGCGATACGGGTTCGCGAACCGTTCGGCGTATTCCTCCACCAGCGCTGCCTTGCGCGCGACGGGGTCTGCGGCGGACTCGATCTCCCGGCGGAAGATGACGTTGGCGGCGCCATTCGCGTCCATCACGGCGATCTCGGCCGACGGCCACGCGTAGGCGAGGTCGGCGCCGATCGACTTCGAGTTCATGACCACGAACGCCCCGCCGTATCCCTTGCGGGTGATGATCTGTACGCGCGGCACGGTCGCCTCACAGTAAGCGTAGAGCAGCTTCGCGCCGTGTCGGATGATCCCGCCGTACTCCTGGTTCGTGCCGGGGAGGAACCCGGGCACGTCGACGAACGTGACCAGTGGAATGTTGAAGGCGTCGCACGTTCTCACGAACCGGGACGCCTTCTCGGCCGCCTCGATGTCGAGGCAGCCCGCGAGCACCTGGGGTTGGTTCCCGACCACGCCCACCACGTGGCCGTCGACCCGGGAAAACCCGCACACGATGTTCATCGCCCACAGGGCCTGGATTTCGAAGAAGTCACCGTCGTCCACGATGGCGGCGATCACCTGCTTCATGTCGTACGGCTTGTTGGGCGCGTCGGGAATCAGCTCGATGATCGCGTCGCACCGCCGTTGCGGGTCGTCTGCCGGTTCGAAGTAGGGCGGTTGTTCGAGGTTGTTCGAGGGGAGAAAGCTGAGCAGGTACCGAACTTGTTCGAGACATGCGTCTTCGTCGTCGGCGACGAACGTCGCGACGCCCGACTTCGTGGCGTGGGTCATCGCCCCGCCGAGCTCCTCTTGGGTGACGTCCTCACCGGTCGCGGCCTTCACGACGTCGGGCCCCGTGATGAACATGTGCGACGTGCCCTTCACCATGAAGATGAAATCGGTCATCGCGGGGGAGTAGACCGCGCCGCCGGCGCAGGGTCCGAGTACCACGCTGATCTGGGGAATCACGCCGGACGCCTTCACGTTGCGGAGGAAGATTCCCCCGTAGGACGCGAGCGAGACGACGCCTTCCTGGATGCGGGCACCCGCACCGTCGTTGAGACCGATGAAGGGCGCGCCCACCGACTCGGCGAGGTCCATGACCTTGTGGATCTTCTCGGCGAAGACCTCACCCAGCGCGCCCCCGAACACGGTGAAGTCCTGCGAGAAGACGAAGACCTTGCGGCCGTCGACTGTGCCCCAGCCGGTGACGACGCCGTCGGTGAGCGGCCGGGTGTTCTCGATGCCGAACCCGTGGGCCCGGTGACGGGCCAGCATGTCCAACTCGACGAAGCTGTCCGGGTCCACCAGCTTGTCGATGCGCTCGCGGGCGGTGAGCTTGCCCCGATCGTGCTGGCGTGTGACCGCCGCGTCGGAACCGGCGTGGAGCGCTTCCTCGCGCAGCACGCCGAGCTCTTCGAGTCGCTCTTCGATCGGGTGGGCCGCCGGGACGACCGGCGCTGATGCGCCACCGTCTCGGATCTCGTTCTCGTCGACTGCCATACGGAGCTGAGGCTACTGCGAGCGTGTGAGCGGCTTGTAGGCGATGCGGTGGGGCTGGTCGGCATCGGTGCCGAGACGCCGGTGGCGGTCGGTCTCGTAGTCGGAGAAGTTGCCCTCGAACCAGCGGACCTGCGAATCACCTTCGAACGCCAGCACGTGGGTCGCGATCCGGTCGAGGAACCACCGATCGTGACTGATGACGACCGCGCAGCCGGGGAAGGCCACGAGTGCGTCTTCGAGGGCGCGCAGCGTGTCGACATCGAGATCGTTCGTCGGCTCGTCGAGCAGCAGGACGTTGCCGCCGACCTTCAGCACCTTGGCGAGCTGCACTCGGTTCCTCTCGCCGCCCGAAAGATCGCCGACCCGCTTCTGCTGATCGGAGCCTTTGAAGTTGAAACCGGAGACGTACGCGCGGCCGTGGATCTCGCGGTTGCCGACGACCATACGGTCCACTCCCCCGGTGATCTCGTCGTAGACGGTGTTGGACGAATCGAGCGAGTCGCGGGACTGGTCGACAGAGGCGAGCTCGACGGTCGGGCCCACCCGGAGCGTCCCCGCGTCGGGCTGTTCCTGGCCGGTGATCATGCGGAACAGCGTCGTCTTGCCGGCACCGTTCGGACCGATCACGCCGACGATGCCCCCTGGAGGCAGCCGGAACGACAGCTCCTCGATGAGGAGGCGATCGCCGTAGCCCTTCGTGAGCCCGTCGGCTTCGACGACGACGTCGCCCAGCCGGCTGCCCGTGGGCACCGTGAGCTGGAGCTTGTCCTGACGGCCCTCGGCCGACTCGGCCTCGGCGTACAGCGTGTCGTAGGCGTTGATGCGCGCCTTTCCCTTGGCCTGGCGGGCCCGCGGTGACATCTGAATCCAGTCGAGCTCGCGCCGGAGGGTCTTGCGTCGCGCCTCGTCCGTGTTCTCCTCGTGGGCGAGCCGCTGCTCCTTCTGCTCGAGCCAGGAGGAGTAGTTGCCCTCCCACGGGATGCCGTGGCCGCGATCCAGCTCGAGGATCCAGCCCGCGACGTTGTCGAGGAAGTACCGGTCGTGGGTCACGGCCACGACCGTGCCGGGATAATCCTGCAGCGTCCGTTCGAGCCACGCGACCGACTCGGCGTCGAGATGGTTGGTCGGCTCATCGAGCAACAAGAGGTCGGGACGCGAGAGCAACAGCCGACACAGTGCAACCCGCCGTCGCTCGCCCCCGGACAGGGTCGCGACGTCGGCATCACCGGGCGGCAGCCGGAGGGAGTCCATCGCGATGTCGATCGTGCGTTCGAGCTCCCAGCCATTGGCGGCGTCGATCTTGGTCTGGAGCTCGCCCTGTTCGGCCAGCAGCGCGTCGAAGTCCGCGTCGGGCTCGCCCATCGCGGCGCACACCTCGTTGAAGCGATCCAGCAGGGCCTTGACCTCACCGAGCCCGTCGGTGACGTTGGCCTGGACGTCCTTGTCCGGATCCAGCTCCGGTTCCTGGGCGAGGAAGCCGACGGTGAAGCCCGGGGCCAGGCGCACCTCGCCCTGGTAGCCGTCGTCGAGCCCGGCCATGATCCGCAAGAGGCTCGACTTGCCGGCGCCGTTGCCGCCGAGCACGCCGATCTTGGCGCCCGGATACATCGAGATGTTGATGCCGCGCAACACCTCTCGGTCCGGAGGATGGAACCGACGGAGGTCGCGCATGGTGATGATGAACTGCGGGGCCATACGGCGCACGGTAACTCGCGCACGCGACGAGCCGCGCCTCGGCGCCGCCTCGTGCGATCAGAAAAGCCGTTCGGGCTCCTTGACCTCCCGGACAACCATCGGGACGCGCAGCGCCAGGACGCCGTCGCGGTACTCGAAGTCGTAGTGGGACGGGTCGAGCGAGTCGGCCAGCCGCACGTCACGCACGAGGATGCCCCGCGCACACTCCAGCTCGAGGGCGCGGTCGCTCTCGGTGCCGCGGATCCGTCGTTCGGCCCGCACCGTGAGCACGTCGCCGTCGACCTGGATGTCGATCGAGTCGATGTCGATGCCGGGAAGGTCACAGCGCAGCTCGACGTGGTCGGCGCGTTGGACCGCGTCCATCGAGAGTCGGGTGGACGGCCGCGGCGTGCCGAACAGCGCGGTCGCGAGGCGGTCTGCTTCCCCGTAGCGATCGAATTGCACGAGCATCGGAAGCCTTCGGATCGATGGACGCCTCACGGCCGTTCGAGGGGTGGAACAGCAGGTCAAGGGGTCTACATTCCGAAGGCAGTCAGCAAACCTAATGGCCTCTCAGTCAGGTTTCAGGAAGGGGCTCCAGGACGCGGGGGCTCCAGGGCGCGGGTGCCCCAGGACGCGGGAGCTCCAGGACGCCGGGACCTCAGGCAACGGAGGCGAGCACCTCGACGAACCGGCGGACGATGCCGAGATGGCCCTCGTCCGGCCAGACCGTCGCCACCGCACCGCGAAGATGGTGACGCAGGTGCTCGAAGTCGTCCTCGGCTCGGTGGTCCTCGGCCCCGTGGAACACCCGGACGCCGGGTGGCACGTCGTCAAGGGCGAATCCCCATGGCCGCCAGAGCGCGCACAGGTCGTCGGCCATGCCGCCGGCGCCGCCCGCCAGCGCGATCGTCATCTCCTCGACCAGGGTCCCTCGGTACCGCGGGTCGGCCTTCATGGCCCGATCGACCGGCGAACCGCCTCCACCGACGTAGCCGGACGGGTTCTCGACCGAGGGCTGCATGAACCGCTCCACCGCGCGCCGGGCCCGCTTCGGATCGATCCGCGCCACGGCCGCGGTGGGACGCATGCGATCACCCAGGCGTTCCCACGCGCCGGGCACCTCGTCCAGGGGTCCGGGCATGCTCACGACCGCGACGCCATCCAGGCGGTCGGCGAGGTCGACGGCGCAGGCCAGGGTGTGCAACCCGCCCCCCGACACGCCGGCCACCGCGAACCGGCCGATCCCGAGCCGGTCCACCAGCGCGGCGACGTCTCGGGCGGTGTCGGCCGGCGCTCGGCCGGGGTCACGGTCGGACTCGCCGTAGCCGGGACGGTCGAAGGTGATCAGCCGGATCCGGGCACGCTCGACCGCGTCCGGATCCGGGCAGCACCGCCGCGACCCGGGCGAACCGTGCAGGAACACCACCGGCCGGCCCGAGGCGTCACCCCACTCCTCGTAGGCGAGCCGTCGACCGTCGTCGAGGTCGACTACGCGAGCTGACGTCACTCCTGGACGAGCTCGATGAGGGTGCCGAACGCGGTCTTGGGGTGCACGAACGCGACCGTCGTACCCCGGCTCCCCGGTCGGGGAGCCTCGTCGATGACGCGGTGACCCTCGGCTTTGACGCGCGCCAGCGCGGCGGCGCAGTCGTCGACGCGATAGCCGACGTGGTGCAGCCCTTCACCCTTGTTGGCCAGATACTTCGCGACCGGTGAGTCGTCACGGATCGGGGTCAGGAGCTGGACGTAGGAGTCCGCCACCGCCAGCAGCGCCTCTTCCACACCGTCGTGCTCGATGACCTCACGGTGGGAGACCTCGCATCCGAACGTGTCGTGGTAGTACGCGATCGCGCCATCCAGATCCCGGACGGCGATCGCGACGTGGTCGATCTCGGTGAGAGCCATGCGCCGATGGTACCGAGCCGATCCCCTGGCCACGACCCGCTCCACGCGCTCAGCGCGCGTGGCGTCTGAACAACGTGATCTGCGGGAGCAGACCCTCCCGCAGCTGCGGATCGGTGACGCCCAGGTCCTCTTCGGGGGCGAGGCACAGC
This sequence comes from Acidimicrobiia bacterium, assembly GCA_035646535.1. Lineage (GTDB taxonomy): Bacteria > Actinomycetota > Acidimicrobiia > IMCC26256 > JANYLB01 > DASRPD01. The sequence goes on from DASRPD010000052.1 coordinate 42,725, forward strand.
ACTCCGACCTTGCCCTCGGCGAGGTTGCGGTGCACCTGGTAGGCGGCCTCGCCGGTCTCGGCCAACGTGTACGTGCGTGACAACGTCGGATGGATCTTGCCTTCGCTCACGAGACGGTTCGCCTCCCACGCCTCGCGGTAGTTGGCGAAGTGACAGCCCTTCAGCGTCTTGAGGTTCATCCAGAGGTACCGGTTGTCGTACTCGATCATGAAGCCGCTCGTCGCCGCGCAGGTGATGATCATCCCGCCGCGTTTGGCCACGAACACCGACGCACCCATCGTGGCGCGCCCCGGGTGCTCGAAGACGATGTCGGGGTCGGTGCCGGTGAGCTCGCGGATCTTCTTGCCGAGACGGCGCCACTCGGACGGGTCCTGCTCGCCGGCGTCGTTCCAGAACGCGTAGCCCTCGGCCCGGCGGTCGATGACGTGTTCGACGCCCATGTCGTGGAGGAGCGCGGCACGCTCGGGCGACGACACGACGCCCACCGGGGTGCCGCCGCCGTTGAGCACGTACTGACACGCGTACGCACCGATGCCACCGGTGGCTCCCCATACGAGCACGGTCTGGCCCTGGGTCATCTGCGAGCCGTTCGGGCTCACGATCATGCGGTAGCTCGTGGACCCGCAGAGCGCGTTGACCGCGGCCTCTTCCCACGTCAGGTGAGCGGGCTTTCCCATGAGCTGGTTGGCCTTCACCACCGCGATCTCGGCGAGCCCACCGAAGTTGGTCTCGAAGCCCCAGATGCGCTGATTGGCGGTGAGCATCGAGTCGTCGTGCGCGCTCGGGTCCTGGTCGTCGACGTAGTTGCAGTGGGCGGTGACCGCGTCACCCGGCTTCCAGTTCCGCACCGCCGAGCCGGTTCGCAGCACGACTCCGGACGCGTCGCTGCCCATCACGTGGAACGGCTGGTCGTGGCGCGCGCCCCACACGCTCTCCTTGCCGAGCTTCTTCAGGAAGGCGAACGTCGGCAGGGGTTCGAAGATCGACGTCCAGACGGTGTTGAAGTTGATCGAGCTGGCCATCACCGCGACGTAGGCCTCGTCGGGTGCGAGCTCGGGGAGGGGGAACTCCTCGATGTGAGTGGACCGGCGCGGGTCCTTCTCCTCGGAGGCCAGCCCGGCGAACATGTCCTGCTCGTCGGCTCGCACGAGTGCGCCCCGCACGGTGGCGGGGATCTCGAGCCCGCCGATGACGTCGGCGGGGGCGCCGTCGATGATGGCGGCACGGATGGCGTCGATCGCGTTGGTCATGACCGAGAACGTATCGGCTCGCCACGCCCCTGATCCGAGCCGGCCTCCTGGACGCCGCCGGTCGGGGCGCGGGTACGATCCACGAAGTGACCTCCCGGTGACAACGGGAAGCCCGGACCGCGACCAAGGGGGCACGTATGCCTGGTTCTGTCATCGTCTCGTCGGCTCGCACACCCATCGGCAAGCTCTCCGGCGCGCTGGCGTCGTTCAGCGCCATGGACCTCGGCGGTTTCGCCATCAAGGCCGCGTTGGAGCGGGCCGGTGTCGCGCCCGACCAGGTCGACTCCGTGCTCATGGGCCACGTGCTTCAGGCCGGCCAGGGCCAGATCACCGCGCGCCAGGCGGCGGAGAAGGCCGGCATCCCCCTGAGCGTCCCCGCGATGACGATCAACAAGGTGTGTCTGAGCGGCATCAACGCGATCTACCTCGCCGACCAGATGATCCAGGCGGGCGACGCCGACGTGGTGGTCGCCGGCGGCATGGAGTCCATGACCTCGGCGCCGTACCTGCTCCCCAAGGCCCGCGCCGGCTATCGGATGGGCAACGGAGAGTTGGTCGACTCGCTCATCCACGATGGCCTCTGGTGCGCGTTCGACGCGGTCCACATGGGCACGGGCACCGAGCGCTACACCGCCGACACCGGCACCATCACCCGAGCAATGCAGGACGAGCTCGCGGCGAACAGCCACGAGCGCGCCGCGGCGGCCACCAAGGACGGACGGCTCGCCACCGAGATCGTCCCGGTTGCGGTGCCCCAGCGCAAGGGTGACCCGGTCCTGGTGGAGACCGACGAGGGAGTGCGACCGGGCACGAGCGTGGAGTCGCTCGGCAAGCTCCGGCCCGCGTTCACCAAGGACGGGACCATCACCGCAGCCAATGCGTCCCAGATCTCCGACGGCGCCGCCGCGGTCATCGTCACGAGCAAGGAACGGGCCGACGCGCTCGGCCTCAGCCCGATCGCCGAGCTCGTCGGGTTCGGCATGGTCGCCGGGCCCGACCCGTCGCTGCTCACCCAGCCGTCCCGCGCCATCAGAGCCGCGCTCGACAAGTCCGGGCTGGCCGTATCTGATATCGACCTGTTCGAGCTCAACGAGGCGTTCGCGGCCGTCGGGATCGCCTCCATGCAGGACCTCGGGATCAGCGACGACATCGTCAACGTGAACGGCGGGGCGATCGCACTCGGACACCCGGTCGGCATGTCGGGCACCCGTGTCGTCGCCACCGTGATCAACGAGCTCGCCCGCCGCGGTGGCGGGCTCGGCGCGGCCGCGCTCTGCGGCGGTGGCGGCCAGGGCGAGGCCGCGCTCGTGCGCTCCCTGTAGCTCCGATCGGTCACCCCATGAGCTGCGAACACTTGCTCTCGCCACGCCGGTGAGCTACTCCGGTACTGTGCTCGTATCAATCAGCCGATAGGGAGCGTCACAGATGTCGCAAATGCCGTCCTCCACCCCCAGCGGGTCCTCCGCCAAACGGAACCCCACACCAGCCGAGATCGTCACCATGGCCGGAGGCGGTGTCGCGCTCATCTTCTCCTTCCTCCCCTTCTGGACGATCTCGTTCCGAGGCCTCGGCAGTAGCAACACGAGCGCGTGGGGTTCGGGGGCCTTTCCGGTCGCGACGCTCATCGCGCTGTTCGCCCTCGTGGCGGGCGCCCTGGCCGCGCTCGACGTCTTCGGCGTGAGCCTGCCCGAGCGGTTGCTCTCGTTCACCAAGACCCAGCTGATCCTGGTCTTCGGCTGCTTCGCCACGCTGCTCGCACTCGCGTTCCTGATCCAGGACCGTGGCGGTGCCAGCCTGGGGTTCGGCTACTACTTCATGCTCCTCGGTTCGATCGCCGTGCTTGTCGGCGGGGTCATGCTCTTCATGGCCGACGACGCCGCCAAGGGCTGAGCCGAGCCCAATCGAGCAGCCTGATCCCGCTCCGCGGGCAGGTCATACCGTGCAGCGCCCGCGGACGGTCGATCCTTGCCCGGGAGCCTGGTGGCGGTCGCCATCCCCTGTCCACCCTGGGACGATCCGGCCTCGCTGATCTGCTTCCGGGCGATCACTCCGACCACGATGGCCGCCACTGCGAGCTCGAAGCACGGGCCGGCCGGGTCCTACGCGCGGGCACCCATCGACTGCGCCTGCGCGACCTGGTAGCGCACCTGGGCGACGTGGTCGGCGGAGGAGACGGGGATCTGAGTCGCGTGGTACAGGCCTTCGGCCTGCACCGTCACCTCAACGTACCCGCGCGTCTTGGTCTCCTTGACGAGCAGGAAAAACAGACCGATGAGGCACAGCAGCGCGAACAGGATGGCCAGGATGATGGCCCACGCTGGAATCTTTTGTTCGGTGGTCGACATGTCGCGAGCGATCCACTGCGAACCGTGCAGCGGCGCGGTGCCGTTGGGCGTGACAACCCAATGCGGGCTGACCCCGATGTCACCGATCGTGAGGATGATCTGCTCAGCCGAATCGGCGGGCGACACGCCCGGGACCGGCAACACGTCATCAGAGGAAACCGTGAGGCGGGCGGGGTCAGCGGGCGGGGTCAGCGGCTGGTCTCCACCGACCGGGGGTTCGTTGGTGGACATCGTGTTTTCCCTCTCTGCCCCGGAGACACCTGGCCGGTGCGAGGCAACCTAACGATGGGCGACACCGGACCGCAAGAGTCCCGCGTTCGACTGAAGATGAAGGCTGCGAACGACTGCCCAACGCGCTGAAGCGAGCCTCGAGTCCACGTCGAGCGAGCAAGCTCTGCGAACCCACCCAATCTCCGCGACCGGACTCAGCGCGTCGACAATGGGGCTCAAGCCAAACTACGCAACGGACGATCAAGCCCGATATCCGCGAGATCGATCGGTCGCGCTTGTAGCGTCGCCGCCGCGAGTCATCGCGCGAAGGGAGCGCCTCCATGTCACAGACCCCGCCTCCACCTCCACCTCCGGCGGCACCACCACCCCCGCCTGCGGGTCCTTCTCCGGGCGGTGCTTCCAACGCGCCGTTCAGCGTCGGTGACGCGGTCGGCTACGGCTGGAACGCCTACTGGAAGAACGTCGGCCCGATGATCCTCATCGTGCTGGCAATCTGGGCGGTGAACCTGGTCTTCAGCCTGATCAGCTTGCCGTTCGACAACCAGTTCGTCCGCTTCTTCATCTCGCTTGTCGGCACCGTCGTCAGCCTCCTGCTCGCCCTGGGGCTGATCCGTGCCACCTTGGCGTTGACTCGCGGGGAGACGCCCGAGGTGTCGATGCTGTTCGAGACCGACAACTTCGGTCCCTACCTCGTCGCCGCGATCCTGTTCGGGATCGGCACGGTGATCGGCTTCGTCCTCTGCATCATCCCCGGGATCATCTTCCTCACGTTCTTCGGCTTCTACGGATTCGTCATCGTGGACCAGGACGAGAAGAGCCCGATCGCGGCCCTCACCCGGTCAAAGGACCTGGTCTCGGGCCACTTCGGCGCGGTGCTGGGATTGGCCGTCGTGCTCTTGCTCATCAACATCGTCGGTGCCCTGTTGTGCGGGGTCGGGCTGCTGTTCACGATCGGGATCACTGCGATCGCGTGGGCGTACGCCTACCGGGCGCTGAGCGGCCAGTCGGTCGCGCCGGTGCAGTAACGACACAAGGAGACCAGAACCAGGCATCTACTCGGAGCCGAATCATCAGCCGGCCTCAGCGCGAGCTACGTCATCGTCCTGATCGCGGCGGCCGTCATCGGCATCATCGCGATGTGGGTTGTGTTCGCGAAGGCCGGTCAGCCGGGTTGGACCGCGATCATCCCGATCCTCAACACCCTGGTGCTGCTGAAGGTCGTGAAGCGGCCGTTGTGGCGGGTCCTGCTGCTGTTCATCCCGTGTGTGAACATCATCGTGCTCATCATGGTGATGAGGGACCTGTCCAAGGCGTTCGACCACGGTGTGGGGTTCACAGTGGGACTCGTGTTCTTGAACACGATCTTCATGCTGGTCCTGGCGTTCGGCCGGAGCCGCTACCAGCTCGAGCGCGAACCCATCTTTTAGAACAGCCACGCACGACCCGGCAGCAGCCGGCCACAAGACGCTCGTCGGTCGGCCGGGGGATTCGTCCCCCGGCCGGCTCGCGTCCGGCTCATTCGGTCGTCGACTGCGCTCAGGTGCCGGAGTAGAGCCAGTCGAATGGCGCCATCGACAGGTTGCGCACGACCCAGAAGCTGAGGAGCACCCCGAGTGCCACCAGCGTGACCGGCAGGCTCGGCGCGTAGGTGCGGATCGTTCGACCGCCGAAGGCGCGCGTCAGCCACGCGAAGGTGCCCCACAGGATGAAGGGGATCGCGACGAGGGCCAACACGTTGTAGCTCGCCGCCGCGAGCAGATCACCACGGAACAGCGCGTGGGCGGCCCGCGTGCCGCCGCAACCCGGACAGTCCAGCCCGGTGGCGGCCTTGAACGGACAGATCGTCGGCCCGTCGGTCGGATCCACGACCGCGACCGCGGCGCATCCGGCAGCCAGGAGCGCGCCGGCGAGCAGCGGAGCGTGGGTGGTTCGCCGAGCGCCGACGGCCGTCGCGGTGAGCACCATCGAGACTCATGCTAGGTGGCGCCGAGCCCGCCCGGACCACAGTCCTGCGAATGGGTTTGATCCCCTCGGGGAGACGCGTCACGCTACGGCCTTCCGCGACACGAGCGAGAGGGAGCTTCCTGATGGCCGACTGGGGTTTCGAGACCCGCCAGATCCACGCCGGTACCGAACCCGACCCGACCACCGGGGCGCGCGCGGTGCCGATCTACCAGACGACGTCGTACGTGTTCCGCGACACCGACCACGCCGCGGCGCTGTTCGGGCTGTCCGAGCTCGGCAACATCTACACCCGGATCATGAACCCCACCCAGGCCGCGTTCGAGGACCGCGTCTGCGCACTGGAGGGCGGGGTGGGCGCGCTCGCCACGGCATCGGGCCAGGCCGCCCAGGCCATCGCGCTCATGAACCTCGCCGAGAACGGCGGCCACATCGTCTCGTCCACGTCGCTGTACGGCGGCACCTACAACCAGCTGCACTACACGTTCCCGAAGTTGGGCATCGAGGTCAGCTTCGTCGACCCCGACGACCTCGCCGGCTGGCGCACCGCCATTCGTCCCAACACCCGCGCCTTCTACGGTGAGACCATCGGCAACCCCAAGGGCGACATCTTCGACTTCGAAGGTGTGAGCGCGATCGCGCACGACAACGGCATCCCGCTCGTGATCGACAACACGCTCGCGTCGCCGTACCTCTGCCAGCCGCTGCGGTGGGGAGTCGACATCGTGACGCACTCGGCGACGAAGTTCATCGGCGGCCACGGCACGTCGATCGGCGGGATCATCATCGACGGTGGGAAGTTCGACTACGTGGCCAGCGGCCGCTTCCCCGGATTCACCGAGCCCGACCCGAGCTATCACGGCCTGGTGTTCTCCGAGCTGCCGGAACCGCTGCGGCCCGCGCAGTACATCCTGAAGGCGCGCCTGCAGTACCAGCGCGACATCGGCGCGGCGGTGTCACCGTTCAACGCGTTCCTGTTCCTCCAGGGGCTCGAGACGCTCAGCCTGCGCATGGAACGCCACTCGCAGAACGCCCGCGCCGTCGCGCAGTGGCTGGAGGCGCGAGACGAGGTGGAGTGGGTGGCGTATCCGGGCCTTGCGTCGAGTCAGTGGCACGCACGCGCGCAGCACTATCTCCCCGACGGGCAGGGCGCGATCATCTCGTTCGGTGTCGAAGGCGGGCTCGACGCGGGTCGTCGATTCATCGAGGCGCTCGAGTTGCACAGCCACCTGGCCAATGTCGGCGATGTGCGCAGCCTCGCCATCCACCCGGCCACCACCACGCACCAACAGCTGTCTCCCGAGGAGCAGGCCACGGCCGGCGTCGTGCCGGAGCTCGTCCGGCTGTCGGTCGGCATCGAGAGCCTGGACGACATCCTGGCGGACCTGGAGACCGGGTTTGGGGCCGCCAAGGGCGCCTCGTAGCGTCCTAACCTCCTGGGTTGGTGACAACACCCGCCGCACCCGACCCGATCCCGGTCACGGGCGCCCCGATCCCGGTCACGGGCGCCTGGACGCCCGGCGACCCTGTCGGCGCGCGCCGTTTCGTCACGGTGTTCGAATCCCGCCCGCACGTCCTCGAGACCGGCGGACGTCTCGCCGAGGTCACCGTCGCGTACGAGGCGTGGGGTGAGCTGAATCGCGAGCACACCAACGCCGTTCTCGTCCTCCACGCCCTCACCGGTGACAGCCACGCGGCCGGACCGACGGGCCCCGGGCATCCGTCGCCGGGTTGGTGGGACGAGATCATCGGCCCCGGCCGCGCGCTCGACACCGATCGCTTCTTCGTGGTCTGCCCGAACGTGCTCGGCAGCTGTCGGGGAACGACCGGGCCCGCATCGGCCGCCGACGACGGCCGACCGTACGGGTCGCGCTTTCCGGCCGTGACAATCCGCGATCAGGTCGTCGCCGAGGCCGCGCTCGCCGAGAAGCTCGGGATCAGCCGTTGGGCGGCTGTCGTCGGCGGGTCCATGGGCGGGATGCGAGTCCTCGAGTGGTGCGTCGGCTTCCCCGAACGGGTCGGCGCCGCGGTCGTGATCGCGTGCGGGGCCAAGGCCACCGCCGAGGAGATCGCGCTCTGCTCGCTCCAGATCCGATCGATCCGCGCGGATCCGGGATTCCGCGGCGGCGACTACTACGACGCGGCGCCCGGTGAGGGACCGCATGCGGGCCTGTCGCTCGCGCGCGGCATCGGCACGTTGAGCTATCGGTCGGAATGGGAGTTCGAGCAGCGGTTCGGCCGCGGCCACCAGGGCGACGAGGACCCGCTCACCGGCGGTCGCTACGCCATCGAGAGCTACCTCGAGTACCACGGCGACAAGCTCACCCGCCGCTTCGACGCGAACAGCTACATCACATTGAGCAACGCCATGAACTTCCACGACGTCGGGCGTGGTCGTGGGGGTGTCGCCGCGGCGCTGGCGCGGGTGCGCAGCCCGGTCGCGCTGGCCGGCATCTCGTCGGACCACCTGTACCCGCTTCGGCTGCAACACGAGCTGGCCGCGTTGCTGCCGACGAGCGGCGAGGTGACGGTGATCCAGTCCGTGAGCGGCCACGACGGGTTCCTCACCGAAACCGACGCCGTCGCCAAGGTCATCGGCGGAGCACTCACCGACGTCGGCTGAACGCGACCCGCCTCAGGGTCGTCAGTCCTCGACGGAACGACGGCCTTCGAGCGCACGACCGAGCGTGACCTCGTCGGCGTACTCGAGGTCACCGCCGACGGGCAGGCCGCTGGCGATGCGCGTCACCTTCACACCAACGGGCGCCAGCAGCCGCGCCAGATACATCGCGGTGGCTTCACCCTCGATGTTGGGGTTCGTCGCCAGGATGACCTCCTCCACGCCCTCTTCGGAGACGCGCGCCAGGAGCTCCTGGACTCGGAGCTGTTCGGGTCCGACACCCTCGATGGGTCGGATCGCACCCTGGAGCACGTGGTAGCGGCCGCGGAACCCCTGGGTGCGCTCCAACGCGACGATGTCACGGGGCTCCTCGACGACACACAGCAGCGCGGCGTCACGTCGTTCGTCGCGGCAGAACACGCACAGCTCACCCTCGGCGAGGTTGAAGCACCGGCGACACCACGACATCTTCTCCTTGGCCTCGCGAATCGCGCCCGCGAGTCGTTCCGCGTCTTCGCGCGGGACGTTCAGGATGTAGAAGGCGATGCGCTGGGCCGACTTGGGACCAACGCCGGGGAGCCGACCGAGCTCGTCGATGAGCCGCTGGACGGGTCCTTCGTAGGGAGAGGCCAATCGAGTGTCGGCCTAGCCGAGGAGGCCGCCGAGGCCGCCGAGGTCGAGCCCGCCGGTGACTGCGCCCATCCGCTCCGACGCCTTTTCCTGGGCAGTCCGCAGGGCCTCGCTCACGGCCGCGACGACGAGGTCCTCGAGCATCTCCACGTCTTCGGGGTCGACGACCTGCGGGTCGATCGACACCGCCTGGATCGTCCCCGAGCCTGTCGCCACCGCGCGGACCATGCCACCACCCGCCGATCCCTCGACCGTCTCGGATTCCAGGGCTTCCTGCGCAGTGGCCATGTCGGCCTGCATCTGCTGCACCTGGCGCATCATCTGATTCATCTGCTTCTGGGGGTTGGCCACGCCAGGCTCCTGATCGGCTCGCTCATCGCGAGGGGGGTCGAGGGGGGTTAGGTCTGGGGGATCTCTTCGACGACCGTGGCGCCGAAGTCGTTCTGCAACCGAGACACCGAATCTACCGTCGTTCCCGCGGTCGGGGCGTCGACCAGCTCCTCCGGGTCGATGACCTCGTCGGGTTCGTCGGGTGGTGGCGGGGGCTCCTCGGCCGTCTTCGCCGACGGTGAGGACGGGGATGCGGCCGGCGGCGAGCCGTCGGACGGGCCGGTTGGCGACGAGGCAGGCCCGGGCTGGCCGAGGCCGTCCTGGGCAACGAGACGGAATCGAGGGTTCGCGCCGAGGTGCTCGGCGAGCGCGGCACGGATCTGGGGCGCCTCCCGCTGGAAGCGACGTTTCGTTCGATCGATCGCCCGCGGCGCGACGCCGAACACGACGACATCGTCCTCGATCGCAATCGGCTGGGCTTCCTGCACCGCGTTTCGCAACGACAAGGACAGCCCGGGCAGGACCGCGGCCCACGCGACGATCACGTCGTCAAGGTCGAACGAGGCGTCACTCGATGTCAGCGGTACCGCCGGCACCGGCGGTGCGGGTGCAGCGGCGGGCGCCGCCGGTGGTTCTGACGCGATAGGCGGCGAGGAAGCCGTGACCGGATCGGGGTCGGACGGCGGCACTCGTGCGGCGCGTTCACGGCGGAGCTCGCCGAGCGAGGGCTGCGTCGCCGGCGGCGTCGCGGCGGGCGCGGTGGTCCCGGACGCCGCGGCGGCTCTGTCCGAGAGGGCCTGCTCGAGCCGTTCGACCCGGTCGGCGAGTGACTCGACCTGCGGGAGCGTGTCCCGACGGGCGACGCGTACCAGCGCGATCTCCAGGGTGAGCCTCGGATCGGTCGCGTCGGTGCCGCGCATGTCGGCGACGGAGTGGCCGAGGGTCTCGAGCGCGCGCACAAGCCGCGCGTTGCCGAGATGGGTTGCCAGGGCCCGCAGGCGGGCCTGTTCGTCCTCGGTGAGCTCGACTCGGACGCGACCATCCGCCGCAGCCAGCACGAACGCATCTCGGAGCGTGCGGAGGAGGTCGTCGGCCACGCGGCGCGGCTCGTGGCCGGTCTCGAGGAGCTCGGCGAGCGCTCCGAGCGCGCCCGCGGGGTCCTCGGCCGCGACGGCATCGAGCACGTTCACGCGAATCTCGAACGGCGAGCCACCGAACGCGTCGGTGACCGTGCTGAGGTCCAGGCGGGCGGTGTTCGCGGCGAGGGCCTGGTCGAGCAGGCTGAGCACGTCGCGAGCAGAACCGGCGCCCTGGTGCGCGATGCGCTCGACGGCCTCGTCTTCGGCCTCGACGCCTTCTCGCTCCAGCACGCCGCGCAGGATCGCGATGAGCTGGTCCGTCGTGTAGAGCGACAGCTCGAAGTGCTGGGTGCGGGACCGAATGGTCGGAAGCACCTTCTCTGGGTTCGTCGTCGCCAGCGCGAACATGACGTGACCGGGCGGTTCCTCGAGGGTCTTCAGCAACGCGTTCGACGCCGCGGTGGTGAGCATGTGGACCTCATCGATGATGTACACCTTCTTGACCGTCGTCGCGCCGACGCCGAGGTGCACGCGTTCGATGAGGTCGCGGATGGAGTCGACACCGGTGTTCGACGCGGCGTCGAGCTCGATGAGGTCGGAGAAGGTGCCGCTCGCAATCGCCGCGCAGTTCTCACACTCGCCGCACGGCTCACCGTCGTCACCGCGCGCGAGACAGTTGATCGCCTTGCCGAGGATCCGGGCCGTCGTCGTCTTGCCCGTTCCCCGCGGCCCGGAGAAGAGGTAGGCGTGGCCGACACGGTCCTCGCGCACCGAGGCCCGTAACGCGGCCGTGAGGTGTTCCTGGCCGATCAGCTCACCGAAGCGCTGCGGTCGGTACTTGCGGTAGAGCGACTGGTAGGCCATCGCAGATCGTTCCCGTCACCGAGCCGCGCGGTCGTCGCGGCGTCTGCGACCGACCTTACCGAACGCCCCTGCACGTCGCGCCGTTGCGATCCGGGTCGAAGCCCGACGATCGCGGGGGCGGTGCCGTGGATCGACGACCTCATCCGCCGACGTGGCCCCGTGGCGAGGGAGTAGCAGTGGCGGAGGGAGTGGGATTCGAACCCACGGTGAGTTGCCCCACACACGCTTTCCAAGCGTGCCGATTCGGCCGCTCTCGCATCCCTCCCGAGCGGGTGATCCTACCGAGGCTGGTAACGTCGACCACGCGGACCGTGCTAGGCGGGGAGCTCGTGGTGCCTTGTACCCCCAATCCACGTCAGGGGGGGCTGAACTCCCGCTCGAGGCCCGGGCCGCCGTAGGGAAGGCGATCCGCACGTGGCTTTGATGGCCGGGTCCTGCGCAACGAGATCTCGTGAACCGAGTCAGGTCCGGAAGGAAGCAGCTCTCAGCGGGCCCTCTCGTGTGCCGTAGGGTGGCCTGGCCGGAGCCGTCGACGGACAACCGCGCCCTTCGGCGCCGGGGTCGACCGCGGGTGCACGGTCCGCATGTTCGACGCCCGCTGACTGATTCCGGGCGCCGGTAGCCTCGGCCCGTGGACCCCGCGCACTCCGATCATCTCATCGAGATGGCGCTGGCCGAGGCGGCCGCGGCCGTTGCCCACGACGACGTGCCGATCGGAGCGATTGTCGCCCGAGCACACGATGGCGAGATCGTCGCCCGGGCGCACAACGAACGCGAGCTACGAGGCGATCCGACCGCACACGCCGAGATCCTCGCGCTGCGCGACGCCGCGGCGGCCCACGGATCGTGGCGGCTCGACGAGTACGTGCTCGCGGTCACGCTCGAACCCTGCGCGATGTGCGCCGGCGCCGCAATCAACGCCCGGGTGGCAACGATCGTGTTCGGCGCGCCGGACCCCAAGGCCGGTGCGACCGGCAGCCTGTACAACCTGGCCGCCGACCCACGGCTCAACCACGAGCCCGAGGTCGTCTCGGGCATCCGGGCCGACGAGTGCGGACGAATCCTGCGCACCTTCTTCTCCAACCGTCGTCCCGCGGCCGATCGGTAGACTGTCCAGCCGGTCGGACCTCGGTCCGACCCCGGAGGGATGCGAGAGCGGCCGAATCGGATGGTCTCGAAAACCATTGTGGGGCAACCCACCGTGGGTTCAAATCCCACTCCCTCCGCCATGTGTGCCATGCCGGGCGCGCCGCCACCTGCTGAGTAGCGTGCGCGCGATGCGCCCGTCCCCGTCTCGGCTCCTGCTGGCCGGGCTCGCCCTGCTCGCCATCGGCGTCGTCCTTGCCCCCACCGCGGCCGGGGCAAGCGGCTGGGTCCTCGCGACGACCGGCAACGAGCTGACCATCGCCAACGCGATCGTGCTCGGCATCGTCGAGGGCGTCACCGAATACCTGCCCATCAGCTCGACCGGCCACCTCACGGTCGCCGAGCGGCTCCTCGACATCGGCCAAACCGGCGCCACGCGTTCGGTCACGACGTCTTACACCGTCATCATCCAGATCGGCGCGATCCTCGCGGTGCTCCTGCTGTACTGGTCGCGCATCGCCGACATGGCGGCCGGCATCGTCGGCCGCAGCGTCCGCGGACGACACCTGTTCCTCGCACTCGTGGTCGCGTTCATACCCGCCGGGATCATCGGCTTCGCGTTCAGTGATCCGATCCAGGACCGGCTGTTCGGCGCGGGGCCCGTCGCCGCGGCCTGGATCGTCGGCGGCGTGGCGATCCTCGTGTACGTCTGGCACCTCGAACCGCCGGCCGGAGCGGGCGTACCACTGGACCAGCTCAGCCTCCGCCAGGCCCTCATCATCGGCGTCGCTCAAGCGGTCGCGCTCTGGCCGGGCGTCAGCCGAAGCCTCGTCACCATCGTCGCCGCGGTGCTGGTGGGTCTGACCCTGGCCGCCGCAGTCGAGTTCAGCTTCCTGCTCGGTCTCGCCACGCTCAGCGCCGCGAGCAGCTACGAGATCGTGCGCAACGGCTCCGAGGTGATCGACGCGTTCGGATGGGTCAGCCCGCTCGTCGGCATCGTCGCGTCGTTCGTCGCTGCGGCCATCGCCATCAAGTGGATGGTCGGCTACCTGCAGCGCCACGACCTGTCGATATTCGGCTGGTACCGCATCGCCATCGGCCTCGTGACCGTCGTCCTGCTCGTCACCAACACCATCTGAGCGACCGCCACCCTCGCGGCGCTTCGGCGTCACCAGCGGTGAACAGTTACCGGCGGCCTCAAGGGGTGGTCGCGACATCGCCAAAGGTGGAAGCGAGTCGACGACCCCGCCCCCTCGACGCTTTGGCGTCAGCCGCCGGGAATAGTTGCCGTCCGATGACGCCAAAGGTGGAGGCGGGTCGACCGCCGCGGCTTTGGCGTCACCAGCGGCCGCCGTGAATAGTTCCTGGCCGATGACGCCGAAGCGGATGGGTTGGGGTGGTAGCCGCGGTTCAGGCGCTGCGGTTGGCGCGGAACCAGCTCGCAGTCGCCGTGGCGAACGCGTGCCGGTACTGCCGGTAGTGATCGCGCAGCTCGGCGCCCGGCCACGTCGAAGGCCGAAGCGCCGGGGGGAGCAGTGGATCGGCGCGCACGTGAACGAGCGCGGCGGCGCCCACGACGAACGCCTCCGCGACCAATCCCGATTCACCCTCGACAAGGCGCGCCGAGGCGGCGTCGAGCCGCGCCAGCAAGTCATCGGCCCGGCGGGCCCAGCCGGCCGGATCGAACAACTGGTCCGCGAGCACCACGGGATCATCCGGCGGCGTCGCCTGCCACACCCCACACTGCCCTTCGATGACGACGCGCGCGGCCTCGGGCCGGGCCGCCGTGGGGAGGTTGTCCGGCCGGGCCCACACGCCTTCGCGTAGCTCGCCGAGATGCGAGCGACGCATCGCATCGCGCAGCGCTTGGCGCTCGGTCGCCGGACGGGCGCCCGGCGCCACGATCGCGAGCTCCCACCCGCCGCGCCACGGCGAAAGCTCCGGCGCGAGCGCCCACTCCTGATCCCGACGGCGCGCGGCCAACCGGCCCGCGAGCTCGTAGCTCCCATCCTCGGCGATCAGCTCGCCCTGCGCGGTCATGCGGCTGAGCGCGACCCGGGCGGTGCCGTCTCCGACGTCGAAGAGTGCGCACCAGCGCACGAGCAACGCGCCCCGCATCCGCGGCCGATCCATGCCGAACAACAGGCTGGCGATCACCGACCGGGCGCTCAACGGGCGACCCAGGAGCTCGCCATCAGGCCACGACAACGCACTGGCCGACGCCTGAGATGACGGCGATGATGGCGATGACGGCGATGGGGTATTACGTGCTGGCTGCGCCTGTGTCATTCCTGTAACATATCGACTCGTGGCCCCACCCCAGCCAGCTTCTCCGCCGTCGCCCGAACCCGTCGCCTCGTCGCCGAAGACCATGGTCGCCGACCGTTCGCTCCTCGTGGAGCCGACCGGTGACCAGATCATGGCGAATGGCAGGCCGACCCGGGAACTTCGCGACCAGCTCCGCACGATCCGGTCACTGCGCAACGCCCTGACGCTCGCCTTCATCTGGGTGCAGATCATCGGCGTGGCCGCGATCGCGGTGTGGGTGAACCATCCGATCGGTTGGGTGCTTGCGTTCGTGTTGATGGGTCGGGCGCACTTGCTCCTCAACATCCTCGGCCATGAAGCCGCCCACCGGTTGATGTTCTCCAACCGTCGGCTCAACGACTGGGTCGGACGGTGGCTCGTCGCGTACCCCGCGTTCACACCGATCGACCTGTACCGGCGCGGGCACATGGCGCATCACCGCGAGGAGTTCGGCCCGAACGAACCCGACATCGCGCTGTACCGCGACTACCCGATCCCGCGCGACTCGATGCGACGCAAGCTCACTCGTGACGCGGTCGGGATCACCGGCATCAAGCTGATACACGGCCTTGTCCGGGGCCTCGGCTCCGACAACCGGGACGTGAAACGTCAGGCGTGGTCGATCCTTGCGACCCAGGTTGTGCTGGCCGCGGCTGCGTTCGCGGTGGGCCACCCGTGGCTGTATCCATTGCTCTGGTTGCTGCCGCATCTCACCGTATGGCGTGTCCTGAACCGCCTGCGTGCCATCGCCGAACATGGTGGCCTGATCCGATCCACCGACCGCCGCGAGACCACGCACTCGGTCCGCCAATCCCTGACCGCCCGGTTCTGGATCGTGCCGTTCAACACCGGCTGGCACCTCGCCCACCACGCCGACTCGGGCATCCCGTGGCGCAACCTCTCCACCTACCACGACGAGCTCATCCGCTCCGGCTACGTGCAGCCCGGCCTCGAGTACCCCAACTACCGGGCGCTCTGGCGCAAGCTCGCCTCCGGCTGAGGTCGCAGCGCGTGCCGGCCCCGCCGCGCCGATCTCGAGGCGCGACCCGCGTCGGGGCCGTCTGGCCCTCAGTCGCCGCGCGGGTCGAGACCGAGGGCGTCGTAGATCTCTCGGGTCGCGGTTGACCGGTTCAGCGTGTAGAAGTGCAAGCCGGGCACGCCACCCTTGATGAGAGTCGCGCAGAGCGCAGTCGCCTCTTCCACTCCGACCCGCCGGACAGCTTCGGGATCGTCACCCACCGCGTGGAGCTTGTCGGCGAGCCACGCCGGGAACTCCGAGCCCTGGAGCTCGGTCATGCGCTTGATGGCGGCGATGCTGGTGGCGGGCATGATGCCGGCGATGACGGGCTTCTCGACGCTGTGGGCGGCGAGGCCGTCGACCAGGTCGAAGTAGTGGTCCGCATCGAAGAAGAACTGGGTGATCGCGAAGTCCGCCGCGCGGAGCTTCTCCGCGGTGTGGAGCCGGTCCGACTCCTTCGACGGAGAACGCGGATGCGGCTCGGGATGCGCGGCGACCCCGATCGAGAAATCACCGACGTCGCGCATGAGCTCCACGAGCTCGATCGCGTGGTCGAGCTCGCCCGGCGGGAGGTCGAGGTCCTTCGGCGGGTCACCGCCGAGGGCGAGGAGGTTCTCGATTCCCGCGCCGCGGTAGCGCTCGACGATCGCGACGAGCTCGGCGCGCGTGTGACACGCGCACGTGAGGTGAGCCATCGCGGTCATCGAGGTCTCGCGCTCGATCTCACAGACCAGCTCGTGGGTGCGCTCCCTCGTCGAGCCGCCGGCGCCGTAGGTGACCGACACGAACGAAGGACGGAGCGGCTCGAGGTCGATGAGCGTCTGCTCGAGTGTGCGTTCCATCTTCTCCGTACGCGGCGGGCCGAACTCGAACGAGCACGACCGACCCCGGCCCAGGATCTCGGTGATCTTCGTCACGCTGTCGCACTCATCGGTCGCTCCCTGTCCCACGGGTGTCAGCCAGCGTACGCGCAACGGGTCATGCTGGTGCAGTGGACTTCACCCTCACCCAGGACTTCGCCGCGGGGCTGGACACCATCGACGCGGCGTTGGTCGACCGATCGTGTCTCGAGACGATGGACCAGCTCCCCAAGATCGGCTCGGTCGAGGTGCTCGAGCAATCCCGCGACGGTGACACGGTTCGCCAGCGCGTGCGCTACCAGTTCATGGCCGAGCTGTCCGGCGCGGTGCGCCGCGTGATCGATCCCGACAAGCTGACCTGGGTCGAGGACTCAGTGAACAACCTGGCGGAGCACACCGCGACCTATCGGATTCTTCCCGACAACTACACGAAGCTGCTCGAGGGGAGCTACGACGCCCGGCTGGATGCCCACGGCTCGGGGACCCGCCGCACGGCCACGGGCCGACTCGTCGTGCACGTGCCCCTCGTCGGCGGGAAGGTCGAACGCGTGATCGTGGCCGGCCTCGAGGAGAACGCCACCGCGCAAGGCGGCCTCATCGACGCTTGGCTCGCGACCCAACCGCGCTGAGCGCGCGTCGCTCGCCTATGTGCGCACCCCACGGAAGCGGCGGAGCCGCAGCGAGTTCGTGACGACGAACACCGAGGAGAAACCCATCGCCGCGGCGGCGATGACCGGGTTCAGGAGCCCGAACGCCGCCGCGGGGATCGCGGCGACGTTGTAGGCGAAGGCCCAGAACAGATTCCCCTTGATGGTCGCCAGGGTCTTGCGGGCCAGCGCGATGGCATCGGGTGCGGCTCGCAGATCTCCCGACACGAGCGTGAGGTCGCTCGCCTCGATCGCGACGTCGGTGCCGGTCCCGATGGCGATACCCAGGTCAGCCTGCGCCAGCGCCCGCGCATCGTTCACGCCGTCACCGACGACAGCGACGTGACGACCCTCGGCCTGGAGGCGGGCCACGACGGCCACCTTGTCGCCGGGCAGGCTCTCGGCCACGACCTCGTCGATCCCGACTTCGGCCGCCATGGTCTCAGCCGGGGCGCGGCGGTCGCCCGTCACCATCACGGTGGTGACGCCGAGGTCGTGCAGCGCGCCGATGGCCTCACGCGACGTCGGCTTGGCCCGATCGGCGACCACGAACGCGCCCATGGCCGCCCCATCCCACCCGGCGAACACGACGGTGTGACCGCGCGCGTCGGCTTCCGCGGCGGCCGCGGTGAGCTCGGGGCCCGGCGAGCCGACGAACGTGGCCCGCCCCACTCGGATCTCGATCCCCTCCACCGTCGCGACCACGCCGAGACCCGAGCGATTCTCGAACGCGGTGGGCGTGCTCAACGCCGCCCCCCGATCACGGGCACCCTGCGCGATGGCACGGGCGATCGGATGCTCCGAGGGGTCCTCGGCCGAGCCCACGCGAGCCAAGAGCTCGCCCGGCGTGACACCGGGTGCGGTGGACACGTCGACCAGCTCCATCCGGCCTTCGGTGATGGTGCCGGTCTTGTCGAGGACTGCGGTGTCGATCGTGCGGGTCGCCTCCAGCACCTCGCCACCCTTGATCACGATGCCGAGCTGTGCCCCCGTCCGGTACCGACCATGATCGCGGTCGGCGTCGCGAGGCCGAGCGCGCACGGGCACGCGATGATCAGCACCGCGGCGGTGAACGCGTCGTTGGCGGGCGCGCCGGAGATCAGCCACGCGCCGAGCGTGACGACCGCGATGACCAGCACGATCGGGACGAACACGCTCGAGACCCGATCGGCGAGCCGCTGGACGGGCGCCTTCGAACCTTGCGCGGCTTCGACCAGCGCAGCGATCTGCGCCAACGCCGTGTCGGCCCCGACCTTCGTCACCTCGACGACGATCCGGCCCGACGCGTTGATGGTCGCACCGAACACCGAGTCGCCCGTGACCACGTCGACGGGGACTGGCTCGCCCGTCAGCATGGAAACGTCAACCGCGGACGCTCCGTCGACGACGATTCCGTCGGTAGCGACCTTCTCCCCGGGCCGCGTCACGAGAGCGGTCGCCGATCTGCAGCTCCCCGACCGGAACTTCCGCGCCGGACTCGAGGCGGGCCGTCTTCGCTCCCAGCTCGAGGAGCGCGCGCAGAGCCGCTCCCGACCGGCCGCGCGCTCGGGCCTCGAAGAACTTCCCGAGGAGCAACAGGGTGATGACGACGCCGGCGGTCTCGAAGTAGACGTGGGCGCCACCGCCGGGGCCGCCCGAGACCGTCAGCCCGGCTTCGCTCGCGTCCAGCGCGACGAGCGCAACGAAGGACCACACCCAGGCCGAGACGGTGCCGATGGACACGAGCGTGTCCATCGTGAACGCGCCGTGGCGCAGGTTGATGATCGTGGCCCGATGGAACGGCCACCCGGCCCAGAACACGACCGGTGTGGCGAGGGCCGCGGCCACCCAGGGCCAGCCGTCGAACTTCAGCGGCGGGATCATCGAGATCGCGAGGAGCGGCACCGTCAGGATCGCGGCCGCGACGAGCCGTCTCCGGACGGCTCGAACCTCGTCCGCGGTCTCCTCGGATCCGCCGTGGTCGTGACCCCCGCCGGCCTGGGCCTGTGGGACCGAGTATCCGAGATCGGTCACCTCGCCGCGGAAATCGTCCGGACCAGTCCGGTCGGGGTCGTACAGGACGGTCGCGACGTTCGTCGCGAAGTTGACCCGTGCCTCGGCCACGCCGGGGAGGCCTCCGAGGCCCTTCTCGATCCGGGCCGCGCACGATGCGCACGTCATGCCGCACACCGGAAGATCACAACGCTGCGCAGTGTTCGTATCGCTCATCTCGGAGCTCCTCGCGTCCAAGAGATCTTGACCGGCTCGCCTCCGCGGGGTCGGCGACGCCGATGAGATGCTGCTAGTATACCCCCCCATCCTATCCCGCACAAGGGGGTCGCCCCGGAGTCGCCCCCCGGGTCGACGGTGGGGTCAGCTCGAGGAGGTCACAGTGCACGGTTACTCGCTCGACCGGGACGACTACCGGCGGCGGCTCGCCCGGATCGAAGGACAGATCCGTGGGATCCAGCGCATGATTGACGAGGACCGCTATTGCATCGATGTCCTGGCGCAGGTCGCGTCCGTCACCAAGGCCACCCAAGGCGTCGGGCTGGCGTTGATCGACGCTCACATCCGGCATTGCGTGCGCGACGCGGCTGCGTCCGACCGCGCCGAGGGTGACGCCAAGGTCACCGAGGCCGTCCAGGCAGTCGAGCGGTTGCTCCGGGCCTGATTCGGCGGACACGCGGCGTCTCGATCCGTCGGGTTCGTCGGGTTCGTCCGGCACGAAACCCGACTGTAGGACGTGGCAGACTGCCGGAATGCCGCCCGAGAAGCTCTCGTGGAAGCACCTCTACGACGAGGTCGTGACGTCGGGATTGTGCACCGGGTGCGCCGGTTGTGTGATCGCGTGCCCCCACGACGTCCTCGGGTACCGGGACGGCGATGGTGTGTACAAGCCGTTCCAGCTCGAAGACGACTACGGCGGTGAGGCTGACTGCTCTCATGGCGACAAGGCCTGCACGTCGTGCACACGGGCATGCCCCCGGTTTCGCGCCTGGGAGCCCGAGATCGACGAGTTCATGTTCGGCCGCCCCCGCACGATCGACGAGCCATCGGGCATGTACAAGGACATCGTTCTCGCCAAGGCTGCCGATCCGGTGCTCCACGAAGTCGGCCAGGACGGCGGGCTCGTCTCGGCCATCCTCGTGTACGCGCTCGAGCACGATCTGATCGACGCCGCACTCGTCTCCTACCTCGAGGGCGACGGCTCGACGTGGAAGGCGATCCCGGGCGTCGCGCGAACCCGAGAAGAGGTCATCGCCGGAGCGGGGAGCCGATACACGTACTCCGCGAACCCGCTCGCCTACAACGAAGCCATCGAAGCGGGTGCCGAGCGGATCGCTCTCGTCGGCATGAGCTGCCAGAGCTCGATCCCTCCCGTGATGAAACAGCGCAAGGCGGGCAAGGTCGCGCGGCGTCTCGCCCTCAACATCGGCCTGCTGTGTTCGAAGACCTTCGACGACGCAATCTTCGAGGAGCTCTTCGAAGCCAAGTATGGGCTCGCAAAGGCCGACATCAAGAAGATGAACATCAAGGGCGTCTTTCAGATCTGGATGCACAACGGCGACTACCACGAGATCCCGCTCAAGGAATGCCACGCCTGGACGCGCGAGGGTTGCATCCATTGCCCCGACTTCGCCGCCGAACACGCCGACATCTCGACCGGCGGCATCGGCGCGTTCAACGACTGGACGCTCACGATCGTGCGGACCGAGGCGGGCCGCGACCTCATGGACGCGATGCTGCGCGACGGCTGGATCGAGACGAGACCCGGCGACGACGACCCCGATGCAATCGCGCTGATGCACAAGTTGTCGAAGAAGTCGCGCAAGCGGTGGCCCGAATTCTCCGGCGGCGCGCCCGGTGCCGTACCAATTACCGTGAAGAAGGCACCATGAGCGCATCGAGCCGAGGGGGAGCACCATGAAGGGCAGCACCAAGATCAAGGGCATTCTCGACGAGCTGCTCGCGGCTGAGCTGGCTGCCATCAACACCTACTTCGTCAACGCCAAGCTGCTCTCGAACTGGGGCTACGCCACGCTGGCCGCCAAGATCTACGAGGAGTCGATGGCCGAGATGCGCCACGCCGAACAGCTCATCGACCGCATCATCTACCTCGACGCCGTTCCCAACATGAACAAGCTCGGCCGCGTGAAGACCGGTGCCACCGTCGGCGAGCAGTTCGACACCGCGCTCGAGCTCGAGATGGGCCAGTGCAAGCGGCTCGTACAGGCGGTCGACACCTGCCGAGCAGAGGGTGACGACGGCACCCGGCTCATTCTCGAACCGATGATCAGCGCCGGGGAAGAGACGATCGACTGGCTCGAGACCCAGATCTCGCTCATCGCCAAGCTGGGCGAGACGAACTACCTCGCACAGCAGCTCGGAACGGGCTGACCACCGAGCCGCCGCCACTACGGGGGCATCGCGGTGCGCGCTCGGTCAGATCATCGGCCACGGGACCGAGTGGTAGCCGGGTTCGGGCTGCGGCAGGCTGCCGACGCGGGTGAGCTCGTCGATCCGGCGGCATAGCGCGTCGAGCTCGGAGGGCGACAGAAGAGACCCCAGGGCCCCTTCGAGGCGCGCCGGCTCGGCGGCGAGACGACACACATCGTCGGCCAACCGCTCGGGCACCGGCTCGCCCGCGAAATCCCAGATGACGGTTCGGAGCTTCCACTCTTCGTGGAAGGTCAGCCCGTGGTCGATGCCCCACACCTGCCCGTCGACGCGGCCGTGCAGGCAGTGCCCGCCCTTGCGGTCCGCGTTGTTGACCAACACGTCGAAGACGGCGAACGCCCGGAGCGTGTCGAGGTGGTCCTCGAGCAACGTGAAGTAGTGCTCCTCCGGGTCGTGATCGATGAACAGCTGGACCATGCCATCACCGTGTGGACCATCGCGCAGCACGGTCGGGGGAACGAGCGACCAACCGAGCAAGGCCGACAGGTCGTGGGCCGCGAGCTCTCGTTGACACAGCGTGCCGAGCGTGAAGTCCCACAGCGGCCTCTCGCCTCGTCGCGGCTTGTAGATCACCGGGAGCTCGACGTCGTCGGTGGTCAGCGACGCGAGAAACGTTGCGTTCGACGACCACGGAATCTGCCCCACGACCTCGAGGTCTCCTCCTCGAAGCAGGTCGAGCGCGTCGTCCGCGCTCAGTTCCACCGCGGACACCGGTGGCCCTGGGGATCCATCGGCAGATCGCAGAGCGGGCACTTGGGCCGGCCGGCCGTGACCGCCTCGACCGCGCGCGCGGCCATCGCGCGTACCTGCGCCCGCGTGGCGAAGAGACGGGCGATGAATCCGTCGGCCTCGCTCCCGTCAGGAACGGCTTCGTCGCCCTCATCGGCCTCGTCGCCCTCGGACCGCTCTCGGAGCTCGATGAGCACGAGCTCGCGCTCGGGCTCGAACCCGAGGCCGATGAGACGCGCGCGGAACAAGGGCACGGCCGGTTCGTCGACCGAAGCAGCGCGCCGCAGGTCCGGGCCGAGCTCGACGGGATCTTCGGGGAACTCCTCGGCGATCCGTTCCAGGAAGACCATCGCCTCCCGCGCCAGCAGTTCGATCTGCTCCTTCTCGACGAGGACGGTGAGGCGGGCGTCGGACTTCGCCGCCTGGATGAGGAACGTGCGCCGGCCGGGTTCACCGACCGCGCCCGCGCCGAGGGAATCCACCGGGTCGAGCTCGATGGGATCACCCATGGCCACCCACCTGTGGGTCCGCCTCGGGCTCATCGTCGCGCTCAGCGTCGCCACCACCGTCTGCGGACGGCTTCGCGGCCAGCTCGTCGAGGGTTCCGGTGTCGTTGCACTTGAGGAGCGTGGCGCCGAGGGGACCGAGCTCGACCACGGTGACCGAAGCGGGCGCGACCGCGACCCGCTGGAACAGGTCGAGCGCGAGCCCGGTGAAATGGGCGATCGCGGCCTTGATGGGATCGGCATGCGAGACCACGACGACAGCCGCGCCTGGGTGGTCCTGGGCGACGGCTTCGATGGCCGCGACCATCCGAGCCTGCATGGCGACCATCGACTCGCCGCCGGGGAACCGGACGCGAGACGGTGCGGCCTGCACAGTCTTCCAGAGGTCGGTCTTCGCGAGGTCGGAGAGCTTCTCGCCGGTCCACTCCCCGTAATCGGCCTCGATGACGCCAGGAAGCGGTTCGACCGCAAGGCCGTGGTGCTTGGCAATGAGCTCGGCAGTCTGGGTGGTCCGCTCGATCGGGCTGGCGTACACCGCGGCAACCGGCACCGAGGCGAGGCGCGCGCCCGTGGCTTCGGCCTGCGCACGGCCCGGGTCCGAGAGGTCGATCCCGGGCGCCCGACCGGACAGCGTCATGCCCGTCTCGAGAGTGACCGCGTGGCGGACGAGCACGACGCGCGTCGCGCGTCGCGCGTCGCGGCGCGGGGCGGCGGCTGCATCAGGTGACGTCACCGGATCGATGCTACCGGCGGTCCGAGGAGACGGTACCGCAGTTCGATAGCGTGGAGGAATGCCCCACGGACCCGACGGACACCCGGTCAACCTCTCGCGAGGCCTCCCCGAGACCCTCCTCGATCCTGAGCCCGAGGAGGTCACAGCCGCGTTGAGCGCCGCATTGGCGATGGACGACGATCCTCCCGGCGCGCGCCGTGACGCGGTCGCGGCCGTCGTCGCGGCCCACCCGCGGTTCCTCGACGGGTGGGCCCAGCTCGGTGCACTGGCCCGTGATCCGATCGAGGCGTACGCCTACTACCGCTCCGGCTACCACCGAGGTCTCGACCAGCTCCGCAAGTCAGGCTGGCGGGGCGCGGGGTATGTGCGGTGGAGCCACGAGCCCAACCGGGGTTTCCTGCGGTCCCTCGACGGGCTGCGAGCGAGCGCGGCCGCCATCGGCGAGGTCGACGAAGAGCAACGCTGCGCCGAGTTCCTCGAGCAGTGCGACGCGGACTTTCCAGAGCGGCGCGACTAGCGTCACGCTGATGAAACGCGCCCTCATCACCGGGATCACCGGCCAGGACGGTCGCTACCTTGGCCAGCTCCTCGCTGCTCAGGGCTACCAAGTGTTCGGCCTCATCCACGGCCAGGCCAACCCGAAGGCGCAGATGGTCCTGGACGAGAATCCATCACTCGAGCTCGTCGATGGTGACCTGCGCGACCTGTCATCGCTCATCGCGGCAATGGAACAGGTCCAACCCGACGAGGTGTACAACCTGGGCGCGATGAGCTTCGTGCAGCTCTCGTTTCGCCAGGCCGAGCTCACCTCGGAGATCACCGGTCTGGGCGTCTTGCGCATGCTCGAGGCGGTGCGGATCGTCGGCGGCGTCGACGACAACCCAATCCGCTTCTACCAGGCGTCCTCATCGGAGATGTTCGGCCAGGTCCGAGAGACCCCCCAGACGGAGCAGACCCCGTTCCACCCGCGCTCGCCCTACGGCGTGGCCAAGGTGTTCGGCCACGGCATGACCGTGAACTACCGCGAGGCATACGGGCTCCACGCCTCGAATGGGATCCTGTTCAATCACGAGTCGCCGCGACGCGGACTCGAGTTCGTGACCCGCAAGATCACCAACTCCCTGGCCCGGATCAAGCTCGGGCTCCAGGATCGGATCAGCCTCGGGAACCTCGATTCCGCGCGCGACTGGGGCTTTGCCGGCGACTACGTCGATGCGATGCGACTCATGCTCCAACAGGACGAGCCCGACGACTACGTGATCGCGACGGGCGAGACGCACACGATCCGAGAGTTCCTCGACGCGGCGTTCCGCATCGCGGGCTACGACGACTGGGAGCCGTTCGTGACCCACGACACCCGCTTCGAACGCCCCGCCGAGGTCGACCTCTTGATGGGCGACGCCACCAAGGCGAAGCGCCTGCTGGGCTGGGAGCCGAAGATTACGTTCGAGGAGCTCGTCGCGATGATGTACGAGGCCGACCTCAAAGCCGAGACGGACCAGCTCGAAGCTGGCCGCCGCTAACCCCTGCCCACGCCGTCGGCACCGGTACATGCGTCCTGGTCGACGAGACGATCCGTGCTGCGAGGAACTAACCTCCCGCGTCCGCCATGGCTGACGCCGCTGCGACCGATCTCGACGTGACCGTGGTGCTTCCGGTCTATAACGAGAAAGGCCACCTCCGCACGGAGGTGGATCGCATCCGCGCGTCCCTCGAAGCCTCCCCGTACAGCTACGAGATCGTCGTCGTCGACGACGGCTCGGACGACGGCTCGGGCGATCAGCTCCAAACCATCGAAGGAATCCGGCTGATCCAGTTCTCGAAGAACCGGGGAACGGGCTCCGCCCGCAAGGCCGGGACGCGGGCAGCCCGCGGCCGCATCGTCGTCTGGACCGATGCCGACATGACCTACCCCAACGACGAGATCCCCCACATCGTGAAGGAGCTGGCGGGCTACGACCAGGTCGTCGGCGCACGAACCTCGGAGCAGGGCACCGCCAGAGTGGCGCGGGTACCCGCCAAGTGGTTCATCCGCAAGCTCGCGAGCTACCTCGTCGAAACGAAGATCCCCGACCTCAACTCGGGTCTCCGCGCGTTTCGCGCCGACGTGGGACGCCAGTACCTCCATCTCCTCCCCAAGGGTTTCTCGTGCGTCACGACGCTCACGATGGCGTTCCTCGCGAACGGCTACTCGGTGAAATACGTGCCGATCGAGTACTCACAACGAGCGGGGAAGTCGAAGTTCCACTGGTGGAAGGACACGCGGCGCTATCTGACCCAGGTCGTTCGCCTCGTCCTGTCCTACAACCCGCTGCGGATCTTCATGCCACTCGCGTTGGCGCTCGCCGCGGTGGGATTCGCCAAGCTCGGCTACGACTGGGTGACGCGCGACTACCGGCTCGCCGCGAACACGTTGCTCATCCTGTTCGCCGCGTTCCAGATCTTCGCGATCGGGCTCCTCGCGGACCTGTTCGTACGCCTGTCGAAGCCGCGCGACGAGGTCGCGCCGGCATCGTTGTGACCGACACGGTTCCGGTCGGCAACGCGTACGACAAGTACGCGAGCTCGAATCCGATCGAGCGCCGACTCATGGCGAGGTTCCTCGATCATCTCGATGCGTCACTCCCGTCACGAGCGCCGGACCGTGTCCTCGAAGTAGGAATCGGTGAGGGTGAGATCTCCGAACGCGTGAAGCGTCACTACCCCGATGCCGACGTCGTGGGTCTGGATCTGCCCGACGCCGCGCTCGCCGAGCACTGGCGTGCCCGCGCGCTCTCGGCCGCGTTCGGAGACATTGTCGCCCTGCCGTTCCCGGACCGGAGCTTCGATCTCGTGCTCGCGATCGAGGTCCTGGAACACGTCCCCGATCCGGATGCTGCACTCACCGAGATAGCACGGGTCTCGCGCTCCGGCGT
>DASRPD010000053.1:0-34534 GCA_035646535.1 Acidimicrobiia bacterium
GAAGAAATGCTCGTCGGGGTCCTCGAAGACCAGGACATCTGTCGCGACGGGGCTCCCGATCGTGTGTCGCCACACCTGGTGCGGCCGCGTGGCATCGTCGGGACGGACGTAGAACAGGGTCGAGTTGTCATTCGCCCACGCGAGTCCGTAATAGGTGTCGGCGACGACGTCGCTCAGGTCGGCACCCGCGGCCAGGTCGCGGACGCGCAGCTCGAACCGCTCGTCGCCGACGTGGTCGACGGCGTACGCGAGGAGCTCCTGGTTCGGGCTCACCGCGGCGCTGCCGAGCGAGAAGTACCCGTGACCTTGGGCGGCGACGTTCTCGTCGAACAGGATCGACTCGTCAACGCCTTCGGGTGCGCCGCGCGGCCGTCGGCCGTGTATGGCGTACTGGCGGCGTTCCTCGGTGCGGACGAAGTAGTCCCACTCGCCTCGGTGGGCCGGCGCGGAGACGTCGGTCTCTTGGACCCGGGCGACGATCTCGTCGTAGATCTCCTGGCGGAGCGGCTCGGTCGGTGCGAGCGCCGCCGCGGTGTAGGCGTTCTCCGCGTCGAGGTAGGCGATGACGTCGGGGTCGGTGCGGTCGCGCAGCCAGTACCAGTCGTCGACTCGTTCGTCGCCGTGGGCGCGCAGCGAGTGTGGCCGGCGCGACGCGACGGGGGGTTGGGGCGTATTCGACATCAGGGGAGTCTCGCGCGGGGACTACGCTCGTTCGATGCCCATCGCGACGCCGATCGCCGTCACCGACGAGGAGCTCGACGCGGTCACCTACGACGCGAAAGGGCTGGTCCCGGCGGTCATTCAGGAGCAGGGCTCGGGCAGCGTGCTGATGGTCGGCTGGATGAACCGGGAGGCGCTCCGGCGCACGCTGGAGACCGGCCGGACCTGGTTCTGGAGCCGCAGCCGCCAGGAGTTCTGGTGCAAGGGCGAGACGTCGGGCGATCGGCAATGGGTGCGAGACGCCCGTTACGACTGTGACATGGACGTGCTGTTGTTCATCGTCGAACAGGAGGGCCGGGGGGCTTGTCACACCGGTGAGCGCAGCTGCTTCTTCCGGGCGTTCGGTGCGGGCGCCGTCCCGGGCCACGTGTGATTCGTCCGACCCGCGACGACTTTCGCGCCCTCGCGGGCGACTACACCGTCGTGCCGGTCTGGCGCGAGGTCCGCGCGGATCTCGAGACACCGGTGTCTGCGTTCTGCAAGCTGGTCGGTGAACGGGAAGGGTTCCTGCTCGAATCCGTGGAGCACGCCGACCGGTGGGGACGGTTCTCCTTCCTCGGCCGGGACCCGGCGCTCACGCTCATCGTGCGCGGCCGTGACGTCGACTTCGTCGGCACGCCGCCGGCCGGTGTCCCACGAGATCAGGGAGCGCTGGCCGCACTCGACGCGCTGCTCGCGCACTTCCGCGCGCCGACGATCGAGGACCTCCCACCCTTTCACGGAGGTGTCGTCGGCTACCTCGGCTACGACGTCGTGCGCGAGATCGAGCACCTCCCGGCAGTTCCACCCGATCATCTCGACGCGCCGGACGCGGTCCTGTGGCTCACCGGTCACGTCACCGCGTTTGACCACTATCGCCAGCGTCTCTTCCTCATCGAGAACGTGTTCTTTGCGACCGACGCCGATCGGGGCGAGGTCGACGCGGCGTACGACGCGGCGTGCGTGCGGCTCGACGAGCGCGTCGGCGAGCTCGCGCGCCCGTTGCCGTACCAGCCGGTGACCCCACCGCCGGCTGAGTTGCGCGCCATGCCCGAGTTCTCCTCGACCATGTCGGGGGACACCTACTGTCGTGCGGTCGAGGCGGCGCGCGAGCTCATCCTCGCCGGCGACATCTTCCAGGTCGTGCTCGCGCAGCGGTTCGAGCTCGAGGGAACGTTCGATCCGCTCGAGGTGTACCGCGTGCTGCGGCTGGTGAACCCGTCGCCGTACATGTACTTCCTCCGCCATGAAGAGGCCACGCTCGTCGGCTCGTCGCCGGAGCCGATGGTGCAGCTTCTCGACGGTCGGGTCATCAGCCGGCCGATCGCCGGGACGCGCTTTCGGGGCCGGACCGAGGAACACGACCGCAGGATGGCGGCCGAGCTGTCGGAGGACCCGAAGGAACGCGCCGAGCACACGATGCTCGTGGATCTGGCTCGCAACGACGTCGGCCGGGTGGTGCGGTTCGGTACCGAGCGGGTCGACGAGCTGATGACGCTCGAGCGGTACTCGCACGTGATGCACCTCACGAGTGAGGTGTCGGGTAACATCACCCCCGGGCTGAGCCCGGTGGACGTGCTGCGCGCGACGTTCCCGGCAGGAACGGTGAGCGGCGCGCCGAAGGTGCGGGCGATGGAGATCATCGACGAGCTCGAGCCGACCAAGCGGGGCCCGTACGCGGGTGTGGTCGGCTACTGCGATTTCTCCGGCAACGTGGACACCGCGATCGCGATTCGTACGATGGTGTGGCGGAACGGCCGGGCGAGCGTCCAGGCCGGTGCCGGCGTCGTCGCTGATTCGGATCCCGAGGCCGAGAACCTCGAGTGCCACAACAAGGCCAGGGCGCTGATGACCGCGGCAGCCGCCGCAGCGACCGCGACCGGCTCGCCGGGTGAGCGTCCGAGCGGGGAGGGGTAGGAGTGAGTGTGCTGGATCGTGATCTCGTGGTGGTCTCGGGTCCCGATGCGCTCTCGTTTCTCCAGAACCTGGTCTCGCAGGATCTCGACGGGATCGCCGACGGTGAGACTCGGCCGTGCCTGCTGCTCAGCCCGCGGGGCAAGCTCGACGCGGCGTTCCGGGTGCTGCGCGTAGGCGACGAGGTCTGGTTGGACGTCGAGGCCGGGTTCGGTGCGGCACTGGCTGCGTCACTCGACCGGTTCAGGATTCGAGTGCAGGCCGACATCGAGGATCGCAGCGCCGGCTGGGCGATGGTCGCGATCCGTGACGGTGGCCCACCACCCGCCGGGCATATGTCGATTCCCGTCGCCGGGGGCGACGACGTGATTGGTACCAGCGACACGCTCGACGTGATGACCGACCGGGGACTCACGGCCGCGGCGTACGAGCGGGCCCGCATCGAGGCCGGGGCCCCGAAGATGGGCGCCGAGCTCGACGAGTCGGTCATCCCGCAGGAGGCCTTCCTCGAGCGCGACGCGGTGTCGTTCACCAAAGGGTGCTTCCTGGGCCAGGAGCTGGTCTGTCGGATCGACACGCGCGGCCATGTCAACCGGTTCCTGCGCAGGCTGTGTCCTTCGGGCTCAGGTCGCCTGGCGTCGGGCAACGAGGTCCGTGTTGGCGATCGGGTCGTCGGGCGGGTCACGAGCGTCACGCCTGACGACGGTGGTCCGGTGGTGGCGCTGGGTTTCGTGCGCCGTGAGGTGGAGCCACCTGCCGCGGTGACCGTCGGCGAAGGTGACAGTGTGCTCAGCGTGCAGCTGGAGGCGATCCCGGCCGACCGGTAGCCGCGCCGGGAGACTGGGTCGGGAGGCGCACGGTGAAGCGCGCGCCTCCTCCCGGATCGCTCTCGACGGTCACCGCACCACCCATGGCTCCGGCCAGCTCGCGCACGATCGCGAGGCCGAGCCCGGTGCCGACGGCGCGGCCTCGCGCGCCGCGCGACGAGTAGAGACGCTCGAAGACTCGCTCGATGTCGGCGGAGGCGATGCCGGGACCGTCGTCACTGACCAGCACGCGGAGGTCATCGTCCACGGTGACCCGCACGTCGATGTGGGTGGTGGCGTACGCGAGCGCGTTCTCGACGAGGTTGGCGACGATCTGACCGAGACGTTCGGGATCGCCGTTGACCACGGCCGACGACGGCACGTCGAGGTGCAGCTCCATGCCGCCTTCGGTCGCGGCGGGTTGGAACGCGTCGACCGCGTCTCGCACCGTCTCGACGGCGTCGAATCGACTCGGTCGGAGAGAGAACTGTCGGGCATCGAGGTCGGCGAGCTGGAGCAGGTCGGCGACCAGTCGTTCGAGCCGGCGCGACTCCGAGGAGATCACGACCGCGGCGCGCTCGAGCATGGCCGGGTCGCTCGCCGTTCCGTCGGAGATGGCCTCTGCGTAACCGCGGATCGACGTGAGCGGCGTTCGCAGGTCGTGGGAGACGCTGAGCAGGAAGAGGCGTTCCTGACCGCGGGCGGTCTCGAGCTGTTCGGCCATCCGGTTCAGGGTGTCCGCGAGGTCGCCGACCTCGTCGGACGGCATCCGCCCGACGTCCACGCGCGCCGAGAGATCGCCGGTCGCGATGCGATGGGCGGTGTCGCTCATTGTCGCCAACGGTCGAGTGAAGCGCCGGGCGAGCAGGAAGGAGATCGCGACCGCGGCGACCGCGGCGACGAGCGCGGTGCCGAGGAAGAACGGTCCGGCGCGGCCGGCGAGCGCGCGCTCGATCTGGTTCGTGAGCACGACGACAGGGATGTCGCCGTTGGGCTCGGGGGCGAACGGGATCGCGACAAACACGAAGTCTCCGCTCTGGCCGGTCTGGTGGTCTCCGGCGCGCAGCGGCTCGGGGTCCAGGTCACTGCTCGCCACTCCGGGCGAGAGACGACGGAGCCGATCGGCGGGATCGGGCGCGTCTCTCGGCGCGGTCGACGTGGTGGTGGCGGTGATGGTCGGGCGGATCGTGCCGTCCGGGCCCAACAGCGCGAGGCTGCCGTCGGCGACCTGGAGCGCCGTACCGAGGAGCTCGAGGAACTCACTCCGAGCCCGGCGCTGGGCTTCGGGGATCTGGGCCCGATCTTGTTGGTTGTCGGCGCGGCTCCGGAGCGCGATGAGCGCGGATTCCACGGCCGGTGCGCGTTCGGTCAGATCTGACCGGACGACGTCGACGGTGGTGCGGCGGGTGAGCCCGACCGTCGCGATGCCGGTGAACACGAGGACGCCGATTCCGATGGACACCATCGCGACGAGGAGCCGCTTGCGCAACCGGTGCCTGATCTTCACGAGGCTGGCGTCTTCACGAGGCTGGTGTCTTCACGGGCTCGGCGTCGCGGGCGGGTCCTGCTCGAACCGGTAGCCGATGCCGCGGACGGTGGTGATCGTCGCCGCGCCGGCGAGCTTCTTGCGGACCTGCGCGATGTGGACGTCGACCGTGCGGCTGTCGCCGTACCAGTCGTAGCCCCACACGCCGTCGAGGATCTGTTGGCGTGAGAGCGCGAGCCCGGGTCGTTCGGCGAGGAAGCGCAGCAGGTCGAACTCCTTGGTGGTGAACTCGAGGACCTCGGTGCCGACGCGGATCTCGCGGCGACCGACGTCGATCAGGGCGTCGCCCGCCGGGATGATCTCCGGCCCCGGGCCGCCGTCGACACGACGCAGCACCGCCTTGACCCGCGCGACCAGCTCGGCAGGGGAGAAGGGCTTGGTGAGGTAGTCGTCGGCGCCGAGCTCGAGGCCCAGGATGCGATCGACCTCGCCGTCTCGGGCGGTGAGGAAGATGACCGGGACCGCAGATGCGGCGCGCAGCTCGCGACACACCGCGAGGCCGTCGATGTCGGGCAGGCCGACGTCGAGGACGACGAGGCGCGGTCATTTGTCCCGAGCGGCCTCGAGCCCGCCCCGGCCCGTCGCGGCCTTCACGACCCGGAACCCTTCCCGGCTCAGGTACAGCTCGACGAGATCCGCGATGTTCGGCTCGTCGTCGATGACGACCACGGTGCCCTTCTCCATAGACCACCATCGTCGCATCACCACCCGCCGGGAGTGTGATGGGAACGTCAGGGGCATGTGATCCCGCCGGATTGCCCCAGGCTGTGGTGGCCGAACCGGCGACCCCAGAGCCCCACCGTTGGTGCGCTTACCGTCGCTAGCCGCAGGTTCGCGCACCGACTGAGGCCGGCGTGTCTACAGCTCGAGCGTGTTGGTGATGGCGATGGAGCCGAGCCAACGGGCCGACGGCTTCACCGAGCGCTGTTGGGTGGCTCGGTCCACGCCGATGAGCCCGAATTGCGGGCCGTAGCCCTCGGCCCACTCGAAGTTGTCGAGACAGCTCCAGTAGCAGTAGCCCCGAACGTCGATGCCGTCGTCGAGGCAGCGACCCAGCCCCCGTAACGCGTCAGTGACGTATTCGATGCGTTCGGTGTCATCGACACAGGAGATGCCGTTCTCGGTGACGTAGATCGGCACCTGTGCGACCTCAGCGGCGCGCCGCACCGTGGCTTCGAGGGCCTGGGGCCAGAGCTCATAGCCCATCGAGGTCGTGCGCACGCCTTCCTCATTGCCGAGCGGCGCCGGTGAGTCGGGCCCGAATCGGATGCGGGTGTACATCTGCGCGCCGAGGTAGTCGTCACCCCGCGCGGCTTCCAAGAAGACGTCTTCCATCGAGTGACGGGCGCGCTCCATGTTGGCCTCGCCGCCGGGAACGGCTTGGAAGTCGGCCATCGAGAGGGTCATCCCGACGGGAAAGTCACCCCGTGACGCGTGGATGGCCTCGTAGGCGAGTCGGTGGGCGCGGATCATGGCGTCGTTGACGTGCAAGTACTCGCTCCCGTCGGTGTGACCCGGAGGGAAGCGGCCGAGCAGGTAGCCGAGGATCGACACGACGTTGGGTTCGTTGATCGTGCACGCCATGCCGACGAGATCACCGAGGTGGTCGGTGGCACGAGTGCAGAATTGGGCGAACCGCTCCGGAGTGCGGTCGTCGGCCCAGCCTCCCCGGTCGGCCAGCCACCGAGGGGTCGTGAAGTGGTGGTACGTCAGGACGGGCCGCAAGCCGTGCTCGTGACAGCAGGCCAGCATTCGGCGGTAGTGATCCAGCGCGGCGACCGAGAACTCGCCTTCTTCGGGCTCGATCCGTGACCACTCCAGTGAGAACCGGTAGGCACCGAAGCCGAGCTCGGCGAGTAGGGCGATGTCGCTCGGGTAGCGCCAGTAGTGGTCGCACGCGTCGCCCGACACCTCGACGCACGGCGAGTCGGGGTTGTGCTCCCACGCCCACCAGTCGTTGTTCCAGTTGCCGCCCTCGACCTGATGCGCGGCCGTCGCGCTGCCCCAGAGGAATCCGTCGGGAAACGCGCGGTGGGGAGAAGACGGACTCATCGCGGCGCAGCCTATGTCTAGGCTGGAGTGGTGTCTGTGTTGGACGAGATCCTCGCGACGAAGATCGACGAAGTCACGTTGTTGCACCAGCCCGCGGCCCGTGACGCGATTCACCGAGCCGCGTTGGCCGCGCCACCGACCCGCGATTTCGTCGGCGCACTCGCACCGGGTGAGGGCGCGGTCCGGGTGATCGCGGAGATCAAGCGCCGATCTCCGTCCAAGGGGGACCTCGCGCCTGACCTGGATCCCGCGGCGATGGCGCTGGCGTTCGAGCGCGGCGGCGCGGCGGCGCTCTCGGTGCTCACCGACGGTCCGTTCTTCGGTGGCACCGTGGCCGACCTCCAGGAGGCTCGCGCCGCCACCGGCCTTCCCGTGCTGCGCAAGGACTTCATCATCGACGAGACCCAAGTGTGGGAGTCCCGGGCCATGGGCGCGGACGCGATCCTGCTCATCGTGGCCGCGTTGGCCGACGAAACGTTGCTGGCCGACCTGCACACGCTGGCCACCGAGCTCGAGCTGGGCGTGCTCGTCGAAGCCCACGACGACGGCGAGATCGACCGGGCGGTCGCGGCGGGAGCGCGGGTGGTCGGTGTGAACTGCCGCGATCTCACCACGTTTGCCGAGGATCTCGGTACCGCCGAACGTCACCGTGACCGCATTCCCCGCGACGTGGTCGCGGTGGCGGAGAGCGCGATTCGTTCGCCGGCCGACGCGCACCGCATGGCCGCCGCGGGCTATCCGGCGGTGCTCATCGGTGAGATGCTCGCGCGCGCCGAAGACCCGACCGCCACGCTGCGTTCAATCGTCGAAGGAGACGCATGAATCGCTTCCAGCTCAGCTCCGATCAGATCCCGACAGCGTGGTTCAACGCGCTCCCGTCGTTGCCCGAGCCGATGCAGCCGCCGCTGCATCCAGGGACGCGAGAGCCGCTCGGACCGGACGATCTCACGCCGCTCTTCCCGATGGCCCTCATTGCTCAGGAGATGGCGACCGAGCCGTGGATCGACATCCCCGGAGAGGTGCTCGACATCCTGCGGCTGTGGCGCCCGACGCCGCTCGTGCGTGCCGAACGGCTCGAAGCCGAGCTGGGTACGCCGGCGCGGATCTACTACAAGGACGAGTCGGTCTCGCCCGCCGGGTCACACAAGCCGAACACTGCGGTACCGCAGGCCTTCTACAACCAGGTGGACGGGACGAAGCGGCTGACGACCGAGACGGGCGCCGGGCAATGGGGCACGGCACTCAGCTTCGCCTGCCGCCAGTTCGACCTGGAGTGCAAGGTGTACATGGTGCGGGCGAGCTACGACCAGAAGCCGTACCGCCGGATCATGATGGAGGCCTGGGGCGGCGACGTGGTCACCTCACCGGTCGACCAGCCCGACCATCCGGGCTCGCTCGGCATGGCGATCAGCGACGCGGTGCGCGACGCGGCGGGCCGAGACGACTCGCACTACACGCTCGGCTCGGTGCTCAACCACGTGCTGTTGCATCAGACGATCATCGGTATCGAAGCCAAGGAGCAGCTCGCGCTCGCGGGTGAGACGATGCCCGACGTCGTGATCGGTTCGTGCGGGGGTGGCTCGAACCTCGGCGGGATCGCGCTGCCGTTCATGGCGGATGAGGGTGTCCGCCTCGTCGCGGTCGAGCCGTCGAGCTGTGCGACGCTGACCGAGGGGACGTTCGAGTACGACTTCGGCGATTCCGCGGGAATGACGCCGCTCCTGCCGATGTACACCCTCGGCCACGACTTCGTGCCGCCGTCGATCCACGCCGGCGGGCTCCGCTACCACGGTGACTCGCCGATCATCTCGGGGCTCGTCAAGTGCGGGCGCATGGAAGCCGTCGCCTACCCGCAAGCCAAGACGTTCGAAGCGGCGATGCAGTTCGTCAACACCGAAGGCAAGCTCGCCGCGCCCGAGACCGGCCACGCGATCCGAGCGGTGATCGACGAGGCGTTGGCCGCGAAGGAGCTGGGCGAGGAACGGGTGATCCTGTTCAACTACAGCGGGCACGGCCTCCTCGACCTCTCCGCCTACGACGACTTCCTCAACGGTCGCCTCACCGACGTCTGACCCCTCACACTTTGGCGTCGCAGGTCGTGAATAATTCTCGTCCTGCGACGCAAGAGCGTGCTGGGGGGCGGGAAACAGTTCTGGGTGAGTCTCGGTGGGTCCGGTACCGTGGGCGGGCCATGTGGATCAAGGTGTGCGGGATCACCAACGAGGACGACGCGCTCCTGGCCGTGGCCCTCGGCGCCGACGCGCTCGGGTTCGTGTTCGCGTCGGGCAGCCCGCGCATGGTGACGCCCGTCACCGCGCGTGACATCGTCAAGCGACTGCCGCACGAGGCGATCACCGTCGGGGTCTTCCGCGACGAGCGGCCCGAACGCGTCGCCGAGATCGTCAACACCACCGGCCTGCAGGGCGCTCAGCTCCACGGTCGGGAGCCGCTGTCGGAGGTTCGGTGGGTGCGCCAACGGGTCCCCTTCGTGATCCAGGCCTTCCCCGCCGGTGATGCCGCGGTGGCGTCGGCCGCCAACGGTCCCGCCGACGTGCTCCTCGTCGACTCACCCGATCCGGGCTCGGGCCGGGTCTTCGACTGGTCACTCGCCGAGGGCGTCCCGGGGGGTATCCGCCTGCTCATCGCCGGCGGCCTCACCCACGAGAATGTCGGTGAGGCCATCCGCCGGGTCCGCCCGTGGGGGGTTGACGTCAGCACGGGAGTCGAGGCGTCTCCCGGTCGAAAGGACGTACGCAAGCTGCGCCGGTTCATCGAAGCCGCCCGCGAAGCGGGTGAGGCGCTGCGGGAGGAGACTCCGGCGCCGGCCTCCGCCAACGCGAACGAGCCCTACAACTGGATGGACGACGAGGAGCACCCGTGAGCGCGCCGGCCCGCGGTCGCCCGGTCCAGCTCGCCGGGAGACCGGCCGACGAACCCACGGGTCTCGGCCGGTTCGGGGAGTTCGGCGGCCGGTTCGTGCCCGAGTCGCTCGTTCCCGCGCTCGAGGAGCTGGAAGCCGAGTTCCGGGTCGCGTGGGCATCAGACGACTTCCGCACCGAGCTGGCAGACCTGCTCACCGGTTACGCCGGGCGACCGACGCCGGTGACCGAGTGCCACCGGCTGTCCGAACGCCTCGGGCTGCGGGTCCTGCTGAAGCGGGAGGACTTGACCCATACGGGCTCGCACAAGATCAACAACGTGCTCGGTCAGGCGCTGCTGACCCGACGGATGGGCAAGCACCGCGTCATCGCCGAGACCGGCGCCGGTCAGCACGGTGTCGCCACCGCGACCGCAGCGGCGCTGTTCGGCCTCGACTGTCAGGTGTTCATGGGCGCCGTCGACATCGAGCGCCAGGCGCTCAACGTGTGGCGCATGCAGCTGCTCGGCGCCGAGGTGATCCCGGTCAACTCGGGCAGCGCCACCCTGAAGGACGCGATCAACGATGCGTTGCGAGACTGGGTCGGGACCGTCGAGACCACGCACTACTGCATCGGCAGTGTTGTCGGGCCGCACCCGTACCCGTGGATCGTGCGCGAGTTCCAGCGGGTCGTCGGCGACGAGGCGCGCGAGCAGCACCGCGCGATCACCGGCGGTGATCCCGACCTCGTGGTCGCGTGCGTCGGCGGTGGCTCGAACGCCATCGGAACCTTCGCCGGGTTCATC
Organism: Acidimicrobiia bacterium; assembly: GCA_035646535.1. Classification (GTDB taxonomy): domain Bacteria; phylum Actinomycetota; class Acidimicrobiia; order IMCC26256; family JANYLB01; genus DASRPD01. The sequence continues at coordinate 10,681 of DASRPD010000053.1, forward strand.
GACACCGAGGCTCGCCTCGTCGGTGTCGAAGCCGGCGGGCGGGGACTCGAGTCGGGTGCCCACGGCGCGTCGGTGAGTCGGGGTGTGCCCGGCGTCCTGCACGGTGCTCGTTCGCTGTACCTCCAGGACGAGCACGGTCAGATCCTCGAGGCGCACTCGGTGAGCGCCGGTCTGGACTATCCCGGTGTCGGTCCCGAGCACGCACAGCTCGCCGCGCAGGGACGCGCCGAGTACGTGTCCGCCACCGACGACGAAGCCATCGCCGGGTTTCAGCTCCTCGCCGAGACGGAGGGGATCGTGCCCGCGCTCGAACCGGCCCACGCGATCGGCTGGCTCGCCCGCGAAGCCGGCCGGGCCGTGGCGAGCGGTACGACCGTGCTGGTGACCCTGTCGGGTCGCGGGGACAAGGACGCCGCGCAGGTCGCCGAGCTCATGGGCGCCGGGCTCATGGGCGAAGGGCTCATGGGCGAAGGGCCCGCGTGAGGCTCGAGGAGCATCTCCGGGCCCGCCGCGCCGAAGGTCGCACGCTGCTCGTGCCGTACGTCACGGGAGGGCTCGGATCGGGGTGGTCGGACGTCGTGCGGGCGGTGGCATCCGCGGGCGCAGACGCGATCGAGATCGGGATCCCGTTCTCGGATCCGGTGATGGACGGATCAACGATCCAGGAAGCGTCGCAGCGCGCGTTGCAGCTCGGCGCCACACCGCAGGGGATCATCGCCGACGCCGCGAGGCTCGATGTCGATGTCCCGCTCGTGGTCATGACCTACTACAACCCGGTCCACCACGCGGGAGTCGAGCGGTTCGCCGCGTCGCTCGCGGCCGCGGGGATCGACGGCGCCATCGTCCCGGACCTGCCCCTCGACGAGCTGGATGGCTGGGGTGACGCGGCCGACGCCGCCGGCGTCGAAACCGTGCTCCTGGCCGCGCCGGCGACGCCCACCGAACGTCTCGAGGCGATCTGCGAACGCTCACGCGGCTTCGTCTACGCCGTCGCGCTGATGGGCGTGACCGGCGAGCGCAGTGCCCTCGCCGCGCAGGCCGTCGAGATGGGACGCCGCGCCAAGGCGGTCACCGATCGTCCGGTGCTGCTCGGCGTCGGTATCTCGACGCCCGCCCAGGCGCGTGACGCCGCGGCCGGCGCGGACGGGGTGATCGTCGGCAGTGCCCTCGTTCGCCGGCTCCTCCAGGGTGGTGGGCCGGAGGCCGCGGCCGAGTTCGTCGGCGAGCTCCGAGCCGGGCTCGACGCGTCATGACCGCCGGCTGGACTCCTCGGGACCAGGACCCGAACCACTGCGACCTGTGCGAAGCCGCGCGCATCACGGAGTGGTTCCACGAGGACGACATCTGCTGGATCGCCGAGTGCGAGATCTGCGCGGTACCGATGGTCGTGTGGCGTGACCACGGGACCGAGCCACCGGCGGCGACCCTCGAACACATGCACACCCGGCTCGCGCTCGTTGTCTCGCAGCACTTCACGTTCGAGCACTACGTCGACGACAACATGCGCAACATCCCCGACCACTACCACGCGCACGCCCGACCGAAGGGCGGCTTCTTCGGTCACCATCTCCGACGCGGCTGAGCACCGCCGCGGGCGCCTCCGGCGGCTGTTCTCGCGTCGTGCGGGAACGTGATGGCGGTTCGTCAGACGGTCACCCGGTCAGCCGCTCGGCGAGGAAGCTGAGCACCTGATCCAGCGCGGCCCGGGTGGGATGACCCGGCTCGTCGACCAGATGCTCCGTGAGGACGGAATGGGCCGTGCGGGGGACGTCGTGCGGGTTGCCGGGCGACGAGTCGATCTCGACGCCGATGAAGGCCTCCCCGAGCTCTCGGCGCAGGGTCTCGAAGCGATCCGCCGGCACGAGCGGGTCCTTGGTGAAGCGCAGACCGAGCACGCACGCACCCCGGGCGGCCCGGTCCTTGAGCGCGGCGAGGTCGGCGTCACTGACGCCGAGCGCCCGCCGACGGGTCTTGCCGATCCCCAGCGGCAGAGAAGGCTGGCTGAGCACGGGGGCCAACACCGCTTCGTCCACCATCATCCCGAGGGCGAACCCGCCGGTGAAGCACATCCCGATCACACCGACGCCCGGTCCGCCCGCGCGCGCGTGGGCCTCGCGGGCGAGCGCGAGCAGCCACGTGGTGATCGGGCTCGTGCGGTCGAGCGCGAACGACGCGAAGTCTCGTGACACGCACCCGCTGAACATGGAGCGCGCGACGTACCCCACGCTCATCGGCCGTCCGGGCTCACCGAACAACGACGGCATCACGACCGTGTAGCCCGCGGCGACGAGTCGGCGGGCGAAGCCGGCGACCTCGGGGGTGATGCCCGGCATCTCCGTCAGCACCAGCACGGCGGGGCCGGCGCCCTGGCGGAACACGGTCCGGGTCACGCCTCGGTCGGTGAACGTGTCGGTGGTGAAGTCGGAGAGCGGGTCGCGGTCGGCCATGGGCGCCGACGTTACGCGCTCGGCGGGGCGCGGGTCAGACCTCCGACGGGCTCACGTCGTCGAGGTCGCGGTGGGCCGCCTCGGGCAGTCGCGGGATGAGGAACGTCGCGGCGAGGACCGGCGCCAATCCACACACCGCGATGGCCGGGCCGAGCCCGCCGAGGGTGTCGGCGAGCAGCCCCGCCAACAGGAGACCCACGACTGCTCCGGCGACGCCGCTCACCAGGAGCAGGGCATTGCCGGTACCGCGCACCTCGGTGGGGAAGAGCTCGGCGTCGAGGGTTCCGAGCGCGACGGTGGCACCCCCGGCGAAGAGGATTGCAACCGTGGAGGCCACCCACAGGGACGGGCCGCCGATGAGGAAGAAGGTGATCTGGGCCAGGGAGGCGATCCCGAGGCCGATCGCGGCGACGCCTCTCCGGCCGCGACGTTCGGCGAGCCGGCCGCCGATCACGAGCCCGGCCAGACCGGGGAGCCCGTTGGTGACCCCCCGGAAGAGGCTGATCCCCGAGTTGGAGAACCCACGGGTGTCGTCGAGGTACTTGTTGGTCAGCTGGGCCGACGGCGCACTGAACAGGCCGGTGAGGAAGGCGATCGCAGCGAGCAGCGCGAACCTCGGGCCGTAGGCGCGGTCCATGACCTCACGGACACCCCCGCGGGCCTCGGTGCGACTCGCCAGAGCCCGGTAGCGGCGGGTCTCGGGGAGCCGGCGGATCAGGCGGGGGAGGAACACGATGCTGAGCCCGCTCAGCGCGAACGGGATGCGCCAGGCCTGGCCGCCGAGATCCGCGAGCGGCAACAGGATGACCGAGAGCGCGAAGCCCGCCCCCGACGCGAGCGCGAAGGTCGTGGCCGCGAGGGCGCGCGCGTTCTCGGGGGCCTCCTCGATGACCGCGATCCCGGCCACGACGAGCGTCGAGTTGACGAACGCTCGCACCAGGAGCTGTGAGCCGGTGAACAGGACGAGGTTCGGAGCGAGGGCGGTCACCGCGTTGGCGATGCAGAGTCCCGCGAACGACACCGCGAGGATCCGGCGGCGCCCGTGACGGTCGGCGAGCGCCGTGGTGATGAGTGCGACGAGCACACCCACCCGGGTGATCGCCAGTGCCACGCCGAGGTCCGCGTTGGAGGCGCCGAACGATTTGGCCACCGAGTTCGAGTTCTGGCCGAACAGCGCGGCGCCGAAGCTCGCCAACGCGCCGATGGCGGCGGCAACCGCGAGGAGCTGGACCGCCTCTTCGTCGAAGGCGGCCGAGGCGAGGAGGAACGGGGGTGCGGGGGGTTCGGGCGGATGTTCGCCCGCGAGTGCGGCCCGGGTCGCGTCGATGACGAACGCCAATTGGCGGCGGGCAGTACGACGAATGATCGGGGCGTAGAACCAGTGGAAGTAGGGGATACGCATCGAGCTCTCGACCGTGAGGTCGAGGCGAGTCGGCCCGCCGTCGTCATGCGGCGTCGTGACGTGTTCGAACGCGAAGGACTGGATCGACTCCAGCTGGTCGATGGCCGCGCCGACGGCGGTTTCGACCTCCGCGACCGGCGCCTCGAGCTCAACCCGCCTGCGGCGTTGCACGTGCGGCATGCTACGGGTCGCAACGTTCCCAACCGCGCGTAGGAGGCTCGAATGCCACGACTCGACGTCGGCGACAAGGCACCCCGGTTCACCCTCGTGGACCAGCACGGCGACACCGTGAAGCTCACCGGCTTCAAGGGCAAGAAGGTGGTCGTCTACTTCTATCCGAAGGCCAACACCTCGGGATGCACGACCCAGTCGTGTGCCCTTCGCGACGCCGAGCCCGACCTGGCCGCGCTCGGAGCCTCGGTCGTCGGGATCAGCCCCGACGCACCGGCCGCGCAGAAGAAGTTCGACGACCGCTACGACCTGGGCTTTCCGTTGCTCGCCGACGAGGACCACGCGGTGGCGCAAGCGTGGGGCACCTGGGGGGAGAAGTCCATGTACGGCAAGCAGTACATGGGAATCGTGCGCTCAGCCTTCGTCATCGACGAGAAGGGCACGATCGCGGCCGCGTTCTACAAGATCAGCCCCAAGAACACGGTGCCCGAGGTGCAAGCCGCGCTGGAGGAGTGAGCGGGCCCGGGAGTGACCGGCGAACCGGTCAGGCGCCGATGGCGTGGAAGCCGCCGTCGACGTGGAGCACTTCGCCGGTGGTGGCGGGGAACCAGTCCGACAGCAGGGCGACGCAGGCTCGCGCGACGGGGTCGGGGTCGCGGACGTCCCAGCCGAGCGGAGCTCGTTCGGTCCACGCGGCTTCGAACTGCTCGAACCCGGGGATGGACTTCGCCGCGATGGTGCGGATCGGACCCGCGGCGACGAGGTTGACCCGTATTGCGTGCGGACCGAGATCGCGGGCCAGGTAGCGGGAGGTCGCCTCGAGCGCGGCCTTGGCGACCCCCATCCAGTCGTAGACCGGCCAGGCCTGGCTCGCGTTGTCGAAGTCGAGCCCGACGATGCTCCCGCCGTGCTCGCGCATGAGCGGCAGGGCGGCGACGCCGAGGGCCTGGAGCGAGTACGCCGAGACGCGCATCGCCACCGCGACGTCTTCCCAGGGCGCGGTGAGGAACCCACCGCCGAGGCAGCTCTCCGGTGCGAACGCGATCGCGTGCAGCACGCCGTCGAGCTGACCGCCCACCCGACCGGCGAGCGCGTCGAGGTGTTCCGGGTCGGCGACGTCGAGCTCGACGATCTCCGGGGTGACGGGCAGCCGCCGGGCGGTCCGTTCGGTGAGGCGCATCACCCGTCCGAATGAGCTGAGGATGACCTCGGCGCCTTCTTCTTGTGCGCGCCGCGCGACCGAGAACGCGATCGAGGCGTCGTTCAGAACCCCGGTGACCAAGATGCGCTTGCCGTCGAGCAGCATGGACGCGAGGTCAGGACACCGGTCGGAAGACCAACGAAGCGTTGTGTCCACCGAAGCCGAACGAGTTCGAGATCGCCGGTCGGGAACCCACGTCCCGCGGGCTACCGCCGACCACGTCGACGCCGATGTCGTCGCCGATGCGTTCGAGGTTCGCGGTGGGCGGCACCTGGCCGCTTCGGACCGCGAGGACGGTGGCCACGGCCTCGGTCGCGCCGGCCGCGCCGATGAGATGTCCGGTGACGCCCTTGACGGAGGTGATCGCGGGGGAGTCGTCGCCGAAGACCTTGCGGATCGCCTCCGCTTCGGCCGCGTCATTGAGCGTGGTCGACGTCCCGTGCGCGTTCACATGTCCGATCTCGGACGGGTCGAGGCCGGCGTCATCGAGCGCGAGCTGCATGCATGCAGCCGCGCCATTGCCACCCGGGGAGGGCGCAGTGATGTGATACGCGTCAGAGTTCCGTCCGTACCCGGCCACCTCGGCGTAGATGGTCGCGCCACGGGCGAGAGCCCGGTCGAGTCGTTCCAGCACGACGTAGGCCGCGCCTTCACCCATGACGAATCCGTCTCGGTCGGCGTCGAACGGTCGCGACGCGTGTTGCGGGTCGTCGCTTCGCTTGCTGAGCGCGCCCATCCTGGCGAACGCCGCGATCGCCACCGGCGTGATGACCGATTCGGTCCCTCCGGCCATCACCACGTCGGCTGAACCCTCTCGCAGGAGGCGGGTGGCTTCGCCGATCGCATTGGTACTCGCGGCGCACGCGGTCGAGATGCAGAGGTTGGGGCCCGTCCAGCCGAGGCGCATGGCGATGAGACCGGCGGACGCGTTGGCCATCATCATCGGTACGAAGAACGGTGAGATGCGGCTCGGACCCCGTGTCTGCACGGTGTGGATGCCGTCTTCGATCGTCATCAGCCCGCCGATGCCCGTGCCGGCCACGACCGCGCAGCGCGCCGGGTCGGTTGCGACATCGCCCGCGTCGGCGAGCGCGTCGCTCGCGGCGGCGATGCTGAGCAGGGTGCTGCGGTCGGCGCGGCGGGATTCCTTCGGCCCGACGTAGGCCGTCGGGTCGAAGTCGCGGACCTCGCAGCCGAACGAGACGGGCAGCTCCGAGGCGTCGAACCGAGTGATCGGGGCCGCGCACGACCGCGCCTCGAGAATCGTCGACCAGAACGTCTCCACATCGTTGCCCGCCGGGGTCTTGACCCCGAGCCCGGTGATCGCGACGCGGGGACGCTCGCGGTGCTCCGACGTTCCGGTCACGTCGACGCGCTCGCCTTGGACAGCACGAGATCGACCGCGTTGCCGACGGTGGTGACGCCTTCCAGGTCCTCTTCGGGGACGGTGATGTCGAAGCGCTCTTCGAGACCCATCACGAGCTCGACGAGGTCGAGGCTGTCGGCATCGAGATCCTCCTTGAACTTGGCGTCTTCGGTGACGCTGGCGGCGTCGACGCTGAGCACCTCGACGGCCACCTCGCGCAAGACCCCGAGTGCTTCGGCTCGCTCCATCAGGTTGTCCTCTCGTTCTGTTCGGATATCGATCGGTTGTGCCGGAGCGCGTTCACGCGCCCATGGCGAGGCCGCCGTCGACGGGCACGAGCGCACCCGTCACGTACCCAGCCGCGTCGGAGCACAAGAACGCGACAACGGCCGCGCATTCTTGCGGAGTTCCCAGGCGACCGAGCGGCACCGCGGCGGTGGCTTGGTCGCGCCACTCGTCGGCAAGACGCTCGGTCATTGCGGTCACGATAGGTCCCGGTGCGACCACATTGCAGGTAATCGAGCGGGGCGCGAGCTCGCGAGCGACGGACCGGCTCAGCCCGAGCAGGCCGGCCTTAGCGGCAGAGTAGTTGGCTTGGCCCGGGCCGCCCATATGCGCCACGACCGATGACACATTGACGATACGCCCGAATCGGGCACGCATCATCTTGGGGACGGCGCGGCGGATGGTGTGGAACGCGCCGTCGAGGTCGACCCGCATGACCGATCGCCAGGCGTCGTCGCTCATGCGGGCGATGAGGCCGTCGCGGTTGATGCCCGCGTTGTTGACGAGGATGTCGACGGGTCCGAATGCATCCTCGACGGCGGTGAACGCGGCGTCCACGGACTCGGGGTCGCCGACGTCGGCCGCGAGCGCGAGCGTTTCGGCTCCGGTGGCCGCGATCTCGTCGGTGGTGATCTGGGCGCCTTCGACGTCTGACGAGTAGCAGAACGCGACCCGGCAGCCCGCCTGGCCGAGCGCTACCGCGATCGCCCGGCCGATGCCGCGCGACGCGCCGGTGACGAACGCGACGCGTTCGCTCACGGTCGGCCCCAGGTGACGAACGCGGACGCCCAGGTCAGCCCGGCGCCGAAGCCGGAGAGCAGCAACCGGTCGCCGGTCCGGATACGACCGGCATCGGCGGCTTCGGCCAGCGCCAGCGGGATCGAGGCCGCCGAGGTGTTGCCGTAGCGATCGACGTTCACGACGGTGCGCTCCGGGGGGATGCCGATCCGTTGGGCAGCAGCGTCGATGATACGGGCGTTGGCCTGGTGAGGGACGAACCAGTCCACGTCCGAGGGTGACGCGCCGGCTCGTTCCAGGGTGATCGTGGCCGAGTCGACGACCGCGCGTACCGCCCGTCGGAACACCTGCCGGCCGTCCATCGTCACGAAGTGGGCGCCTTCGGCGACGGTCTGGGGGCTCGTCGGGAGGCGGCTGCCGCCACCGGGAATCCCGAGGATTCCGGTGGCCGAGCCGTCACAGCCGAGGTCGAAGGCTTGCAACCCGAAGCTCTCGCCGTCGTTCGGTCCGAGCACGACCGCGGCGGCGGCGTCGCCGAAGAGCACCGACGTCGAGCGGTCGGTGGGGTCGATCACCCGAGAGAGCGTTTCGGCGCCGATGACCAAGGCGTGGTCGAACGAGCTGGTAGTGAGCAACGAGGACGCGGTGACCAATGCGTAGACGAAGCCGGCGCAGCCCGCACCGAGGTCGAACGAGCCGCAGGTCAGGCCGAGTCCGTCGCCGACGAACGCGCCGGTGTGGGGGAGCGGTTGTTCCGGTGTCATGGTCGCGACGATCAGGAGGTCGATCTCGTCCGGCGTGAGGGCGGCGTGTTTGATCGCCTCGGCGCCCGCGGCCACTGCGAGCGACGCGGTCGTCTCGCCCGGTCCGGCGATGCGGCGTTCTCGAATGCCGGTGCGCTCGATGATCCACGCGTCGGAGGTCTCGACGCGGCGTTCGAGATCCGCGTTGGTGAGCCGGCCTTCGGGCACGGCGGTCCCCCAGCCGGTGATGGCGGCGTTCATCGGTCGTCCTGTGGTGCCGGTGTCGTCGGCCTGGTCACGTCGCGCGGAGCCACGCGACCGGCTCGCCGATGCGCAGGCGCTCACCTGGCGTCGCGAGCAGACCCATCAGGAAGCCGTCGAACGCCGAGACCACTGGGGTCGCGATGCCGGGGCCGTGCACCGATCCGATGGCCTGGCCGACGCGAACCAGCTCACCTTCGGCCGTGATCGTCTCGGGCGGAGTGGGTTCGAAAAGGCCCGAGGCCGGCGAGACGATCATTCGCTCGGACACGTTCAGCGCCTCTCCTTCGTGGAGCGGCGTGGTCATGACGGCACCTCCTGTAGGGCATCGACCATCGTTTCGAGATCGTCCGGTGTCGCGACGTGGTGGACGATCACGTCGGCGACCGTGCGCTTGGCCAGCGCGGCGAGCATCGAGCCGTGTCCGACTTCGACGAAATGCGTCGCGCCGAGTCCGGTGAGGGTGGTCTGCACCTCGCGCCAGCGCACCGGGACCTCCACGTGGTCGGCGAGACGGGTGCGCCAGCCATCACCGTCGGTGTAGGCACGCGCGTCGGCGTTCGAGACGACCGGCACGGTGGTGTCGGCGATCGCCAGGTCGCCCAGCTCCGCCGTGAGCGCCGTCGCGGCGTCGTGCATGAGTGGCGTGTGGAACGCTCCACCGACCTCGAGCGGTGTCGCACGACGTACTCCGAGGTCCTTGGCCACCGCGGTGGCGGCCTGGAGTCCTTCGGGCGTCCCGGCGATGACGACCTGGCCGGGCGCGTTGTCGTTGGCGATCCAACACCGGTTGTCGGCCGCGTCGCACGCGCGCTCGGCCTGTTCGATCGTGGCGCCCAGGAGTGCGGCCATACCGCCGGGATGCGCGTCGGCTGCGGCCTGGGTGAGCGTGGCGCGCCGAGCTGCGAAGCGAACCCCGGCCGCGGGCTCGAGCGCGCCCGCGGCGACGAGGGCTGTCACCTGACCGAGGGAGTGGCCGGCGAACGCGACCGGCGCCGGGAGTCGGTCACCGATGGCGGTCCACGCGACCAGGGAGGTGAGGAGCACGGCAAGCTGTGCGTCGCGGGTCCGCGCGAGCTGCTCGGCCGGCGCGTCGACGATGAGCTCGGCCAACGGCTCACCGGTCGCCGCCTCGGCGTCGGTGACCACGTGCCACGCGGGATGGTCGCGCCACGCTGCGCCCATGCCGGGGCTCTGGGTTCCCTGGCCGGGGAAGACGATCGCGATGCTCAACGAGCACCTTTCAGGTTGGGGTGGGTCTCGGCTCGCGGTGACGATGCCGGGATCAGGGACTCGGGGTTGGGGGCTCCGGGGTTGAGACATACGACCGATGTGGTGCCCGCGGGGTTACACCCGTGAGCTTCACCGGCATCCTTCACCGGCATCAATGCCGGACGATGACCGCGTGCACAGGCCATGCTGGCTCGATGACCGCCGACCCCGTTTCCCTCCTGCCGCACCGCCCGCCGTTTCGTTTCGTCGACTCGGTCGATGAGCTCATCTCCGGCGCCTCGGTCGTCGCCCGGTACCGCGTCACCGGTGACGAGCCGTTCCTCGTCGGGCACTTTCCGGGCAATCCGGTCTTCCCGGGTGTTCTGCAGCTGGAAGCGCTTGCTCAGGCGGGCGCGATCGGTCTCCTGAGTGACGAGCGGTACGCCGACAAGCTGCCGCTCTTCGGTGGCGTGGAGAAGGCGAGGTTCCGGCGGTTGGTCCGTCCTGGCGACGAGCTGCGACTCGAGGTCTCACTCGACCGTCTCAGCGAGCGAGGAGGGTGGGGCCAGGGTCAGGCCACCGTCGATGGTGAGCGAGCGTGCGAGGCCCGGCTCTTGTTCGCGATTGCGTAGACGCCCGCCCGGACTCTTCAGACCGGCCCGGTGATCGAACGGGGGCCTGGCCGGTCCCGGGATCAGTCGCGGTGATGGTCCAGGGGCACGGGGAGGTGGGCGAAGGCCTCTTCCTCGGCGGCGTTCGCGTCGGCTGCGATCTGATCGATGTCTTCGCCGAGGAGGATGCGCGACTGCACCGCCGGGTCGACCGGGGGCTCCTCCCGGACCCGCCGCCAGGGCGCGATCACGATCAACGCGATCACGAGCAAGCACACCACGCTGAAGATTCCGGCAATCACTGCTCCACCACAGCTTCTCGTCCGTCTACTCCGTCGAACCGCCCATCACATTACCCGAACGGAGTGGTGCAGATTCCGGCGCCCACGCAGGAGCTGATGGCAGCTCCATGAGGTCCTCGACGAAGGTGGTTCGAATATTGTGGAGTCGATACGGGCGCTCGCCCATCCGGGCCGGCGCGCGGGTTGCGGCTCGTCTGGACTGCCGAACGGCCGCGGGTTGGTGCCCGGAGAGGGACTTGAACCCTCACACCCTTTCGGGCAACGGATTTTGAGTCCGTCGCGTCTGCCGATTCCGCCATCCGGGCTGGATGTCGTGACGAGTTTCGCAGATCCGGGCGGTCAGTCCTGGTGCAACAGGAAAGCGGCGTTGTCGGCGAACAGTGCCGGTGCGGTGTCGGGTGAGACGGCGAACCTGCCGGCGGCGTAGTCGTCGAGGGGTGTCGCGGTGCCCTCGGAGTGCGGGTAGTCGCTGCACGCCATCAGCAGGTCATCGCCACCGAGCTGGCGCGCCAGCCGCGCGGGCAGCTCGTACGCGAACGACGACACGCGGACCTGGCGGCGGAAGTATTCGCTCGGGCGTAGCTCGAGTGGCGCGGGTGCGAACCCGTTGAGCCTGGTGGTGAAGTCGACGCCGCCGTCCAGCATCATCAGGAACATCGGTACCCACACGGCGGAGAGCTCGACGATCCCGAGTCGTAGGTCGGGATGGCGGTCGAGCACGCCGTGCACGATCAGGTCGGTGCACGCCAACGCGGCTGCGGTGTAGAGGAACACCGAATCCAGGACCGGAACGAACGCTTCGGCACGATCGTGATACCACGCGTCGTCGAACGGTCGGATCTGATCGGCGACGTGGAAGACCGGGGTGATGCCGTGGGCGACGAAGCTCGACCACGCACGGTCGAGATCGGGATGCGACGGAGGCTTTCCGTCCACGAGCCCGGGCGCGACCATCGCGACGCGAATGTCACCCGCCGACAGCGCAGCGAGCTCGGCGTCGAGCCAATCGAGATCACGCAGGGTCACGTGTCCGACCGGGTGCAACGCGCCACGCCCCTCGACCCGTGCCTCGACACACCACCGGTTCCACGCGCGCATGTTCCCCGTCAACGCCGGCAGCGACGTGGAGAGCGTCCGCTCCCACAACAGCCCGTAGTTCGGGAACATGATGGCTTGGTCGAAGCCCATGGTTCGCACGGTCTCGGCGCGCGCCGCCGGATCCCAGTGATCGCGGGGGAGGAGATCGTCGTAGTGCTGCGCGGGAGGCTCGCCACGTCGCGCCCGTTGGTGGCGTTCGCCGATGTCGGTCGTTGCTCGCGGTGCCTGCACGTCGGCGAGGCCGATCTCGTGCTCGCGCCAGCGCAGCCAGGTGTTGCCAACCGCATCGTCGACGAAGCGCAGCGCGTCGTCGCCGAGGCCGGGGTCGGCGTGGTCGGACCACAGATCCCGGTACTCGACGAGGTGTTGGTCGGAGTCGATCATCGTGGACATCGCGCACGCTCCGCAGGTCCCGGCCTGAACAGCGAAGACAGTAGGTCGTCATCTCGGCCCGACGCTCGTCGTGGACCTTGACGGGTGATCCGAGGGTGAACTATCCCTTACGTCTGGGTACACGGCCCAGGACGGGTCGTTGGCGAGGGGGAATCCGATGCATGGTCGTCTCGTCCGGCGCTGGATCGTCGGCACGATCGCGCTCGTCACACTGGCAGCGGCCTGTTCGCTGCCCTCGACCACACCGGGGACGGCCGGCTTCCCCAATGGGGTTGCCGCCGGCGACGTCACCGCCGACGGCGCGATCCTGTGGACCCGTACGTCGGGAGCCGCGTCGGTCGATCTCGCGGTCTACGACAGCGTCCTGCACGCGTCGCTCCCCCTGCTGGTCGCGGGCACGACGCCGGTCTTCACCGCATCGTCGGCCACGTTGGCCGCCGACGACTTCACCACGAAGATCCCCGTCACCGGGCTCCTGTCCAACCACATCTACTTCTACCGGTTCACCAACGGCGCCGAGAAGAGCCAAGAGGGACGGTTCGTCACCGCGCCCGGGCCGGCCGAGGCGGCGTCGTTCAGGTTCGTCGTCGCGGCTGACGCCGACGGCTTCCCCGTCGGCGGCCCGCCCGCGTTCAACAACTTCGAGGTCCTGAACGCCGCACGCGGTGAGCAACCCGCGTTCTTCGCGTTCCTCGGTGACACGATCTACTCCGATTCGTCCAACGCGCCCGGGCCCATCACGACCGTCGACCAATACCGCGACGCCCACGAGCAGAATCGCTCGTTCACGAACCTGCGCGACCTCATGAGCGCGACCGGCACCTACGCACAGGCCGACGACCACGAGGTCTACAACGACTACGACGGCGAGACCGTCGACCCGGCCCGGTACGCGGCCGGGTGGGAGGCCTTCCACGACTGGATGCCGACCGACACCGCGAATGCCCTGGTCGACGCGACCTGCGCCGGCGGCCCCCGGTACTTCACCCAGAAGTGGGGCACCCAGGCCGAGATCTTCCAGCTCGACGAGCGGTCGTGCCGCAGTGACCAGGACCCGGTGAAGACCGCGTGCACCACCGGCGTCGACCTCGACCTCGCGCCCACCGCGCCGTCGGCGCTGCGGCTCGCAGCCGGTCTGACGGCGTCGCCGCCGGCCGGGTGCATCACCGCCCTGGACGACCCGCTCCGCACGTTCCTCGGCCCGGTGCAGAAAGCCGCCTTCCTCGCCGATCTCTCCGCGTCGACCGCGAAGTGGAAGATCATCCTGAGCGAGGACGCGATCCAGCAGTTCTACGCCTTGCCCTACGACCGCTGGGAGGGCTACGGGGCCGAGCGCGCCGAGGTCCTGAACCACATCCGCGACAACAGCATCGACAACGTCGTGTTCCTCACGACCGACCTGCATGCCAACATCTACAACGACGTGTTCATCGACACCACCACCGATCCCACGCCCATCGCCTACGAGGCGATCAGCGGGCCGATCGCGACGAACACGTTCAAGCAGGAGATCATCAACGCGGTCGGTGCGGAGTACGTGGCGCCGCTCCAGGCGGTGCTCGCGGTGCAGGGCGTCGACTGCCAGTCCCTCGACGTCTACTCCTACCAGGTGGTCTCGGTGGACGCGGGCGCCGGCACGCTCACGCTCACCTCGAAGGACAGGTTCGGCAACGTGGTCGGCAACGATCTGGACCCGTCGGTCAAGTGCAAGAAGGTCCTGGGCCCGTAGCCCGGCCCGCAACCCGACGCGATCGGGCGCCGTTGCCGGTGGGTGGTGGCGTCCGTTCGACCGCTCTCAGCCCGAGATGCCGAGGCGTTTGGCGATGACCTCGTTCATGATCTCGTCGGTGCCGGCGCCGATGCGCTGAAGGCGGGCGTCGCGCCACGCTCGGCTCACCGGTGCCTCGGCCATGTACCCGAACCCGCCGTGCACCTGGAGGCAGGCATCGGTCAGCCGGTTCTGCATCTGGGCGACGTATTTCTTCGCCATGGAGATCTGCGCCACCGGGTAGTCACCCTGTTGGATGAGCCACACCGTGTTGTAGAGCAACGCCCGGGCCGCTTCGAGCTCGGTGGCGGCATCGGCGAGCTTGTGGGCGATGACCTGGTGGCCGCCGAGCGGTCGGCCGAACGTCCGGCGCTCGCGCGCGTAGGCGATCGTCTCGGTGAGCGTCACCTCGGCTTGGCCGATGCCCGCGGCCGCGCCGGAGAGCCGTTCGTATTGGAGCTGCCACATGAGCTGCGCGAAGCCCTCGCCGGGCTCACCGCCGATGAGGTTGGCGTGCGGCACCACCACGTCCACGAGCGAGAGCTCGACGGTGTCGCTGGCGCGCATGCCGAGCTTGGCCAGGCTCCGCGACACGCTCACGCCGGCCAGGTCGGTCTCCACGATGAACAGCGACACGCCGCGATGGCGCGAGCCGGGATCGGTCTGTACGACGAGGGTGAGGAAATCGGCCCGCTCACCGTTGGTGATGTAGAGCTTGGTGCCGTTGATGGTCCAGGTGTCTCCATCGCGCACGCCGCGGGTCGAGATTCCGGCGACATCGGAGCCCGCGTCCGGCTCGGTGATCGCGATCGCGCCGATCTTCTCGCCCCGGATGGCCGGGGCCAGGTAGCGCTCGCGCAGCTCGTCCGAACCGAAGTGCGACAGGGCGGGCGTGCACATGTGCGACTGCACGCCCACCGCCATCGGGATCGCGCCGCAGCCGCAGCGCCCCAGCTCCTCCATGAACACGAGGCCGGCGGCCAGATCGCCCCCGGAGCCGCCCCACCGCTCCTCGTAGTGCAGGCCCAAGAACCCCAGCTCGCCGCAGCGCCGGAACACCTCGTCGGGAAAGAAGCCGGCCTCCTCCCACTCGTCGACGTGCGGTCGGAGCTCCTTGTCGACGAACCGGCGGACAGACGCTCGCAGCTCGTCGTGTTCGGGGGTGAAGATCGGGTGGCGCGTCGCGGTCATCGCGGCACGGTATCGCCTTCCCGGCGGTGCGCCCAGGGCCGGACCTCGTCCCGAAACCAGGTCCGGTCGGCCAGCCCGTAGAATCGGGATCGTGAGTGAATCCATCGTCCGGCGCCGCCTCGTTGACGCGAGTGAACGGCTGAAGAAGCTGCGGGCCGAGCTCGCGGTCACCGATGAGCAGCTCGCGTTCTTGGAGGAGTCAGCCGAAGAGTCGCGCTTGCGGGCGCTCGTCTCGGAGACTCCGCTCGCCGACGTCGAGGCCCGCGAAGCTCGCCGCCACGCGGACGCGCACGCCCGCCAGCGAGACGCGCTCCGCAAGGCGATCGACGTGCTCGTCGGCGAACAAGACGGCCTGCTCGATCGCATGGCGCCGGCCGGCCCGCCCGCAAACCGTTCGTCCCGACCTCTCTGATCCGGAGCTGCTGTGTCCAAGGCCCGAGTGGTGATCGCCGAAGACGAGGCCATCATCCGTCTCGATCTCAAAGAGCTCCTCGAAGAGGAGGGCTACGAGGTCGTCGGCGAGACCGGCCGCGGTGACGAAGCCATCGAGCTCGTGCGCGACCTCCGTCCCGACATCGCGTTGTTGGACATCAAGATGCCCGGCCTCGACGGGCTCCAGGCCACCCGCCACATCGCCAAGGAGCGGCTCGCGGCCGTCCTCATCCTTACTGCGTTCTCCCAACGTGACCTCGTCGAACAGGCCCGCGACGCCGGAGCGATCGGCTACATCGTCAAGCCGTTCCAAAAGAGCGATCTCATCCCCGCCATCGAGGTCGCGCTGGCCCGCCACCGGGAGATCACCGACCTCGAACGGAACGTCGGCGACCTTTCCCGGCGTCTCGAAGGTCGCAAGATCACCGACCGCGCCAAGGACATCTTGCGGGATCGCCACGGCATGGACGGCGACGCCGCGTGGCGGTTCCTCCAGGCTCAGGCGATGAACCGCCGCATCAAGATCCACGAAGCCGCCCAGCTCGTGGTGGACGGCGCGCTCGCTCCCTAGGCATCCCATTGGGCCCGCCGGCCTCGACCCGGCCGGCGGGGCCACGGGTCGTGCCGCGGGCCGATCGGTACTGTGGCGGCGTGAAGCTCCTCCTGCTCGACGGCCACTCGCTCGCGTACCGCGCGTTCTACGCGTTGCCCACTGATCTGGCGACGTCGTCGGGCACCGTGACGAACGCGGTGTACGGGTTCACCGCCATGCTCGTGAAGGTGATGGGCGACGAGCGCCCGGATCACGTCGCGGTCGCGTTCGACACTCCCGCGCCGACGTTTCGCAACGACATGGACCCGGAGTACAAGGCGACGCGAAAAGAGACCCCGGACCTGTTCCGCTCGCAGCTCCCCTTGATTCGCGAGGTGCTCGAGACGCTGGGTATCCCGATGGTCGAGCTGGAGGGTGTCGAAGCCGACGACGTGATCGGCACACTCGCGACCCGCGCCGCCGACCAGGGGATCGACACGATCATCGTCACCGGCGATCGTGACTCGTACCAGCTCGTGCGCGACCCGCACCTGAGGGTGCTCTACAACAAGCGCGGCGTGTCCGACTACGCGCTCTACGATGAGGCGGGGATCTTCGAACGCACCGGGGTCACCCCCGCGCAGTACACCGATTACGCGGCGATGCGCGGTGACCCCAGCGACAACTTGCCCGGCGTGCCGGGCATCGGCGAGAAGACCGCGGCCAAGCTCATCTCGGCGCACGGAGACCTCGAAGGCATCTTCGAACACGTCGAGGAGCTGCCGCCGAAGCAACGCCAGAACCTCACCGAGGCGCGCGAGCGGGTGTTCAAGAACCGGGACATGATGCGACTTCGGCTCGACTGCGACGTCGATCTCGACCCGGCCGCGCTCGAGCGTCAACCCTTCGACCGTGGGGCCGTGCGCGCGCTGTTCGACCAGCTCGAGTTCCGCACCCTCTACCCGCGGCTCATCGAGGCGCTCGGTGTCGAAGCCACCGCCGAGGACGACGCGGTGGGGACCATCGTGGACGTCGCCGTCGCCCATGTTCGTACCCCGCCGGCGGCAGCACAGTGCTTCGACGCGCTGCGTGGCGCCGGCGGGCGCTACGCGCTGGAGGCGCGCTGGGCCGGTACCCCGGGCCGCTCCGAGTTGTTGGGCCTCGGGGTCGCGACGACCGACGGCGATCCCGGCTACGTCGACGGTGGCGTGCTCGCCGACGCCACGGTCCGCTCGTCGCTGGGTCGCCTCCTGGGTGCCGACGGGCCACCGCTCGTGGTGCATCGGGCCAAGGAGCTCACCCACGGGCTCGCGCCCGTCGGGCTCGATTCGCTCGACCTCGACACCGCGGTGATGGCCTACCTGTTGGAGCCGGGCGAGGGGAAGTACGTCCTCGACGACCTCGTCGGTCGCCATCTCGGGTTGGAGGTTCGATCACCCGACGTCGCCGAGGGCACCCTCGACCTTGACGGTGACGCGTCGATCGAGGAGACCGGCCGGCGCGCCCACGCCGTGCTCGCGCTGGGTGCGTTCCTCGAAGAAGCCCTCGCGGCGCGCGACCTGACGGAGCTGTACGAGCGGATCGAACGCCCACTGGTTGCGGTGCTCGCCGAGATGGAGGCCGCGGGCATCGCCATGGATCGCGAGTTCCTCGAGGAGATGCGCGCCGATCTCGCCCAGCAGTGCGACGCGCTCATCGTCCGGATCCACGCCGCGGCCGGCGAGGAGTTCAACGTGAACTCGACGCCGCAGCTCCGGCGGATCCTCTTCGAGAAGCTCGGCCTGACGCCGGTGAAGCGGACGAAGACGGGACCGTCGACCGACGCGGATTCGCTGCAGAAGCTCGCGGGGGAGCACCCGATCATCGAGGACCTCCTCCGCTACCGGGAGGTCCAGAAGCTCCGCAGCACCTACGCGGACGCGCTGCCCCCGCTGATTGCTCCCGACGGGCGGATCCACGCCACGTTCAACCAGATCGCCACGACCACCGGGCGGATCTCGAGCGAGTCACCCAACCTGCAGAACGTGCCGGTCCGCACGGCCGAGGGCCGCGAGATGCGCCGGGCCTTCGTCGCGGCCGACGGCTGCGGCCTCCTCACCGCCGACTATTCACAGATCGAGTTGCGAGTGCTTGCTCACCTCGCCAAGGACCCGGGCCTCATCGACGCGTTCGCCCGGGGCGCCGACGTCCACACCACCACCGCCGCCGGCGTGTTCGGTGTCGACGAAGCCGATGTCGACGAGTTCCAACGGCGCTTCGCCAAGGTCGTCAACTACGGGCTGGCCTACGGCATGGAGGCCTACGGTCTCAGCCAGCGGCTCGACATCCCGACCGACCAGGCCCGCGAGATTCTCGACCGCTACTTCGAGTCGTTCCCGGCGGTCCATGACTTCATGGAACGCACCATCGCCGAGGCACGCGACCGTGGTTACACCACCACGCTGTTCGGACGGCGTCGCCAGATCGCCGAGCTCGCGTCGGACAACTTCCGGATCCGTCAGATGGGCGAGCGCATGGCCCAGAACGCGCCGGTCCAGGGCGGCGCGGCCGACATCTTCAAGCTGGCGATGATCGACGTCGACGCGGCGCTGCGCCGAGCCGAGCTCGCCAGCCGGATGATCCTCACGGTGCACGACGAGCTCGTCTTCGAGGTTCCGCTGGATGAACGCGACGAGATGGAACCCCTCGTGCGGTCGGCCATGGAGTCGGTGACCGAGCTGACCGTCCCGCTCACTGTCGACGTCGGCTTCGGGCCCAACTGGGCCGAAGCCAAGTGAGCGACGGGCCCGCACCGGGTTGGTTCAATGAAGTCGCGGCGTTCCTCGGGCCTGCGTATCTGCGGAACGCGTTCACGCTGGGAACGGACCAAGAGGTCGAGTTCCTCGTCGACGCGCTGGGCCTCGTCGCCGGTTCGACGGTGCTCGACGTCGGCTGCGGTCCGGGCCGCCACTCCCTTGCGCTCGCCCGGCGAGGCTGTGCGGTCACCGGGTTCGATCTGTCGCCGGACTTCGTCGCGCTGGCCCGCGCCGCCGCGGAGGCGTCCCAGCTCGACGCGCGGTTCTCGGTCGGAGACGTACGCGACCTCGACGCGGCGGTGATCGGTCGGTTCGACGCCGTCATCTGTCTGTGCCAGGGCGGCTTCGGTCTGCTCGGCGGTGACGATGCGGACGTCCTCGACCGAATTGGGGCCACCGTCAGACCCGGCGGGCGGCTGGCGCTCACCGCCTTCTCCTCCTACTTCGCGGTTCGGTTCCTCGAGGCGAACGAGCATTTCGACCCGGCAACCGGTGTGCTCCACGAGCGAGCGACCGTCCGCAACGAGGACGGCGTCGAGCGCGAGCACGACCTGTGGACCACCTGCTTCACCGCTCGTGAGTTGGCGCTCGAGCTCGGATCGTGTGGCCTGGTGGTCGACGGCGTGTACGGCGTGTCGCCGGGTGAGTACCGGCGTCGGCCGCCGGACTTGGCCGCGCCCGAGCTGCTGGCTCTCGCACATTCGCCTGCGGGCCGCTAGCCTTGGTCACGGCGCTCCGGCGAGAGCGCCGCCTTCGCGCGTTTGTCAGCCTTGGCTCGATGCCGGTCCGTTCGGGGCGGACCTCGTCGAGTGCCGATTCCCAGCCGTCCATCCCCGACGTCACATTGTCTGTAGGAGCCATGTTGTCCGAGCAAGAGACCCAGGAGCCGGCGGCAACCGCCGACGCCTCCGACCCCGGCCCCGCGCCGGAAGAGACGCCCGCAGCGGATGCAGGCGACGCGGAGAGTGTGGACGCGCCGACATCGGAGGCGACCACTGAGGACGTGACCGCTGAGGACGTGACCGCTGCCGCGGAGACCGGCGAGGACGAGACCGGTGAGGACGCGACCGGTGAGGACGCGATGGACGGGTTGGTCGTGTTCGACGACCTCGGTGACATGTCGTTGTCCGATGCCATCGACGCAACGATCGTCGAGTTCGAAGAAGGTGGTCTGGTCGCCGGCACGGTCGTGAAGATCGATCCCGACGAGGTGCTGCTCGACATCGGCTTCAAGTCCGAGGGAGTCATCCCCTCGCGCGAGCTGTCGATTCGCAACGACGTGAACCCGTCCGAGGTCGTCACACTCGGTGAAGAGCTCGAAGCGCTCGTCCTGCAGAAGGAAGACAAGGAAGGCCGTCTCATCCTCTCCAAGAAGCGCGCGCAATACGAGCGCGCCTGGGGGACGATCGAGAAGCTCAAGGAAGAAGAAGGCGTCGTGTCCGGGCCGGTCATCGAGGTCGTCAAGGGTGGCCTCATCCTCGACATCGGGCTGCGCGGATTCCTGCCGGCATCGCTCGTCGACTTGCGGCGCGTCCGCGACCTGGCACCGTTCGTCGGTCGCACCCTCGACGCGAAGATCATCGAGCTCGACAAGAACCGCAACAACGTCGTGTTGTCACGCCGGGCGTATCTCGAAGAGACCCAACGCGAGCAGCGGGACGAGTTCCTGACCAACCTGAAGTCCGGCGAGATTCGCACCGGTACCGTCTCGTCGGTCGTGAACTTCGGCGCGTTCATCGACCTCGGCGGGATGGACGGTCTGGTCCACGTCTCCGAGCTGAGCTGGAAACACGTTGATCACCCCAGCTCCGTGGTCGAGGTGGGCCAGGAAGTCAGCGTCCAGGTGCTCGACGTCGACCTCAGTCGGGAGCGGATCTCGCTCTCGCTCAAGGCCACCCAGCAGGACCCGTGGCAGGAGTTCGCGGGCGGCCACCAGGTCGGCGAGCTCGTCTACGGGCGAGTCACCAAGCTGGTGCCGTTCGGTGCGTTCGTCCAAGTCGGCGAAGGCATCGAGGGCCTCGTGCACATCTCCGAGATGGCTTCCCATCACGTCGAGGCGCCCGAGCAGGTCGTGACCCCCGGCGAGGAGCTGTGGGTGAAGATCATCGACATCGACCTCGACCGTCGCCGGATCTCGCTGTCGATCAAGCAGGCCGCCGAGGGTGGCGAGGTCTCAGCCGAGTACCGCGAGCAGTTCGGTGCCCACGCCTACGACGACCAGGGCAACTACATCGGCCCCACCCCCGAAGAAGCCGCCGCCGCGGCCGCCGCGAGCGTGGAGGGTGCCGAGGTCGCGGAGGGTGCCGAGGTCGCGGAGGGTGCCGAGGCCGCCGAGGCCGGGGCGAGCGCGGAAGGCACCGAGGTCACAGAAGCTGCCGAGGTCACCGAAGGCACCGAGGTCGCAGAAGCTGGCGAGGTCGCGGAGAGCTCCGAGAACGCGGAGCTCAGCGCGGTGGCGACCGCCGGCGAACCCGAGATCGCGGCGGAGTAGTCGCCCCCTCCTGCGGCCGAACCGGTGTCGGCTCCGCGCGTCGTCTCAGCGGAGGGCCACGATGCCGAGCTTGACGCCGCTGAGGACGGCCTGGGTCCGGTCCCGGGCTTCGAGCTTCACGTAGATCGACGCGAGGTGGTTCTTCACGGTCTTCGGGGAGATGAACAGGTCGCGCGCGACCTCGGCGGTCGACTTGCCGTCGGCGACCTCCTGGAGGATCTCTTCCTCCCGCTTCGTGAGCGGTGACACGACTTCCGGCTGGTCGGATTCGTCCTGCGGCTCGGCAAACGCCTGCAGCATCGAGTCGGCCAGCTCGGGAGACAAGAACACCTCGCCGGTCGCGGTGAGCTTCACCGTGTCGACGACCTCCTGCATCGCGCAGTCCTTGGAGAGGAACGCCACCGCGCCGGCCTGGATCGCGTCACGGATGAGCTTGTCCTCGCTGTGCATCGTGAGGATCACGATCTTGGTGCTCGGGTTGGTGTCGTAGATCTGCTTGGTGGCCTGGATCCCATCGAGGATCGGCATGGTCACGTCCATCACGACGACATCGGGCTCGAGCTGTTTGGCGAGGCGGACGGCTTCTTCGCCGTCACTGGCCTCGCTCACGACGCAGAGCCCGGCGTCGTCGAGTGCGCGGCGCAGGGCCTGGCGTACGAGCTGATGGTCATCGGCGACCAGAACGGTCGTCATCTGGGTACCTCCAGTTCCACGAGGATTCGTGTGCCGAAATCGGGTTGGCTGTCGATGCTGAGCTGCGCGCCGATCGCGGCGGCGCGCTCGCGCATTCCGGTGAGTCCGTAGCGTTCGTCGTCGACGGTGCTCGGACGGAAGCCGCGGCCGTCGTCGCGCACTTCGAGCGAGGCACGGTCGGCCGAGGTCGTCCAGCTGACCCACACACGCCGCGCGTCGGCGTGGCGTTCGACGTTGGTGAGCGCCTCCTGGAGAATCCGCCAGACCTCCTGCTCCACCTGGATCGGGAGTCGTCGCCCTCGGGCTCGGGCCGTCAGCGTGCACGCGATGCCGGTGCGATCCTGGAATCGTTGGAGGTAGGCGCGAGCGACCTTCTCGAGCTCCAAGGAGTCGGTGACATCGGCCCTGAGCTGATACAGCGTCTCGCGCAGCTCGACGACGACGCCCCGCACGACGTCATGCAGCGCGTCGAGATCGGTATCGAGGTCCGAGTCGTCGACGTACGTCTTGGCGAGACGCTCCAGCTCGAACGAGACGTACGCCAGGGACTGCGCGAGGCGATCGTGCAGATCGCGAGCGATACGAGCCCGTTCGGCTTCGGCGCCCAGGGTCCGGAGCCGTCCGAACCACATCGCGTTGTCGACTGCCAGTGCGAGGGGACCGGACATCCCTATCAGCATCTCGGCATCGTCGGCGCTGAATCGGTTCGGCTCGCGGTGTTCGATCTCGACGAGGCCGACCACCGTGTTGCGGGCTCGCAACGGGGCCGCGAGGACGCTGCCGGTCCCCGGGGCGAAGCCTTCGAGGTCGTCACCGGCGAGGTCACCGCTCCGGAGCGTGTCCTGGCACGCGAGCGCTTCGATGGCTGACGACGGCAGGTCCTTCTCGGCGATGACGGTCTCGAGTCGTACGCCCTCGGCCAGCTCCACGCGCCACAGGTCTGTCGTGCCGTCGCGGATGATGAACGTTGCGGAGGTGTAGTCGAAATGCTCGCGCAGTCGCCGTTGTGTGGAGGCGACGACCTCACCGAGGTCCAATGAATCCGGAAGCGTCTGCACGACCTCGTGGAGCGCGCTGAGCAGATCGTTGGCAGTTGACATGCGTGTGATCTGGTCTTGGTCGCGCCGGTGCTGGGCTTCCTCGTCGAGGAAGAGGCTGCGGGTGAACGCACCGATGCTGGCGCAGAGACCGAGCATCAACGCGGCCTGCGCGCCCTGTGCGACGCTACGCGAGCCGCTCGTGGCGAGGACGTCGACGACAGTGAGGCTGCCGGCGGTGACGGCCGCGGCGGCGATGCCTTGGCGGTAGCCCCACCCGTACCCGGCGAGCATCACCGCGGGGATGGGAATCAGCACGAAGGGACTGCGCCACGCTCCGCTGATGGACAACGCGACCACGCACAACGCCAGCTCGGCCCAGATCTGGAGCTGAGCCGAGCGGCCGTTCGCTTGCTTCTCGATGGGTCGGGCGATGCGGAACAGCGTGTAGGCGACGAGGAGCGCGGCGGCGATGACGTCGACCGGGTTGGTCACGTCGCCGGTCGTGGCCAGGAGCAGGAGGCCGACGCCAAGCGTGCTCCAGCGCAGGAGCGCGAGGAGCGGGCGGAGGTGCTCGGTGATCCGGCGGGACGCGAGCGGTCCAGCGCGGTCCGGCTCCGGCGATGCCGGGGTGACCGGCGAAGGGGTCGGGACCGGGGCCGTCGCCGGTCACCCCGGCATCGCC
>DASRPD010000054.1:0-16749 GCA_035646535.1 Acidimicrobiia bacterium
CCACCGACACCGACTTCGGCGCCGAGAATGTCAGATCCAGCGCGGGGATCCGCCGATTCGGCCGGCCCAGCGGGCTCCCATCTCTCGGGCTACGCCCGCCGAGGAGCGCGACGAAGTCGTCGTCAGTGACCGGGCCGTCCAGGCCGAGGTCCTCTGCGCCTGCGCCAATCCAGTAGCCCGGGACCTCGGCGCCCCCGAGGTAGTAGTCCTCGGCGCCGTGCGCGACCGCGCCCAGGTAGTAGCTCTCTTGGCCCGGCGCGAGCTTTCCTATCGACAGCACACCCCCACTAAGGGGCCGCGCGGATAGGTGCCATCCACCGGTCGTCGGTGTTGCCCGCGTTTGATTGCGGGTGAGACCAACCATCCGACGACCTGGTGGAGGCGTCCTCATCATGCGCGCGCTCGAACCCGAAGTGGTAGATACCGTCTGGGCAGCGATCGAACCGCTGATCCCGGCCGTGTCCGAACATCACCCGTTGGGCTGTCACCGGCCCCGCGTCGCCGATCGGCTGTGTTTCTGGGGGATCCTGATCCGCCTGGTAACCGGCTGTTCGTGGGTCAGCGTCGAAGCGATCCTGGAGCGACAGGTCTCCGACACGACGTTGCGAGCCCGACGCGACGAATGGATCGCAGCCGGCGTGTTCGACCAGCTCCGCGACCACGCGCTGGGCGCCTATGACCGGATCATCGGCCTGGACCTCACCGAAGTCGCGCTCGACGGGTCGCTGCACAAGGCACCGTGCGGTGGTGAAGGCACCGGCAAGAATCCCACCGACCGGGCGAAACTCGGATGGAAATGGTCCGTCGCGGTCGACGCGAACGGCATCCCGATCGGTTGGGCGATCGACGGAGCCAACCGCAACGAACTCAACCTGTTGGGCCCAACGCTCGATGACGTCGCACGCGCCGGACTGCTCGACGAGATCGAGACCATGCACCTCGACCGCGGCTACGACTACCCCAAGACCCGCGCCCAGCTCGCCGGTTACGGACTCGACGACCTCAACATCCAACACCGCGCCAAACGCGGCGCCACCCCCAAGAAGCCACTGCAACTCGGACTGCGCTGGGTCGTCGAAGGAACCAACTCGTGGTGGTCGAACTACGGCCAACTCCGCCGCAACACCGACCGGCGGACCCGACACCGCCACGCCCAACTCTGCCTCGTCGCCGCCCTGCTCATCACCGCCAAACTCATCGACTGGCGCAACCGCTGGAGCCCCGACTCAGCACCTATCCGCTAGGCCCCTAAGCGCGTTGAGGAACCGGTTTCGCGACAGACCCAGGCATCGAGATGCAATTGTGTGGACCCTGCACGGAGCGAGAGCAGCGCTGCGGGGTGTCCTGCTGCGTCGGCTTGTCGAATCGAAGAGTCCAGACTTGGCTCGATCAGCTGTGGGTGCTCAGCTGGCCCGCAGGTATCGGCGAAGGGCGTCGCGGATGAGCTCGGAGTTGGTGCGCCCTTCCCGCTCGGCGCGCTCGCGCAGCGCCGCGCTCAGCTCGGGGTCGAGACGGACTGACTCGACGGACGCCGCCGATGAGCCCATCGGCGGGCGTCCACCCCGGCGGCGGATGATCTCATCGACGTCGAAGCCCGCTTCGGCCTGCGCCGCGAGCTTCTCCACGACCTCGTCCGTGATCGGCTCCCCGCCTTGTGTCCGTCCGTAGTCCTTCTTCGCCATCGTCATTCTCCGGGTAACAGCCGTCGATACTTCGTTCGCATCGCCATCGCGTGGATCACCAGTTCAGGCCGTGCCTCTCCGCGGACCAGCGTGATGACTTCGAGCAGCGATCCACTGCGGCTCGGGCCGAGATAGAGGCGCAAGTCGTTCTCCAAGTCGTCGATCACCATGGCGTTCCGCACGGCGTGCTCGATGTCGTCGACCGCCACTCCGTGCCTGAGGGCCGACGAGTGCAGATCCACACGTCAGAATCGTACTACGAAACCCGCCCGCCGGCCGCGTGCTCCAGGCCGACGGTGCAGACGCTCGTGCAGGCCCCGATCGCGCTGCCGCGTCGCGGCGTTCAGCACGGATCTCGTGGCCATGCTGTGACCAAACCGTGACCAGCGGGGCCTTCGCGGCGCGGCAAGTACCGCCGCGAGCCGCGAAAGCGCTGATAGCGTGCGTGGGGCCGGAAGGGATCGAACCTTCGACCGAGGGATTATGAGTCCCCTGCTCTGACCACTGAGCTACGGCCCCGCGCCGGGCAGCCTACGGACTCGAGCAGACTCGGTAAGCGTGAGCTCCGGGGGAGGGACTCGAACCCTCAACCGTCTCGTTAACAGCGAGCTGCGCTGCCGATTGCGCCACCCCGGAATGAGCCTGCGACGATAGCAGGGCCCTGACAATTCCCATCACCTGACGGTGCGTCCTCGTGCACGAGTACCGGACGTAGACACATCCGAACTCATGCTTGTTCTTGCGAATCGTCGGATCGTCAGCGGCGCGATATGGCTTCCTGAACTGACTCCGTGGAATCCCGGTCACAAGACACCAGTGCGCCTCCGCAGCGTCGAGATCGAGTCCATCGTGCAGGTAGACCCGCACTTGGAGGCGGAGCTCGTCAGGCGAGAAGAAACGCCGGAACCACATGCAGAAGAAAGAGACCATCGTCGCGTCGGTGTTCGCGAAGCTCACCTCGCCGTCAGTCTTGGAACCCTCGCCGGCGTAGAGGGCCGCTCCGCCGGCGAGGAAAGCCTGCTCGGACAGCGTCCCGATCCGCTCGACCCCGTGGCGGTTCATCGCTTCGATCTCGGCGAGCTTCGCGAGGTGGAACGGGTGCGGTGCAACGAATGACGGACGCTGGCGCGGTCGGGGCGTGAAGACGACATCGCGGACCCAGACGGAAACCGATGACTTGGAGACGCCGAGCTCAGCGGCGATCTCGGTCAGTGTGTGTGCGTCCGCACGAAGCAGCCGCGCCTGCTCCTGCTCGGCGACCTTGCCCCGATATCCCACCCGCGCCCTCCCTGGTCCCGCGACAGGTTATCGAACGTATGTTCGGTCCGTCCAGTGCGGGCCCGCTGGGCAGGAGGAGCCGAGTTGGACTAGAAACAAGGGTGTGAAGAGATTCCGGATCGGGTTGGGCATCGGTGTCGCCGCCGGGTATTACCTGGGTGCGCGGGCGGGACGCGAGCGCTACGAGCAGATCAACCGCACCATCGGACGCCTGCGCAAGAGCCGGCCCGTGCACAAGGTGCGCGCCGGGGTGCACCTGGCGCGGGAGCGGCTCCGCCGCGGTGACGAGCCCGTGCAGCTCGAGCTCGTGCACGAGACCCTGCCAACGGCTCAGGGCTCTTCGAGGTAGTCGCGCAACCGCTTGGAACGAGTCGGGTGACGCAGCTTCGCCAGCGTCTTCGACTCGATCTGGCGGATCCGCTCGCGGGTCACGCCGAACTCCTTTCCCACCTCTTCGAGCGTGCGCACCTGCCCGTCATCCAGACCGAACCGTAGGCGCACGACCTGACGCTCGCGATCGTTCAGCTCCTCGAGCGCCTCCTCGATTGCATCGGTGAGCAACGCTCGGGCCGCCGCCGCCGACGGCGCAGTGGCGTTGGGGTCTTCGACGAAGTCGCCCAGGGAGCTGTCGTCCTCCTCGCCCACCGGGGACTCGAGAGAGAGCGGTTCCTGACCGAGCCGTTGGATCTCGCGCACCCGGTCGGGCGTCATCTCGACCTTCGCGGCGACCTCGTCAACGGTCGGCTCGCGGCCGAGCTCTTGGAGCATGGTCCGCTGCACCCGCAGCACCTTGTTCATCGTCTCGACCATGTGCACCGGGATGCGGATCGTGCGCGCCTGGTCAGCGATGGCTCGGGTGATCGCCTGGCGGATCCACCAGGTCGCGTAGGTGGAGAACTTGAAGCCCTTGGAGTAGTCGAACTTCTCGACCGCGCGGATGAGCCCGAGGTTCCCCTCTTGGACCAGGTCGAGCAGGACCATGCCACGCCCGACGTAGCGTTTGGCGATCGACACGACGAGCCGAAGGTTCGCCTCGGTGAGCTGGCTCTTGGCGAGTACGCCGTCGACCTCCACCGCCTCGAGGGCGGCCCGCTCCCCCTCCGAAAGCTCCTCGGACTCGAGCCGCTCGACCGCGTGCAGGCCGGCTTCGAACCGCTTGGCCAGCGTCACCTCCTGCGGGGCCGTGAGCAGCCGGACCTTGCCGATCTCCTTGAGGTACATCCGGACCGGGTCGAAGCTCCCCGTCTCCGAGATCGGCCGGTCCATGCGGGCGGCGGCTCGGGCGCGACGCTCGGCGATCGTCGGCGGCGCCGCTGGTGCCGGCGCGTCGAGGCTCGCCGGCGCCGGCGCGGGTGGCACCGGCGCAACCGGAGCCGGCGGTACCGGGAGGTCCGCGCCGGCCAGCAAGTCATGAGCCGCGGACAAGTCTGCGCCGGCCGGCGGGTCATCGACGCGCCCTTCGTCCTCACGCTCGAGCTCTTCCTCGATCTCGTCGAGAACTTCGACGCCCGACGCGCGGATGGTGGCGAAGATCGCCGCGAGCTCAGCCGTCTCGGGTTCCAGGTCGGGCAGGGCCGCGAAGATCTCACCGGTCGTGACGAAACCGCGCTCTCGCACGCCTGCCAGCAGCGCCGCGACGTCACTTCCTTCGGTGCTCACCTCGTCGGCGGCGATGGGGATGACCGGCGCGAGCACGGGTGCCGCGCCCTGGCGGGGCTCGGTCGGCGACTCGACCGCTGACTCGCTCAGCGCCTCGACGGGTGAGCCGACTGAAGGCTCGGCAGATACTTTGGGATCGGTTTCGACCACGCTGTCGCTACTCCTCCGCCGGCTCCGTGAGCCAGGGTAGCAACTGTTGCGCGGCGGTCTCCGCGGCCGGCCAGTCACCATCCATACGCGCGACCCGCAATGCGTCTCGCAACGCGATGACCTGCGCGGACTCCTCGTGATCGGCGCGCAGCATCAGCGCGAGCCGCCGGTCGATCGGCGCTTCGATCGTGTTCGCGATCAATCGAGCGCGCAGCGTCGTTTCGTCCTCCACGTCAGGTTCTTCGACCGAAAGTCGCTCGAGCACAAGCCGTACTTCATCCGACGCCGCATCGATCGCAGCAAGCACGGTCGCGGAGTCGACGAGCAGCTCGAACGCGGCTCGGGCCGTCGGATCCGAGAACATGGGCGCATCGAGCCAGTCGACGACCAGGTCAGCTCGGTGGATGGCGAACCGCAACGCGTCGAGCTCGCGGCGGTCGATCGGACGCGCTCGGGGGGCCGGCTCGACCGCGGAAGGGCGCGGCGCGGGCGCTCCTTGCTTGGCGATCGCCTCCTTGAACCAGGCGTGGTCGTAGCCGAGGGTGCCCGCGGCGATGCGTATGTACTCCTCGCGCACGAGCTCGCTCGGGTGCTCACGCAGCAACGGAACCACATCGGCCGCCGCGCGCGCTCGACCTTCGGGCGATGCCAGGTCGGCGGCCGCGAGCACCCTGCCGACCCGGAACTCCATGAACGACTTCGCGGCCTCGACCGCTTTCACCAGCCGATCCGGATCGTCACGCCAGACATCGGCCGGGTCGCGACCTTCGGGCAGGTCGGCCACCTGGAACTGCACCTCGAACCGCTGCTCCCATTGGTAGCAACGTTCGGCCGCGGCCTGGCCGGCCGAGTCCGCGTCGTAGGCGAGCGTCACGCGCCGCGCGAGGTTCTTGAGTATCTGGAAGTGCTCGTCGGCGAGCGCGGTGCCACAGGTTGCGACCGCCTGGGGCACGTCGGCGAGCGCGAAGGCAATCACGTCGGTGTAGCCCTCACAGATCACGACCTCACCGCGCGCCACGATCTCCGCCTTGGCCCAGTTGAGCCCGTAGAGCAGCCGACTCTTCTGGTAGATCGGAGTGTCGGGTGAGTTCTTGTACTTCGGGCCCTGCCCGCCTTCGAGGATTCGCCCGCCGAAGCCGGCCGGGTCGCCGCGGCTGTCGAAGATGGGGAACATCAACCGGCCCCGGAACTGATCTTGCAACGACTGACGGCGGTTCACGAACGCGAGTCCCGCGCCGACGATGTCGTCCCGGGAGAACTTGGCCTGCTGGAGGTGCCGGCTCAACGTGTCGAAGGACCCGGGTGAGAACCCGAGTGAGAACCGCCGCACGACATCACCGTCGAAGCCGCGGCTCCGCAGGTAGCGCCGCGCGTCGCCCGCGTCTGGGGCTTCGAGCAGCCGGCGATGGTAGAAGTCGATGGCGGAGCCCACTGCCTCGGCGAGACGCGTTCTGCGTTGACGGTCACGTGTGTGCGACTCGTCGTCGTAGCGCAACGTGATGTTGGCTCGGGCCGCGAGGCGCTCGACCGCACCCACGAAGTCGAGGTGTTCCACCTCGCGCACGAACGTGATCGCGTCGCCGCTCTTTTGGCAGCCGAAGCAATGGAACAATCCCAAGGCGGGGTTGATCGAGAACGACGGCGTCTTCTCCGAGTGGAACGGGCAGAGACCGACGAAGCGTTGACCGACCCGCTTCAACGCGAGGTGCTCGCCCGCGAGCGCGACGAGATCAGTCCCCTCCCGAACTCGAGCCACATCCTCGTCCAGGATCCCCATCCGGGACTCAGGGTAGGCGCGCGAGGTCAGACACCGCGAGGGAGATCGTCAGGTCGCCAACCGAGCAGCTCGACCCCGAGCCCGAGCGCGAACCGGTCGGTCATCCCGCTCACGTAGTGGACCGCGAGCGCGGCGGCGGCTGGTGATCCTGCATCGGGTGCGGGCGAGGAGCCGAGGACCACCTCAGTGAGCCGGTGAGGGGTGTCGGCGAAGTGCTCGACCAGCCCACGCAGCAGCAGGACCACACGCTCGGCCTGTCGGACGGCCGCGGCCCGTAAGTAGATCCGCTCGAAGTTGAACGACCGGAACGCGGCCAGCGCCGACGCCGCGGGCTCGGTCATTCCCACCGAGCCGGTGGCCTCGACCGCGTCGAGCACGGCATGGACGAAGGTGCCGATCTGCTGCGAACGCCGGGCGCCGACCACGTCACGCACGGCGTCGGGGAGATCATCCGGAATGAGGATCCCGGCGCGCACCGCGTCCTCGAAGTCGTGACAGACGTAGGCGATCCGGTCGGCCCACGCGACCACCTCACCCTCGGGCGTGCGGGGAGTCGGGCGTCGCCACGAGTGGTTCCGGACACCGTCGAGGGTCTCCGAGCACAGGTTGAGTGGCGCGAGGGTGACGTCGGCGCCGTAGACCGCATGGTCATAGCCACCGTCGGCGAGGTACGGGGAGAACGCCTCTTCCGACGCGTGGCCGGCCGGACCGTGGCCACAGTCGTGCGCGAGCGCGATCGCCTCGACGAGCGGCACGCACAGGTTCACGACCCGGGCGATGCCGGTCGCGACCTGGGCGACCTCGACGGCATGGGTGAGCCGAGTCCGCAGATGATCGTCTTCAGGGGCGACGAAGACTTGGCACTTCCCGGCCAGGCGCCGCCACGGACGCGAATGCTTGACCCGATCCAGGTCACGTTCGAAGCACAGCCGGTACGGATCGGCCGCCTCGGGCCTCGCGCGGTTGCCCGCCCCGACGGGTCGGGTCGCTCCGGGCGCGAGCACGGCTGCGAGCTCGGCCTCCCGCTCTTCGCGTCGCAGCAGCCGACCGCCGACGAACGCGTGCCCACCGGTGTGGGCTCGCGCCACCTCCGTCACACCCGGAACGGGCGGTTCGTCGAGAGCCGGGGACACGTCGTCAGTCCTCATCGCTTCCGAGGATACCGAGAGGTCGGGACACCTACCGTGACGCCGGCCCAGCCCAACCACGGCTTTGGCGTCGCAGGACGGGAATAATCCATGACCTGCGACGCCAAAGCTCAGGGGGTGGCGGCATCGAGCGCGGCGTGCGCCGCGGCCAGCCGGGCGATCGGCACGCGGTACGGCGAGCACGACACGTAGTCGAGGCCGACGTCGTGGCAGAACCGGACCGAGTCAGGATCCCCGCCGTGCTCGCCGCAGATCCCGAGCTTGAGGTCAGGGCGGGTCGCCCGACCCTTCTCCGCGGCCCACCGGATGAGCAGCCCGACGCCGTCGACGTCGATGCGTTCGAAGGGGTTCACGGGCAACAGACCGAGCTCGAGGTACTGCGGCATGAACCGCCCCTCGACGTCGTCACGAGAGAACCCGAACGTCATCTGGGTGAGGTCGTTCGTGCCGAACGAGAAGAACTCCGCGACCTGGGCGATGTCATCGGCCACGAGCGCGGCCCGTGGCGTCTCGATCATCGTCCCGACCAGGTAGTCGACCCCGCCGAGCTCGGTCGCCGAAGCCTCCTCGGCCACCTCACGCGTCCAGTTGATCAACAGCTCGAGCTCCGGGCGGGTCACCGCGAGCGGGATCATGATCTCGATCCTCGGGTCACCGCCGGCGAGGCGCCGCTCGATTGCCGCTTCCACGAGCGCGCGCACCTGCATGCGGTACAGGCCCGGCTTCAGCACGCCGAGTCGACAGCCCCGCGTTCCGAGCATCGGGTTGACCTCACGCCAGGCCTCGGCGGCGGCGAGGAGCTTGGACTCCTTCGCGTCGAGTCCGCTCTTGGCCTGTTGCACGAGGAGCTCTTCGACGTTGGGGAGGAACTCGTGCAACGGGGGATCCAGGAGACGCACCGTGACCGGCAGGCCGTCCATCGCCTCGAGCAGCTCCACGAAGTCCTGACGCTGACGGTCGTGGAGCTCGGCGAGCGCCGCGGCCTCTTCCTCTTTGCTGTCGGCGAGGATCATGCGCTGGATGGCCGGGAGGCGATCACCGAGGAACATGTGCTCGGTCCGACACAATCCGATGCCCTCGGCGCCGAACTCGCGGGCCTTGATGGCGTCTTCGGGCATGTCCGCGTTGGTGCGCACGCCGAGCGTGCGGAACCGATCGGCCCAGCCGAGCAGCGTCCCGAACGTGCCTCCCGGCTCGGGCACGACGACGGGCACGTCGCCGACGACGATCTCGCCGGTGCTCCCGTTGAGGGAGATGACGTCGCCCTCGCGCACGACCGTGTCGCCGACGCGGAACTCCTTCGCGGCGAGGTCGATCTTCACCGACTCGGCGCCGCAGATCGCGGGTGTACCCATGCCGCGGGCCACCACGGCGGCGTGGCTGACGAGTCCACCACGAGTGGTCAGGATGCCTTCGGCGGCGATCATGCCGTGGAGGTCGTCGGGTGACGTCTCGGGCCGTACGAGCAGCACCCGCTCGCCCGCCGCGTCGTGGGCTTGGGCGTCATCGGCGGTGAAGTACACCCGACCGACGGCCGCGCCCGGCGATGCGTTGAGCCCGGTCGCGAGCACGTCGTAGCTCGCGGCGCGGTCGAACTGCGGGTGGAGGAGCTGGTCGAGCTGGTCGGGCTGGACCCGCAGCACGGCTTCTCGCTCGTCGATGAGCCCCTCGGAGACCATCTCGACCGCCATCCGCACCGCCGCCGCCGCGGTGCGCTTGCCGACCCGGGTCTGGAGGATGAACAGCCGGCCCTGCTCGATGGTGAACTCGATGTCGCACATGTCTTGGTAGTGATCCTGGAGGGTGCCCATCACCGTGAGGAGCTGCTCGTAGCACTCGGGGAAGTCACCACCCATGGTCTCGAGCGGCTCGGTCACGCGGATACCGGCCACGACGTCTTCGCCCTGCGCGTTGGCGAGGAAGTCGCCGTAGCCGACGTTCTCGCCGGTGGCGGGGTCGCGGGTGAACGCGACGCCGGTACCGGAGTCATCACCCTTGTTGCCGAAGACCATGGTCTGGACGTTCACCGCGGTGCCGAGATCGTCGGGGATGGACTCCATCTTCCGGTAGACCTTGGCCCGCTCGCCGTTCCACGAGCGGAAGACCGCTTCGATCGCGAACCGGAGCTGCTCCAGGGGTTCCTGGGGGAACTCGACACCGGCCTCGGCGCGAACGATTCCCTTGAACGTCTCCACCAGGGCGCGCAGGTCGGAGGCGGTGAGCTCGGGATCGGACGCGATGCCACGCTCGACGCGCACAGCTTCCAGCGCGTCCTCGAACAGATCGGCGTCGATGTCGAGCACGATCTTGCCGAACATCTGCACGAACCGGCGGTAGGAGTCGAACGCGAACCGCTCGTTACCGGTCTGGGTGGCGAGACCCCCGACCGAGGTGTCGTTGAGACCGAGGTTGAGAACCGTGTCCATCATCCCCGGCATCGAGAACGGTGCGCCCGATCGCACCGACACCAGCAGCGGGTCGGCCGGGTCGCCGAGCCGCTTGGCCATCTTCGTCTCGAGCGCGTCGAGCGCCGTGGCGACCTCGTCGGTGAGCCCGTCGGGAAGCTTCTCGCCACCGGTCATGTACGCCGTGCACGCGTCCGTCGAGATCGTGAAACCCGGCGGTACCGGCAGGCCGAGCTTGGTCATCTCGGCGAGGTTCGCCCCCTTGCCCCCGAGCAGGTACTTCTGCTCCTTGGAGCCCTCTTCGAAGGCGTAGACGTACTGCATGGAGTGGCCCTCCGGCGCGTGAGCTGGGCTGACGTGGGGTGAGGTGAGATGGTGTTCGAGGTTACGCCTCGACCACGAAGGTCTTGGCGAGCTTGTCGTTGATGCCCTGGCCGGCCTTGTCCCAGTTCGACCAGACGGTCGAGCCGATGCCCGCGATCGCGCCGTAGAGCGGGAGCGCGGTGGCGACCGCGATCGGTAGGCCGTAGTGCATCACGATCTGCATCGGTCGGGCGGCGGCGCCGCCGGCGGAGACGACGCGGATCTTGAAGAACCGCTTCCCGAGCGACTGACCTCGTGCCAGCGACGGGATCGTGACGTACGCGAGCGCGAACACGAGGGTGGCGAATTGGGTCAGGAGTAGGGCATTGCGGGGGAGCACATCGACTTTCTCGACCTCGACGGCCTTGTCCTTCACCGTGCCGTCGTTCTCCTTGTCATACTTCGCTCGCGCCTTCTGCTCCTCGTCGCCCTTGATCTCCTCGAAGCTCCGGCCGTGCAGCTCGGTGGTGCGCACGACGTCGTCTCGGATCGTGACCTGCACGGCGGACTCGCCAAACTGCGCGCCGATGAGGAAGTTCAGCCCGAACAGGATGACGAGGATGACGAGGACGTCGACCGACAGGGCGTTGATCCGTGCTCGGATGCGGGCGAGTGGCAGACCGCTCGGAGTGCTCGACGGCCGACCGGCGGCTCGGGGTGGCCGAGGCCGGCGGTCACCGCGCGCCGGAGCGGCAGCGTCGTCGTCCGGCTCGTCATCGTCGGTGAGCTCGACGTCGCCGCCCGAGAGCTTGTCGTCGTAGCGCTCCTTCTGGAACGGGTCCGACAGCACGTTCCAGGCGCGGTTCACCGCGCTCGCCTGGGTGCGCCGATCTTCGGCGTCGCCCTTCCAGGTGTCGGGGTCCAGCTCGTCGACGCGCTCACGGTACGCGGCACGGATCTCATCGCGTGACGCGCCCGGGTCGGCGCCGAGGCTCTCGTAATGGTTTTCGCTCACTCGGGCTCCGTTACTGGGGGACGCGCTCGCGCAGGTATGCGCTCAGCTGGTCGAGCGAGACCCGATCCTGGTGCATGGAGTCCCGCTCGCGGACGGTCACGGCCTTGTCGTCCAGGGTGTCGAAGTCGACCGTGACGCACAAAGGAGTACCGACCTCGTCCTGACGTCGGTAGCGCTTGCCGATCGAGCCGGTGATGTCGACGTCGATCATGTGGTCGCCCCGCAACGAGTCGGCCACCTCCGAAGCGACCGGCGTGAGCCGCTCGTTCTTGGACAGCGGCAGCACCGCGACGGTGATCGGGGCGAGGCGCGGATCGAGGTGCAACACGGTGCGCTTGTCGGACTTGC
Organism: Acidimicrobiia bacterium; assembly: GCA_035646535.1. GTDB lineage: Bacteria > Actinomycetota > Acidimicrobiia > IMCC26256 > JANYLB01 > DASRPD01. Next base: position 11,766 of record DASRPD010000054.1, read on the forward strand.
CCTCCGCGCTCGACACGTCTTCCTCGTCGTAGGCGGCGAGCAGGAAGGCGAGCGTGGCGCGATCCGCGCCCGCGGCCGGCTCGATGACGTGGGGCACGTAGTGGCGATCGCCGGCCTGGTCGAAGTACGAGAGGTCCGCACCGGAGTGCTCGGCGTGCTGGGTGAGGTCGTAGTCACCCCGGTTGGCGACGCCCTCGAGCTCTCCCCATCCCCACGGGAACGCGAACTCCACGTCGGCGGTCGCGGTGCTGTAGTGCGACAGCTCGTCCGGATCGTGGGGACGCAGGCGGAGCTGATCCTCGGCGATGCCGAGCTCGGTGTACCAACCGAACCGCTCCTGGCACCAGTACTCGAACCACCGCGCCGCGTCCTCGGGCGGCACGAAGAACTCCATCTCCATCTGCTCGAACTCGCGAGTGCGGAAGATGAAGTTGCCCGGCGTGATCTCGTTGCGAAACGACTTGCCGATCTGGGCGATGCCAAAGGGGGGCTTGCGGCGGGTCGTGGTGGCCACGTTGGCGAAGTTCACGAAGATGCCCTGCGCCGTCTCGGGGCGCAGGTACGCGACCGCAGCGTCCTCTTCCACCGGACCGACATAGGTCTTGAACATGAGGTTGAAGTTGCGGGCCTCGGTGAAGCTGTCCTTCTCCCCGCAGTTCGGACACGCCCCCGACGCGGGGAGCTGGTCGGCCCGGAACCGCTCCTTGCAGTTGCGGCAGTCGACCAGCGGGTCGGTGAACGTCGAGACGTGGCCGCTGGCCTCCCACACCTTGGGCGCCATGAGAATGGAGGAGTCGAGGCCGACGACGTCGTCTCGGAGCTGGACCATCGAGCGCCACCATGCGTCCTTCACGTTGCGCTTCAACAGCACACCGAGCGGGCCGTAGTCCCACGTGGACCGGAACCCGCCGTACACCTCGCTCGACGGGAACACCAGGCCCCGACGCTTGGCGAGGTTGACAACACGATCCATCGAATCCAGGCGGGCCACGGCGCGCCAGGGTAGTCGGAGCCTCGCGTCGATCCCCGGCGCAAGGCACCCGCGCGGTTGCCCCGGAGCGGGTGTGCCGGCCGCGCACGGGCGGCGGAAGGGCGACGAGTGGATGGGCGACTACAGGAGGGCGGCGCTGCGGAGTCGGCGCTCGAGGTGATATTCGAGCGTGCCGAGCGCGAGTCGCTCCACCTCGGCGACGACCTCGACCCCCGGCGGTTCGGCCAGCACTCGGGCCAGCTCACCGCCGAGCATGCGCCGCAGGCACGCGACGGTCTCGGGGCGGACGCGCACACCCCCGAGCCGGCCACAGTCATCGCACAGGAGCCCGCCCTCGGACCGATCGAACGTCGAGCTCGAGCCGTCCTCGGCGCCGCAGCGCGCGCAGCCGTCCAGGTGCGGGTGGAAGCCCTCGAGGCTCAGCAGCTTCCAGAAGAACGCGGGGGCGATCAGCGGCGATGGCCGATCGCCCAGCGCCTGTAACGCTCCGACGAGCATCCGGTACAGCGGCGTGTTTCGCTCGCGTTCGGGGCTGGCGTGGTCGACGGCTTCGAGCATCGACACCGCGTGGGTGAGACAGCCGTAATGCTCCCGCAGCGCTCGGTTCGAGTCGATCGTCTCGACCTGGGTCACGACATCGAGCTCGCGACCCTTGTAACACTGGAGGGCGAGGTGGGTGGTGGGCTCGAGGCGGGCGCCGAACCGGCTTCCCGGCTTGCGGACCCCCTTGGCGACACCGCGGATCTTGCCGTGCACCTGGGTGAAGATCGTGACGATCCGGTCGGTCTCTCCGAGCTTCACGGTGCGCAGCACCACGCCCTGATCCCGGTAGAGGCTCACGGCGTCAGTCTAATGACACGCCTGTAACTTCCGGGCGGTGATCCCCTACTGCTCGTCGATGGCACCGAAGCGGCGCTCGCGCTGTTGGAACTCGCGGATCGCGCCGAACAGGTGCTCGCGCCGGAAGTCGGGCCAGAGCACGTCGGTGAACACGAACTCCGAGTACGCGCTCTCCCACAGCAGGTAGTTCGAGATGCGGTACTCCCCCGAGGTCCGCACGACGAGATCCGGGTCGGGCATGTCCGGGCGGTAGAGGTGACGTCGGATCGTCTTCTCGTCGACCTTCTTGGGGTCGAGCCGCCCGGCGGCGGCTTCGGCCGCGATGGCGCGGGTCGCGTCGACCAGCTCGGCCCGTCCGCCGTAGTTGAACGCGAAGGTGAGCGTCATCCGGCGGTTCCTCTTGGTCAGCTCCTCGGTGGCTTCGATGTGACGAAGCACGCGGCGCGGGACGCGACCCCCGCGCCGGCCCATGAACCGGACCCGGACCCCCCGTTCGTCGAGGTCGTCACGCCGACGCAGGAGGAGGCTCTCGTTGAACCGCATGAGGAACCGGACCTCATCGATCGGACGACGCCAGTTCTCGGTGCTGAACGCGTACACGGTCATCCACGAGAGCCCGATCTCCAGGGCGCCCTCGACCGTGTCGAACAACGCCTCTTCGCCCGCGGCGTGGCCGTCGGTGCGTTTGAGACCTCGGCGTTTCGCCCAGCGACCGTTGCCATCCATGACGATCGCGACGTGGTTGGGGACACGCTGTCGATCAATCACGCCCATCCCGCCGGCCACGTCGGCTCACGCTAGCAATCGGGTCCGGACGACCCGATCCGCTACGCCTTCTCGACGGTGAGCGTGCCCTCCATACCGGCGGCACGATGGCCGGGCAGCAAGCAGTAGAAGGTGTAGGTGTCCGGCTTCAGCTTGATCTTGCCGGTCGCGGTCTTGCCCGTAGCGGAGACCTCCAACAGGAAGCCCGGTTGGCCCTCGATGGCGAAGTCGTGCGCGCCTTCGATACTGGTCACCGTGATATCGAGGATGCCCGGGGGCGCGCTGAGGTCCTTCGGTGAGAACGAGAAGTTCTCGGCCTCGAAGTCGAGCTCCGCGACCGGAGGACCCTTCGGCTCGACGTAGGTCGTGCCGCCGTCGTCGCCGCTGCAGGCGGCTCCGACGACCGCGAGGAGCAGCACACCCGCGAGGACCGCGACTCGGCGCGAGCGCCTCGTGCTCACGGCGCGTCGGAGATCGTCACGGTCGCTTCCATCCCGGCCTCACGGTGGCCCGGGATGGTGCAGAACATCGTGTACTCCTTGCCGGCAACGAACTCGGCCTTGCCCTTGTCGGGGCCACCCGGCACCGCGAGCTCGAAGTAGGAGAGCTCGGACTCGCTGAACGCGAGCGTGTGCGAGCCCTCGATGAGCACGTAGTCGATCTCGTTGATTCCGGCCGGGGCGGTGAACTTGTCCGACTGGAACGCGAAGTTGCTCGCCTCGACCTCGAAAGCGTTCACGGCCTCGTCCGTGGGCTCTTGGGGACCGGCCTTCTCGTGCTCCTCGCCCGCGCCGAAGGTGACCAGCCCCGCCGACAGGATGAGCACGAGGACGAGCGACAAGGTGAGCACCAACGAGGAGGTACGCACGTGGCGATTCGCCGACAGCAGGGCTGCGCCCGCCAGGATCGACACGGTGATGACCGTGGCGACGATCACCGCGGGCGTGTCCGGCCCCGCGAGGAACACCCGCGAGATGTTGAGCGCGACGAGGAGGAGGACGAATACCGACGCGAAGGGCAGCACCAACGGCAGCACGAGGCGGTCGCGCACCTGGGCCTTGCGGCGAGCGGTCTCGGCCGCGGCCACATCGATCACGGCGGTGGCGGTCGCGACCTCCGTCCCGGCGGGCATGGCGGCTTCGGCGTCACCCGGTTCGGCTGGTGTCGACTCGGCCGGCGTCGATTCGGCTGGTGTCGGTTCGGCCGGTGTCGACTCGGCCGGTGTCGACTCGGCCGGCGTCGATTCGGCTGGTGTCGGTTCGGCTGGTGTCGACTCGGTCTGGTCGTCGTCGGTACTCACTGGCTCCTCGAAGACGTCGGGGTGAGCTGTTGGCCAAGATCCTGCCATCCGGGCGGGCCGGCGGGCCGATCGGCTCGCTCCTCGTCGTTGGCCCACCGGAAGAACACGATGGTGATCACGGCCCAGAGGACGAGGCCGGCGCCCAGCTTCAGGAGCAGCCCGGCGATTCGCTGATCCACCAGCGTCGTTGCCCCCCAGATGTGGGGGAGCCGCTCGTAGACGCGATACAGCGGCGTCTCACCGAAGGTCAGGAACGACGCCGGGATGGTCGGGACGAGCGATTGGAGGAACAGGAACACCATCCGCCCGATGGGCGCGAGGCGCGGGATCTCGGGCAGGGGGCTGAGGACCGGCAGCCAGACGATGAGCCCGCTGACGAGCAGTACGGCATGGGCTACGAAGTGTGCGAGCTCGTTCTCGATGGTGAGGTCGACCACCGCCGGCCAGTGCGCGAGCACGAGCACAAGGTTGTAGAGGATCACCGCGGGCAAGAACCGGGCGAGAAACCGCACCGTGGCGAACAGCCAACGCGGCGTCAGGATCCACCGCAGGAGCCACCCAGGGGTGCCCAGAATGAACAGCGGCGCCGCGACCAAGGTGAACATGAGGTGCTGCACCACGTGGACGCTGTAGAGCGATTCCTCGGCTATCACGTCGACCGGGTAGTCCGCCGCTACCCACGTGGCCAAGACACCAAGTCCGAAGAAGAGAATCTGGAACCGCGAGACCACCGGTTGACCGGCCGGGCTCAGGCGTGGCCCCAGCCGCACGACGGCGACGACGTAACCGACCACGAGCAGACCGATGAGCATCCAGACGTCGGGGTGAGGCTCCCAGGTAGGGAACGGAGCCGCGGCGACGAGCATCACCGGTTCACTCGATCACCCGGTGTTGGACCAGAAGTGGAGCGTCGTGAGGACGATCGCGTACAGCGTGATCGCCGCGATGCCTCCCATGATGAAGAGGCGCCGGAAGAGCGGCCGGTCGGTCTTCAGGTGCATGTAGTAGCTCGCCACGACCACGAACTTGAACAATCCCATGCCGAGGAGCAGCACGATGATGAGACCGTCGGGGATGTCGCCTTCGAG
>DASRPD010000055.1:0-6145 GCA_035646535.1 Acidimicrobiia bacterium
GCCCCGGCGCCGATGCGGCGGTTCTACGAGCGGTTCGCCGCCGACGACGCCACGTGGCTCTCGGTCGTACCGTCGGTAGCCTCGCAGTCGCCCGACGCGGAGGCTCTCGTGGCCGAGATTCGCGACCTGAGCGGCCCGTACGACGTGGCCGTCACCGGGATCTCCGCGTCTCTCGTCGACGCCAAGGCCTCAGTGTTCGCGCGGTTGCCGCTCGCGATCGGCCTCATCGCGGTCTCGACGTTCGTCCTGCTGTGCCTCATGTTCGGCAGCGTGGTCGTGCCGCTCAAGGCGCTCGTCATCAACGTGTTGAGCCTCACCGCGACGTTCGGGGCGATGGTCTGGATCTTCCAGGACAGCCACCTCAGCGGACTGCTCGGCTTCACCGCCACCGGTGCCCTGGACGTCTCGACTCCGATCCTGATGTTCTGCGTCGCGTTCGGGTTGTCCATGGACTACGAGGTGTTCCTGCTGTCACGCATCAAGGAGGAGTACGACCGCACCGGAGACAGCACCCGAGCGGTCGCGGTGGGCTTGGAGCGGACGGGGCGGATCGTGACGGCGGCCGCGGTGCTCATCAGTGTCGTGTTCCTCGCGTTCGCGACCTCACAGGTCACCTTCATCAAGCTGTTCGGAGTCGGCCTCGCACTCGCGGTGCTGATGGACGCGTTCGTGATTCGAGCCACGCTCGTTCCCGCGTTCATGCGCCTCGCCGGTCGGGCCAACTGGTGGGCCCCGGCGCCGATGCGGCGGTTCTACGAGCGGTTCGGGATCAGCGAGGCCGACCATGACGCCACGCCCGGGAACGGGCACGACGAGCCGGCCGGCGCGCGGCGCGCCAAGGTCGACGTTTGATGGGCCCCGCGGTGCCGGCACACGTACGGTTGACAGCCCACTCGAGAGGAGACTGGCCATGACCACGGTCGAGAACATCTACCTGACCGGCAACTTCGCGCCTGTGCGAGACGAGCTGAGCGTGACCGACCTGCCGGTCACGGGCACGCTTCCCCCGGCGCTCGCCGGACGGTTCCTCCGCAACGGTCCGAACCCGATCGCGCCGGACCCGTCCAACTACCACTGGTTCACCGGCGACGGCATGCTCCACGCCCTCGAGCTGCGCGACGGCCGCGCGGTCTCGTTCCGCAACCGATGGGTCCGCACCGACCAGGCCTGCGCGGAGCTCGGCGAGACCCCTCCGGCCGACCAGCCCGACGACGTCTTCATGGGCGGATCGACGCTGGCCAACACCCACGTCGTGTGTCACGCCGGGAAGATCCTCGCCCTGACGGAGACGTGCCTGCCCACCGAGGTCCGCCCCGACCTCTCGACCGTCGGTCGCTACGACTTCGGCGGCGCGCTGCGATCCCCGATGACCGCGCATCCCAAGATCGATCCCGCGACGGGTGAGATGCATTTCTTCGGCTACGACATCGCGGGACCGCCCTACCTGCGCTACCACGTCGCCGACGAGTCCGGCACTCTGATCACGAGCCGGGACATCACGCTCCCCGCGCCGGTCATGGTGCACGACTTCGCGATCACCCCGGAACACATCGTCTGGTTCGACATGCCGGTCGTCTACGACTTCTCGCTGCTCGGTCAGCGTCCCTTCCCGGCGGCGTGGCGCCCGGAGAACGGAACTCGCATCGGGATCATGCCTCGCAGCGGCGGCGATGCCGACATCGCCTGGATCGAGATCGACCCGTGCTTCGTCTACCACTCCGCGAACGCGTGGGACGACGACGGCCGCGTCGTCGTCGACGTCCCCAAGTACTCGAGCGCCTTCGATGTGGACCTCTCGGGTCCCGCGGACGTGGCGTCGGTGTACGAGCGCTGGACGATCGACCCCGCGGTCGGAACGCTGACGAGTGACCTCCTCGATGATCGTGGCCAAGAGTTCCCGCGCATCAACGAGGGCATCCTCGGACGGCGACACCGCTATGCCTACGCGACCTTGACCGAGTTCGGCGACACGGTCGACCTGACCGGCGTCGTCAAGCACGACCACGACCGGGCCACCTCCGAGGTCCACTCGTTCGGTGACGACGGACACGCCGGCGAGCCCGTCTTCGTGGCGGACCCGGACGCCACGAGCGAGGACGACGGCTGGGTGCTCGCCGTCGTCTACGACGGCACCAGCGGCGGATCATCGCTGCACGTGCTCGACGCGACGGACTTCGCGGGGGCGCCGGTCGCCGTGGTCGGGCTTCCTCAACGGGTGCCCCACGGATTTCACGGATCGTGGGTCCCCGACGCCGCGCTGGTCTGATCGCCCGGTCGACGGCCCACGGCCCGCGGCCCCGATCCACCGCCCGCAGCGGAGGTGGACGTAACTTCGTACCGTGACGCAGACCACGCCTTCGGGACCGACGCGCCGTGAGCGGCGCGCCGCCGAGCAGAAGAGCGCGCGCCGCAAGAAGATCGCGATCGTCGCGGCCGCGGTGCTGCTCATCGGCGCGGGAGCCGCGCTCGCCTACTTCCTCGGCCGCGACGATGGAGGCGACTCGGCACCCTCGACGAGCACGAGCCACTCCACCCGCTCCACGACCACGTCGCTGGGAGTGCCCACCACGACAACAAGCGGGGCCGGCTCCACGACCACGACATCAGGACCAGGATCGACGACGACGCTGCCGCCGCCGGATCCGGCCGACCCGCAGGCCTACGCCGACACGCTCTTCCAGGCGTGGGTGAGCGGCAATCGGGCGCAGGCCGCTCCCGTGGCCGGCGCGGCCGCGATCGACACGCTGTTCGCCAATCCCGCGTCGGAGGCGTCCGAGTACACCTTCAGCAGCTGCGTGCCCGACACGGGCACGCTCTACTGCTCGTGGACGCGCCCCGGCGGCCAGCTCGTCATGCTCGTGAACGACGGCACGGGTGGCACCACGGTGCAGGTGCTCGAGGTACAGATCGGGCCGGGCTGATCTGACCGACCCGAACCCGGCTCGAAGAGGCAGGACCCGCTGACCCTCCCGGCGGGAAGGACCGTCGGCTCAGCTCTTGGCCTTGAGCGCCTCGATCAGCTTCGGTACGACCTTCTGCACATCGCCGACGATGCCGAGGTCGGCCACCGAGAAGATCGGGGCCTCGGCGTCCTTGTTCACGGCAATGATGTTGTCGCTGCCCTTCATGCCGACGAGGTGCTGGGTGGCGCCCGAGATCCCCAGCGCGATGTACACCTTCGGCTTCACGGTCTTGCCGGTCTGGCCGACCTGTTTGGAGTACGGCACCCAACCCGCGTCGACAATCGCACGCGAGGCGCCGCTGGCCCCCTTGAGGAGGTTGGCGAGCTCGTCCACGAGCGGGCCGTAGGACTCCTCGCTCCCGATGCCCCGACCGCCCGAGACGACCACCGTGGCCTCCTCGAGCTTGGGACCTTCGCTCTCTTCGACGTGGTGGTCGAGCACCTTGGCCTCGGTGCCACGGCCGGCGTCGCTGATCGAGACCTGCTCGACCGCCGCGGCCGAGCCGCCGCTGGGCTCCGCCACGAACGACTTCGGACGGATGCCGGCGAGGTACGGAGCGGAGCCGGTGAACTCGGTCTCGACGATCGTGGCCCCGCCGAAGATCTGTGTTCCGACACGCACGGTGTCGCCGTCGGTGGTGACCGACAACCCGTTGGTCACCACCGGCCGGTCGAGCCGAGCCGACAGACGACCCATCGCGTCACGGCCGTCATAGGTCTGGGAGAAGAGCACGAGATCGGGCTGGGCCTGCTCCACGACTCCGGCAAGCAGCGCCGCACCGACCGCGCCGACCAGCGAGCCGTCGTCCTGCACGGTGTACAGCTTCGTCGCTCCGTACTCACCGACGGTCGCGGCCACCGCGTCGGCGGCGGAGCCGACGTAGGCGGCTTCGACATCACCGAGATCACGGGCCTTGGTCAGCAGTTCCAGCGTCGAGGAGACGGTGGTGCCCTCGACGGCTTCGGCAAAGACAAGAACCTTCATCAGACCAGTCTCCTCAGATGACCTTGAGCTGTTCGAGGAACGCCACGACCCGCTCGTGCGCGGTCCCGTCGTCTTCGATCTTCTCACCGGCTTCACGGGCGGGCGCCTTCTCGACCGACGCGATTGCCTGGCGGGCACCGGCCCACCCGACCTGATCGTCGGCCAGGCCGAGGTCCGACGGCGTCACCGCGTCGACCGGCTTGTTCTTGGCCGCCATGATTCCCTTGAACGACGGGTACCGCGGCTCGACGACGCCGGCGGTCACGCTCACCACCGCCGGCAGGGACGCCTCGACGACGTCGAAGCCCGCCTCGGTCTGGCGCTGGATCGTCACCGTGCCGTCGGCGACGGTGACTTCCTTGGCAAAGGTGAGCGACGGCCACCCGAGGAGTTCGGCGACCTGTGCGGCCACCGTGCCCGTATAGCCGTCGGTGCTCTCGGTCGCGGTCAACAACAGGTCGGCGTCGCCGACCCGCTCCACTGCCTTGGCGATGACCTTGGCGGTGCCGAGTGAGTCGGATCCGGCGAGGCTCGGGTCGGAGACGAGCACCGCCTTCGCCGCGCCCATCGCCAACGCGGTGCGCAGGCCGGACACCTCGTCGTTCGGGGCCATCGACACGAGGGTGACCTCACCGCCGCCGGCCTTGTCGACCAGCTGGAGCGCCATCTCGACGCCGTAGCTGTCGGATTCGTCGAGGATGAGCTTGCCCTCCCGCTTGAGCGTGTGCTCCGCGGTGAGCTCACCCGGCGTGGCCGGGTCGGGGATCTGCTTCACACAGACGAGAACGTTCATGGTGCTCCCGGGTTCTCGGGCGCGCCGCACAGCGACGCGAGGAACGGACGGAGGGAGATTCTGTCCCGAACCGCGGCCAAGTGTCGAAACCTGCTCGAGATCCGGTCTGGACACTCCGGGAGATACCGTCGGTGCTCGTGACCGACCGGCCGGATCAGGTGGACCTCCTCGTGGTGGGTGCCGGCCCCGCCGGGACCGCCGCGGCCGTCACCGCACGCCGGCTCGGGCTCACCGTGACCGTCATCGACAAGGCCGTGTTCCCCCGGGACAAGACCTGCGGGGACGGGCTCACCACCGCGGCGTTGCGCGCCCTCGCCCGTCTCGGGTTCCCCCTCGCCACGCTCGACGGGATCGCCGCGCCCGTCGGTGAGGTGGTCTTGGTGTCGCCGAGCGGGCGGCGTGTCGAGGTGTCGCTCCCAGCGGCGGGCCGTCACGCCGCCGTCGTCCCCCGGCGCGAGCTCGATGCCCGCCTCGTCGAGCATGCCCGGACCTTCGGCGCAACGGTCCTGGAAGGCCAGGCGCTGGCGGGACTGCGCGACGACGAGCACACCGCCGACGTCATCGCCGAGCTCGCCGGTGCAACGACGATCCGGGCTCATTGGATCATCGCCGCCGACGGCCATTTCTCGCCCACCCGCAAGCTCGTCGACGGACCGGCCGCGCCGCGCCTCGGAGAGTGGAGCGCGTTCCGCCAGTACTTCACCGGTGTCGACGACCCGCGGTTGTGGGTCCTGTTCGAGGAGGACCTCCTCCCCGGTTACGCGTGGGTCTTCCCGCTACCCGGCGGCCGAGCCAACGTCGGCTTCGGGGTGCTCCGAAGGCCCGGGGTCGGCGGGCGCGCCATCCGCGCGCTGTGGGACTCCCTCCTCGACCGACCTGCGGTCCGAGCCGCGCTGGGCCCCCGCGCCCGACCCGTCGGCCCGCACCGGGCGTGGCCGATTCCCACTGCCTACGACCCGGAGGCACTCGCCGCGGGTCGGGTGCTGTTCGTGGGCGACGCCGCGTCGGTCGTCGACCCGATGACCGGGGAAGGAATCGCCCAGGCGTTGGAGACCGGCATGCTCGCCGCTGAGGCCGTCGCCGCCGGAGGCAACGTGAGCGAGCGGTACCGCCGGTCGGTCGAGCGAACCCTGGGCCGCGACCTGCGCTTCGCGGCGCGGCTGCAGACGGTGCTCGCATCGCCGCTCGGCGCCCGCCTCGCGATCCGCGCCGCCGGGCTCACGCCTTGGACCCGACGCAACTTCGCTCGATGGATGTTCGAGGACTACCCGCGCGCGCTGGTCCTGACCCCGGACCGATGGCGGCTCCCCCTTCCGGTCAGGTTTCCCGTTGGTGGGCAACGCCGGTCCTGACCGGAAGGGGGAGCCGCCATCGGTCCGGGGTCAGGACCAGCGCGCGCGGGTAG
>DASRPD010000056.1:0-8378 GCA_035646535.1 Acidimicrobiia bacterium
GCCGAGAGCCTCGACGATTCGATCAAGACCCCCGACGACCTCGAGCGGCACGCCGACGGCATTCCGTTCCTCGGCGATCTCCCCCGGGCCGACACGAAACGCTCCGGCGACCGCGTGCTGGTCGCGCTCGACGACCCCGACTCGGTCCCGGCCGAGGCGTTCCGATCGCTGCGCACGAGCCTGCAGGTCGTCCAGCTCCGCCAACCCTTGCAGACGCTGCTCATCACGAGCGCCGCGAGCGGCGAAGGCAAGAGCACCGTGGCCGCGAACCTGGCCGTCACCCTCGCTCGGGCGAACAAGAAGGTCGTCCTGGTCGATCTCGACCTCCGCAAGCCCACCATCGCTCAGATCTTCGGGCTTCCGCCCGACCAGGGCTTCTCGTCGGTCCTGCTCGGCGAGCGTGAGGTCGAAGACGCGATGTTCACCGTTGCGGTGCAACCCGGCACGCCGCTGCGGGTGCTGCCCGCGGGCACCGCGCCGGCCAACCCGTCGGAGCTGCTGGGCACGAAGTGGCTCGGCGAGCTCCTCGCCCGAATCCGCACGGAGGCCGACATCGTGCTCATCGACTCGCCGCCGCTGCTCCGGGTCACGGACTCGATGGTCCTTGCCCCCCAGGTCGATGGCGTCCTTCTCGTCACCCGATCGGGCGTGACCAGCCAGCGCAGCCTCACCCGGGCAACGGGGATGCTCGCTCAGGCGGGCGCGCCGACCATCGGGGCGGTGCTGAACGACGTACACGGTCGGGCGGGGTACGGGTACGGGTACGGGGACGGATACGGGCACGGATACGGGCACGAGACAACCAAGAAGGCCCGGTCCAAGAAAGACGAGCGCGCCCGCCTGAGCAAGGTCTGAGGCGCGTGAGCACCCTGTTCGTCTGCACGGGCAACGCCTGTCGTTCCCCCATGGCTGTGGCCCTGCTCCGTCACCATCTCGCCGCGCGCGGCGTCGAGGAGGAGGTGTCGTCAGCCGGACTCGTCACCGGGGACCGGGCGGCGACCGACGAGGCGGTCGCGGTGCTCGCGGCGCGTGACGTGACGGTCGGCGGCCACCACAGCCGCCGGCTCACGCCGGCGATCGTCGGCGACGCCGATCTCATCGTCGGCATGGCGCGAGAGCACGCCCGCGCGGTGTTCGGCGTCGACGACGCAGCCCTGGCCCGCACGGTCACCGTGAAGGAGCTCGTACGCCGAGCTGCAGTGAGCGGCATCCGAGAGCCCGGAGAGCCGCTCACGGACTGGGTCACTCGCCTGACGGCCGACCGTGATCCGGCGGACATGCTCGGCAGCTCGCCGGACGACGACATCGACGACCCGCTCGGCCGACCCCGACGCGTCTACGAGAGTCTCGCCGACGAGCTCGACCACCTGACGGGCCGCATGGTGCACCTCGCGTGGCCGGCGCCGTTCTACGGTGAGCTCATTCCCGCGAGTTGAAGCGGTTCATCGCGGCGTCGACTCCGTCGGCCACGATCGTCTCGACCGCGTCCGCGGCGTCATGCAGGGTCACATCCACCGCGGCCCGCTCACGCTTCGACAGCTGGTTCAACACATGGTCGGCGCCGCGCTCTTTGCTCACCGGCTTGCCGATCCCGAGCCGCACCCGCACGAACGCGTCATCGTGGAGGTGCTGCTTGATCGAACGCAGACCGTTGTGGCCGGCAAGGCCACCACCCGTCTTGACCCGTAGCTCGCCGGTGGGGAGATCGAGCTCGTCGTGGACGACGACGATGTGGTCCACCTCGACGCCGTAGCGACGAGCGAGCGCCTGCACGGCCCGGCCGGACTCGTTCACGTACGTGAGCGGGATCGCGAGCGCGACTCGTCGCTCACCCATGCGTACCTGGTCGGCCAGCGCGTGCTCCTTGGCCTTGCGCAGGCGTGCGCCGTGACGGGATGCGACCAACTCGACGACCTCGGCGCCGAGGTTGTGGCGCGTCTGGGCGAACTCCGCGCCAGGGTTGCCCAGACCGACCACGAGGTAGTCGGCCGGGGTGCCGGTACGCGGCCCCCGCCGCACCACGATCTAGTCCGAGGACTCGTCGTCGGAGTCGCCGTCCCCCTCGGCGCTCGCTTCGGCGCCCTCGCCCTCTTCTCCTTCGAGGCCCTCTTCGCCCTCTTCCTCGGCCGGCTCTTCCGCCTCGACGATGCGAGGCATGATGACCTGGACGACGAGCTCCTCGGGGTCCTGCTGGAGGGCGACGCCGGCCGGAATCGCGATCTCGGACAGGCGGATCTGGTCGCCGATCTCGAGCGCGGAGACGTCCACCTCGATCTCGTTCGGGATCGAGGCCGGCATCGCTTCGATGCTGAGGGTGAAGATGAGCTGTTCGAGCAGGCCCCCGTCACGCGTGCCCGGCGCCTCGCCCACGGCGTGGAGCGGCACCTCGGCGGCCACCGCGACGTCACGGCGGATGCGGACGAAGTCCACGTGGATCAGGTCGCCACGGGTGGGATGGCGCTGGAGCTGCCGTGCGAGCGTGAGCTGGCGGTCGCCCTCGACGTCGAGACGAATCAGCGTGTTGGTGCCACCCTCGCCGGCGAGGATGTGGGCCAGCTCCCGCTCGGACACCGTGACCGGCACCGCGTCGGCCTCGAGGCCGTAGACGACAGCCGGTACGGACCCGCTCCGTCGCAGACGCCCCGCCGGGCGGGAGCCCTTCTCGAGACGAGCCGTAGCGGTAAGGATGACATCGGCCATGACGCGTGGGGTCCTCGTGGTCAGAACGAAGGGGTGGTCGAAACAAGGCACGGTGGAGACAGGTGGCTGTTCAGTGTGCCACGTCGACCGGGCGCCATGCGAGGCACGGTCGAGCGATGCCCCGGTGGCTCGACAACTCAGCTCGCGAGAGCCCGCCTTCGCTTCTCGGCCGGCCGGGGACGGGATCTCACGACCTGAGGGGCCCGGCGCGCCGTCCGGGTCATGATGAACGCCACGCCGAGGCCGAGACCGACCAGCACACCGGCCAGCCATTGCCAGGTGCCGAGGAACTCTGGCAACCGGACGGGCGGCAGATCGCTCGCGACCCGTAGCCCCTTCCCGACGATGAGGGGCCGGCCGTCGGCGCCGACGCCGGTCGCGGTGATGGTCGTCGGCGCCACCACCCGTGTGCTCGGGATCGTCACCGGAGCCCGGATCACACCCTCGGTGTCGGCCGATGCGAGCAATCCCGGCGTGCCATCGAGACCGATCGACACGGGTGTGCCCGGCAGAAAGCCGCGAGCGGTCGCGGTGACGCTCGCTCCGAGCGGGGCCGCGACCGCGTCGAGTGCAAGGCCTTGGGGGGTTTCGGGGTACGTCGGCGGGATGTCGGCAACGGCGGCGCCGGCGGGAACCACGCGCACCCACACCGTGGTGGGCTCATCGAGCGCGATCTCGGTGGCCGCGGTGCTCGGGCTCTGAGCGTCGAGTCCGGCGATGTCGGCGATCTCGTAGCCGTCGGGCACCTCGACCCGCACCCGGACCGCGTCGGCGCGCACCGTGGCCTGGCGACCGAGGTCCAGCGCGTACCAGCCACCGGGACCGAGCGGCACCTCTCCTTCCAGGCCCAGCTCGAGCGTGGACGTCGAGCCCGAGGGGATGCTCACGAACGTGCTGTACACCTGCCGACCGAGCTCCCGCTCGGCCTCGAGGGCCCCCGGCTGACCATCGAGAACCGCGTCGGTGAGACCGAGGGGCGAGTAGACCGACACGTAGGAGCGGTTCTCGCCCGGCGCGAAGCGGTCGTCGTACGGTCCGATGACGGTCGTCGAGAGTCCCGCGGCCGGCGCGTCGTTGCGCAGCTGGACGGTGAGGTTCATGGCCACGCGCGCCCGACTGCCGCGGGCGGCGGGCTCGACGCGGACCTTCGCGTCGACGCTCCGATGGAGGTAGTAGTCGGTCTTGTTTCCGGCCGCGTTCTGGTTCACCAGCATGAGGGAGTCCGACCGCGCGGGCGCGAGCGCGCCCGCCGCCCCGACGTCGATCGCGAGCGCCTCCTCGGTCGGTTCGACGAACCAGGTCGTGAGATGACCCTGTGCGGTGGCCTCGCCGAGCGCGTCGGCGATCTCGGTGACATCACCGAGCTCGACGCGCGTGACTTCGTCCCAGACCGTTTCGGCGACATCGCCGAGGAAGTCGACCCGAGCCTCGGTATCGAGCACTTCATAGGCGTC
The DNA here is from genome assembly GCA_035646535.1 of Acidimicrobiia bacterium. Lineage (GTDB taxonomy): Bacteria > Actinomycetota > Acidimicrobiia > IMCC26256 > JANYLB01 > DASRPD01. The sequence continues at coordinate 4,155 of DASRPD010000056.1, forward strand.
TCGGAGCGTCACGTCGACGACATTGTCGGCAGTGATCGGGTCGGGCCAGGGGTCCACCCTCACCGGTCCGGTCAGGCGCAACAGCGCAGCCAGGCCGAGCGGATCCACCGCGATCACCCCGTCGATCTCCGGCCCACCGGACTGCGGCAGCAGATCGGCAATGACCGGCCCGACCGTCGGCAGGTCGGGCGCCATGTTGATGTTCTGCCACGTGTCGGCGACCGAGAACCGCTCATACCGACTCGTGTAGTCCTCGGCCGCGTGCAGCGTTCGCTCGTCGGGAAGGAGTCCGCCCTGGTTGAGGGTCGAGATCCGTTCGAATTGGTCGAGCTCCATCTTGCCGTCATCGGCCGAAAGGATGCCCCAGCTGCCGATGAAGCCACCGGTGCCGCGCAGCTCGGCCGGGTTCTGCACCGCGAGGAAGTACCGGCGCGGCTCGTCGACGCCGAAGAGCCGCGAGACGAGCGCGGCGGCGCGAGCATTGCGCTGGGCGTCTCTGGTCGCCCGGCGGAGCTCCTGTTGGAGATCGCCGAGCGCGTCGTGGACCGGGCCCAGCAGCAGCGTCGGGCTCACGGCCTCGACACGGCGCGTGGCGCGCTCGGCGACGACCGCAGCCTCTTCGAATCGCGGCTGGAGCGCGAGCACCGCCGTGACGGGCACGACCCCGTCGCGCACCGCGAGGTCCTGCTGCGCGGTGGCCATCGCCAGGTCGGCGGCCTCGTCGGCCAGGTCGCGCCCAACATCGGCTACGGCCGACACTGCACCCAGGTTCTCCCCCACGATCGGCACGGCGCGCGCGGCGCGCCCCCAGAGCGCGTCGAGGTCATTCGCCGCGGCGTCGAACGCGACTCCTGCCGCCGCGAACGCGACCTGGCCGGCCTCGGGCTCACCGTCACGCGCGGCGTCGAGTCCCCGTTCGACCTGGACCCGAGCGGTCTCCAGGTTCTGACGGACGCGCCGCGCCGTCGTCCCGACGACCACAGCCGCGCCGACCACTCCGACGATCGCCAGCGCGAAGGTCCACCGGATCGCGCGTGGGAAACCCGTCGCCGCCGACCGGTACACCCGAGCGCGCCGTACCGAGAACAGCAGCGCGACGGCGATCACGATCGCGGCTGCGGCCGCACCGAGCACCGGGATGACCGCCCGAGCCGCGAGCACGCCGAGAGTCGAGAATGCTGCCTGCACGGCGAGCAGAATGCCGACGGCCGCCTGACGCGAGCGGCCGATCACCACGAGGCGGTGCGACAGGTGGTCGGTCCCGCCGTCGAAGAGGCGCCGACCGTGGCGAGGCCGGGCGAGCGCCACCGTTGCGGTGTCGAGCAGCGGGAGCGCCACGAACAACGCCACGCACACGATGCTCGCGGGAGGCAGCGGAATCGGGCGCACCTCGAGCACGGCCACACTGAGCATGAAGCCGAGGGCGAGCGAGCCCGCGTCACCCTGGAAGATCGTGGCCGGCCGCCAGTTCCACGCGACGAAGCCGAGGCACGCTCCGGCCAGCGCGGCGCCCAGCGCGGCAATCGCCGGTTGGTGACCGAGCACCGCCGCGACGCCGACACCGCTCGCGCTGACGACGACGAAACCGCTGAGCAGCCCGTCGATGTTGTCGAGCAGGTTGCAGGCATTGATGACCGCGGTGATGAACACCACCGTCACGACGACATCGAGCCAGCCGGACCCGCTGATGGACAGCCGCGCGCCCGCGAGCGCCGCGGCAGTGGCGATGCCGGCCTGCACGAAGAGACGCAACGCGGGGCTCAGTGGGCGAGCGTCATCCGCGAGTCCGAGCAGACACAGTGCCGCACCGCCGGCGACAACCAAGCCGACGACGCGCGCCTCGACCCCCGAACCGATCAGGCCGGCGACGACCGCGATCGTGACGGCCACGCCGCCGAGGTAGGCCGTCGGCCGCCGGTGGGCCTTGCGGGCGGCCGGTCGGTCGACGAAGTTGCGGGCGTAGGCGATCCGACGGACGGCCAGCGTGAGCGCGAGCGCGACGAACCCGGCGATGACGAAGGCGGCCGCCCAGCGCCCGTCCATGATGGATCGTGAGCCTCAGCCCACGGGTGTCGGGACCGCGCGCGGGGCTCGGCCTGACACTTCGGCCATCGTCTCTCGCAGGATCGTGTCGAGGTCGCGCTCGGGCTCCCAGCCGATCAGGCGCTTGATCTTGCGCGTGTCCGGCACGCGGCGAACCATGTCCTCGAAGCCGTCGCCGTAGACCTCGCGGTGCGTGACATGCTCGAGACCGGCGGTCGAGCCGGCCTGCGCCGCGACCCGCTGCGCCAGCTCCTCGATCGAGACCTCCTCCTGCGAGCCGATGTTCACGACCTCGCCGACCGCGCCGGGGCAATCGATGAGCCCGAGCAGGGCGCGGACCGAGTCGGCGACGTGACAGAAGCAGCGGCGCTGTGACCCGTCGCCGTGCACGGTGATCGGGCGACCGTCGAGCGCCTGGCGGATGAAGCGCGGGATCACCATGCCGTAGGCGGGGCTCTGACGGGGTCCCACGGTGTTGAAGAACCGCACGACGATCGCGGGAAGCCGCCGGTCGCGCGCCGACTCGAGCGCGACGTGCTCGCCGACGGCCTTCGCGAGCGCGTAGCTCCATCGGGTGATGTTCGGTGGGCCGATGACGCTGTCGTCGGTCTCGGCGAGCGGCACGTTGGTGTTCTTGCCGTACACCTCGGACGTGCTCGCGTAGACGAGCTTGCGGCCGTAGCGGGCCGCGGAGTGGATCACGTGCTCGCAGCCCTGCACGTTGGTCGTCAGCGAACGGAGGGGCTGTTCCATGAGCAGCCGCACGCCGACGGCCGCGGCCATGTGCATCACGACGTCGTGGGAACGCACGAGCTCGTCGACCGTGTACGCGTCGCAGATGTTGCCGCGCACGAACCGGAGCCGTTCGTGGTCCGAAACGGCTGCGAGGTTGGCGGTCGTGCCCGTCGATACGTCGTCGTACACGGTCACCGCATCACCGCGAGCAATGAGCGCCTCGACGAGATGTGAGCCGATGAATCCGGCGCCGCCGGTCACGAGGAACGAGGCCATGCTGCCTCCCTATGCCCTGTCACGAGGTGTGTGTCGTGTTCGTGGATGGCGTCGACCCGTCCCCGACCTCACTTGAGGGGGTATCCGCGAGGCGGAGGAACCACGGACCTTCGAGTCAGCGGACTGATCCGAGCCGGGCGCGCGACGACCGGGGATCGGGCGCACGGTCGTGCGCCGAATCCCCGGTCGCCCCGAGCGGGGACGTCGAGCGGGTCGCCTCAGCTAGCTCGTGATCGAGGCGGTGCGGCGACGGCGAGCCGCCACGGCGAGCACCCCACCCACGAGCAGGAGTCCCGCGCCGATCAGGATGACCGGCGGCGAGTCCGAGCCGGTGCGGGGCAGCGTGTCGCTGCGGGAGGCGGAGGCGGCGACGGCGATCGCGATATTCTGGGTCACCGCGTTGCCGTCGGCACCGGTGCAGGCGACCACGATCGTGTGCGCACCCGCCGGGGTGTCGGCCGGGATCGTCACAGCTGTCGAGAATGCACCGCCGGCATTGGCCGTGACCAATCCGAGCGAGACGGGATCGGAGAGCAGCGTCATGGACACTTCGCTGTTCGCCAGACAGCCGCTGCCCGTGATCGTCAAGCTCCCACCGGGCGAGACCGTCGACGCGCTGGCGGACGCGCTCGCTGAGCTGGGTGGGTACTCGGCCGCACCGGCAGCCGACACTCCGAGAGCGAGCGTCGCCACCGAGACGGCACAGAGACCGAGGAGCCGTCGAACCGTCATGTTGTCCCCTATTCGGGATTCACTTGGCCCAGCTCACCCACATGCAAGGGGGCTATCGGGACGTTCCTGGTGGGGCTTGAGTGGAAGTTGCTCATTGTGGTGGGTTGATGTTCGGGGACAGCCCGAAAACGCCCCAACTTGCCCGAGATCGCCCCGGTTTCGCCGGCCGAGGCCGCCGGTGATCGAGTCAGACGTTGTCGCCCTGGAACAGCTCGCTGACCGACGAGTCCGCGAACACCGCGTCGAGGGCATCGGCGACGATCGGCGCGATCGAGAGCACCGTCAGGCTGTCGAACTGCTTGTCCGCGGCTATGGGCAACGTGTTGGTCACGACCACCTCACGGACCGGGGCGTTCTTCAGGCCGTCGACCGCCGGACCCGAGAGCAGGCCGTGGGTCGCGGCGATCACGACCGAGGCGGCTCCGCGGTCGACGAGCA
>DASRPD010000057.1:0-24709 GCA_035646535.1 Acidimicrobiia bacterium
CCCCCGGCCCCTCTTCGTCGATTCGGCGAGCGATTCGACGAAGAGGGGCCGGGGGTAGGGGTGTCGGTGTCACAGGATGGGCGTAGGTTTCGGACGTCACTTCCCCCAGGTCCAGACCGACAACTGGAGGAAGTGATGTTCGAACCCCCAAGTCGGCGCCCGATTCCGCCCAGGCGCCGTCGCCCCAGGCCCTTTTCACTCGACGGGCGCGCCGAGCTCATGGCCGAACGCCAGCGTCTTATCGGGCGCGCCGAGCACATCGTCGCCGACCAAGCCGAGTCGGCCGACGAGCTGGTGGAGGTTCGCCGCGCGCTCGAGGCGCTTCGCGACGTCCTCTGGCCGGCGAACCCCGGCCACATCTACTCGTGGATTCGTCGGCCTCGAGTCGGTGGCCCGTCTCCAATCGCACCGATGCCGCCACCCGGGGCTCTCACGCTTCATGGCGCTGCGCTTCGCCACGCCGCGCTCGGTGTGCTCGTTCGGGTCGGCCGGCCACTCCCGTTGCCCGAGATCCACTCCGCTCTCCACGCCCGGGGCTACTCGATCTCGGGGATGCACCCGGTGAAGACGCTCGCCGACGCGCTCGGCTACGAGCATGATCAAGCCCGGGCGCGACGGGTCCGCCGTGGTGTGTACGAATGCCGCGAGCTCACGCCCGCACGTCGCCGGCGAGCGCTCGAAGCATCACAGCAGACCGACGGACCGGCGAACGAGGAGTCCGCTGACGACACGGGTCGAGCTCGCGGTTCGGCTCGAGCTCGGGGTCCGCTCCGGGTCGGGTCAGAGGGCGGCGACCACACCGGCCATGATCTCGCCGGCCTCGGTCGGGTTCAGCCCGACCTCGACCCCCGCCGCTCGAAGTGCGTCCATCTTCGCGAGCGCGGTGCCCTTCGACCCGGAGATGATGGCGCCGGCGTGGCCCATCTTCTTGCCGGGCGGCGCGGTGACCCCTGCGATGTAGGAGACCACCGGCTTCGACATGCTCGAGGCGATGAAGTCCGCGGCCTCTTCCTCCGCCGCGCCGCCGATCTCGCCGATCATCATCACGGCCTTCGTCTCGGGGTCGGCCTCGAATGCGACCAGACAGTCGATGAAGCTCGTCCCGGGGACGGGGTCACCCCCGATCCCGACACAGGTCGTGACGCCGATGCCCTCCTTCTTGAGCTCGTGGAGCGCCTGATAGGTGAGGGTCCCCGAGCGGCTCACGATGCCGACCGGGCCACCCGGCTTGGCGATCTGGCCGGCGGTGATCCCGATGTTGCACTTGCCCGGGCTGATGATCCCAGGGCAGTTGGGGCCGAGGAGCTGCACCTCGGGGAAGTCGCGCCGGAGCTCGTTGTAGAACCACGCCTCGTCGTGAGCGGGGACACCCTCGGTGATGACCACGATGAACTGCACGCCGCCTTCGGCCGCTTCCATCACCGCGTCCTTCACCGCTGGGGCCGGGATGAACACACACGATGCAGTCGCGCCGGTCTCACGCACCGCGTCGGCAACACCGGCGAAGACGGGGATCCCGTCGACGTCGGTGCCGGCCTTCCTCGGGTTCGTGCCCGCGACGACCTGCGTGCCGTAGTCGCGGTTCAGCAACCCGTAGAACCGGCCCTGCGAACCAGTCAGCCCTTGGTAGACGACCTTGGTGGTCTCGTCGACGAAGATGCTCACGACTGGGTTCCTCTCGCGACCGCGAGCTCGACGGCGGTGAGCGCCGCATCGCTCATCGTGGGCCGTAGCTGCAACGAATCGGACAGATGGGGCCCGAGGATCGCCCGGCCTTCCTCGGCGTTCGTACCGTCGAGCCGAATCACGATCGGCGCGTCGATCTTCACCCGTGCCAGTGCCTCGACGATCCCGTTCGCGACCTCCTCACCCTTGGTGATCCCTCCGAAGATGTTGATGAGGATCGACCGGACGTCAGGATCGTTGTTGATCACCTCGAGCGCGCCGGCCATCACGTCCGCGTTGGCACCACCGCCGATGTCGAGGAAGTTCGCCGGCTTGCCGCCCACCTGGGTCACGATGTCGACGGTGCTCATAGCCAGTCCGGCACCATTGGCGATCACACCGACGAAGCCATCCAGCCCGACGTACTGAAGACCTTTGTCGTGGGCGGCCTGCTCCCGGTCGTCGCGCACCTGGATGGCGTGGTACTGCTCGTAATCCGGGTGTCGGAACACCGCGTTGTCATCCAGGGTGACCTTGGCGTCGAGCGCATGTACACGACCGTCAGGGGTGAGGATCAGCGGGTTGATCTCCACGAGGTCGGCATCGCCCTCGGTGTAGGCGGTGTAGAGCTTCATGAGAATGTCGATCGCGCCCTCGGTAGCCCGCGGATCAAGGTTCGCCGCGGCCACCCATTCGCGACAGGCCGCCTCGGTCAGCCCGTCGACCGGGTCCACATGGATGCGGGCGATGGCTTCGGGGTTCTCATCCGCGACCTGTTCGATCTCGACACCACCCTGCGCGGAGAGCATCCCGAGATGCAGCTTCGCCGCACGGTCGAGGGTGAACGACGCGTAGTACTCCTCGCTGATGTCGCTCGCCTTTTCGATCCAGACGGTGTCGACGTGATGGCCCTTGATGTCCATCCCCACGATGTTGGACGCGTGCTCGCGGCACTCATCGGTATTGGCCGCGAGCTTGACGCCACCCGCCTTGCCCCGCCCACCAACCAGCACCTGCGCCTTGATCACCACGGGATATCCGAGCCCGTCGGCCGCCGCGACGGCTTCGTCGATCGTGGTGACGGGCGCACCGGGCGAGACCGGGATGCCGTAGCGCGCGAACAGTTGCTTGCCTTGGTACTCGAGAAGATCCACGGGGCTCCCTGGTCGGGTGTCGGTGACGAAACTGGCGATCGTGGGCGCGTTAGCCGGCCGGTTGTGCTTCCCGGGTGTCCAGGGCCTGCGCGAGCCAGCCGGCGATCGAGTCGAGCGGCGCGGCTCCCGGTGTGAACAGCGCAGCAACGCCCATCTCCTCGAGGGACTCGATGTCGGCCTCGGGGATGATGCCGCCGCCGAAGATCAAGACGTCGCCAAGTCCGCGCTCGCGCAACAGCGCGATGACCCTCGGAAAGAGCGTCATGTGCGCGCCGGACAGCAGCGAGACACCGACCGCGTCGGCGTCTTCTTGCAGCACGGTCTCGGCGATCTGCTCGGGAGTCTGGTGGAGGCCCGTATAGATCACCTCGAACCCCGCGTCTCGCAACGCGCGGGCGATGACCTTGGCGCCCCGATCGTGACCGTCGAGACCTGGCTTGGCGATGACGACGCGGTAGCGCCGCTCCATGGTGAACCCCGGTTCCGTTGCGTTGCTGCCGATGTGCGTATGCTCAGCCCGGCGCGGAAACGATAGTCACGGCGGTCTCGCCAGGCGAAACGTCCGGTCGGCGAGGCGATTCCGAGGAGCGAGACCGCGGCGTGCACGCTTCGCTCGCCGACGTCAACGGGGCCGCCACGGCAGCCACGATCGGGTTCCATGGGTCCACGCGTGGGCAGCTCGGTTGGACTCGGCCACAAGACAGTGGCTACACCCCAGGTCATGACCAGCACTCCGGGGCAAGGAACGGTACGGGCTTTCGTCTTCGCTGCGATCGCCGCGATCGCTGCCGGCCTCGCGGTTGCGGGCCTCCTGCTGTGGGCGACGAGCCGTGGTGGCGGCGTACCGAGCGGGCCCTTCTCGCTCGGGTCCGCGGAGGGAATCCAGGAGAACGTGCGCGACGAGGGACCGGTGTACGTCGCCGATCCGACTGGGGGTGGGGGCCTGTGGCTCGACCTCGAAGGTGACGATCTCGTCGCGCTCGTCGCGGTGCCTCCCGCTGGGCCGCAGAACTGCGCCGTGCGGTGGCGCGACTCGATCGGGTCGTATTCCGATTGTGACGGCGCGCGGTTCGACTCGGATGAGCTGGACCGCTACGTCGTGCGGCGGCGCGACGGCCTGCTCATCGTCGACACGAGCCGCACGATCGCGCCCGAGGCCGGCTCGGGCTGAGGATCACAGCTTCTGGAGCGGGGCCCAAGCCAGCAGGAGTCGCTTCTCGCCCACCTCTCGGAAACGGACGACGGCCTCGGCCTTGTCACCCTCACCGATCACCTCGATGATCACACCCTCACCGAACTTCTCGTGGCCGACGTCAGCACCGACGCGCAGGCCGAGCTGATCGGCGCCGCGGGCACCGAGTGGCGACGATGCCTGACGCACCGCCGCCGCGACCACGGCGTCACGATGCCCGCCGAGCCCGCCCGAGCGACGGGATTCGCCCAACGCGGCGACCACATCTTCGGGGATCTCCCTGAGAAAACGGCTCGGCGGGTAGTACTCGGTCGCGCCGAACAGGCTGCGCGACCAGGCGTGGCAGAGATAGAGGCGTTCCCGGGCTCGGGTGATGCCGACGTAGCAGAGCCGCCGCTCCTCTTCGAGCTCGTCGGGGTCACCGAGGCTGCGCGAGTGGGGAAACACGCCGTCTTCCATGCCGGTGACAAACACCACCGGGTATTCCAACCCCTTGGCGCTGTGCAGCGTCATGAGCGTCACCGCCGAGGTTTCGTCGCCGTCGGCCTGGTCGAGGTCGGTGACGAGCGAGATGCCCTCGAGAAACGCCTGGACGCGGGCGACGCCGCGCGGCGGCTCGTCCTCGCCGCTGGTCACGCCCGCGATCGCGGCAAGACCCGGTCCCGCGACGCCGCTATCGAGCTGCTCGTCGAAGTCGGCAGCCACGCCCACGAGCTCCCGCAGGTTCTCGATTCGACCCTCCGCCTCGATCGACCGCTCCGACTCGAGATGCGCGATGTACCCAGTGTGCTCGAGCATCGCCTCGACCGCCGCGGCCACGCCCTCGGTCGCGCCGTGCTCGAGCCCGCTCATGACGTCGAGCAGCTCGCGGATTCCCCCGAGCGCCTTGCCGGCGACCCCCGCGCTCGCGGCGGCAACGAGCGCCTCGCGGAACGGGACCGACGCACCCTGGGCGTAGGCGTCGATCTTGCGGATCGACGTGTCGCCCACCCCGCGCCGCGGGGTGTTGGCGATCCGCTTCCAGCTCACCTCGTCATCCGGGTTCACGAGGGCCTTCAGGTAGGCGAGCGCGTCCTTGATCTCACGGCGGTCGTAGAACTTCGTGCCGCCGAAGACCCGGTAGGGGACACCCGAACGCACGAGTGCTTCTTCGAGCACGCGGCTCTGGGCGTTGGTCCGGTAGAAGACCGCCACGTCTTCGAAGCGGTGCCCCTCGGTGTCGGTGAGACGGTCGATCTCGTGGACGACGAACGCGGCCTCGTCGTGTTCGTCTTCGGCCTGGTAGCGGGAGATCAGCTCGCCCTCGACCTGGTCGGTCCACAGGTGCTTCGGCCGGCGGGACGCGTTGTTCGCGATCACCGCGTTGGCCGCGTCGAGGATGCGTTGGGTGGAGCGGTAGTTCTGCTCCATCACGATCACGCTGGCTTCGGGGAAGGCCTCCTCGAACCGCATGAGGTTACGGAAGTCGGCGCCGCGGAAGCGGTAGACGCTCTGGTCGGCGTCACCGACGACCATCACGTTGCGGTGCTCGGCGGCGAGCATTCGTACGATCTCCCACTGCGCGAGGTTCGTGTCCTGGAACTCGTCGACCAGCACGTACTCGAAGCGGTGCTGCCACCGGGCAAGGACGTCGGGGTGCTCGCGGAACAGCCGCACCACCAGCAGCAACAGATCGTCGAAGTCGGCCGCGGATGCGTCTTCGAGCCGCTTCTGGTATTCCGCGTAGACGTTGGCCACCCTCCGCTCGAACGGACCAGCCGCCGCATCCAGTGCCTGGCCGGGCGTGACGAGCTCGTTCTTCATCGTCGAGATCAGCGACTGGACGCGCCGAGCAGGGAACCGCTTGGGATCCAGATCGAGATCGCGCCGCACGTAGTCGGCGAGACGAACCGCGTCGGCTTGGTCGTAGATCGAGAACGATGATCGGTAGCCGAGGCGCTCGACGTCGCGACGCAGGATCCGTGCGCAGGACGAGTGGAACGTGGACACCCACATGCGACGGGCGACCGGGCCGACGAGCTCCTCGACCCGGGCCTTCATCTCGCCGGCGGCCTTGTTGGTGAACGTGATCGCGAGAAGCTGGAAGGGCGACACGTTGCGATCGCTGATGAGAGCGGCGATCCGACGAGTCAACACTCGGGTCTTGCCCGATCCGGCGCCGGCGACGACGAGGATCGGTCCGTCCGGTGCGACGACCGCCTCTCGTTGGACCGGGTTGAGTCCCGACGCGACGTCGGTGCGAGGTTCGGCGATCGGAGAGGTCATCGACCCCGATCGTACAGGTGTTCGATCGAGAGGCGTGGCGGGCGCCGCGCGGCCACCAGGCGCGGCGTCGCCAGGGTGAGAGCTCGGGACGAGCTAGTCGGCGCGACCGTCGGCGGCTTCGAGCCTCAGCTCGGCCGTCGACTCGTCCAACTCGTCCGACGCGGCCGACGCGGCCGACGCGACCTGATGGGTGACGTCGGATGGGCCGCCGTCCGCGTCGTCACGGTAGGAGCGGAGCAGATGGGTCCGCTCGACGTTGAGCGCGACCGTGAACGAGCCGTCGCTTCCGATCTCGAGCCCGAAGTACTGCTCCCACTCGACCTTGAAGGAGGGCGCGTCGGGGTCGGCGCCACGGGGGAGCCGACGGTAGAGCATCCGCTCGCGGTCGAAGAGCCAGATGCTGTGGGAGGTGTCGATGCGTTCCATAGAGACGAGGCCAGGCTACCCCTCGTCCTGCGATTGGCAACCGGCAAACTCAGGCTTCGAGCAGCACGGTGACCGGCCCGTCGTTGACCAATTCGACTGCCATATCCGCGGCAAAGATCCCGGTTTCGACGAGTCCTCCGAGCTGTCGGAGCGACGCCGCGAATGCCTCGACCAGGGGCTCTGCGATCACCCCGGGTGCGGCCGCAGCCCACGACGGGCGGCGGCCCCGGGTGGTGTCGGCGTAGAGCGTGAACTGGCTCACCACACACAGTGACCCGCCGACGTCACCCACCGCGCGGTCCATGCGGCCGGTGGCGTCGCCAAAGATCCGTAAGTTCCAGACCTTGGCGGCCAGCGCGCGGGCCGTCTCGTCGTCGTCGCCGTGGGTCACACCGACGAACACCAACAGCCCGACACCGATCGTCGCGATCGTCTCGCCGGCGACGACCACGCTCGCCCGGCTCACCCGCTGGATCAGCGCTCGCACGAAGCGATGGTACGGCGAGCGCTCGCACCGGGAGCAGGGCCCACGCGGGTCCGGTCAGGTCGCGAGCTCCATCGCGGGCTCGTAGGTGCCGGCGACGAGATCGTCCATGCCGTCTCCCCTACTCCCATTCGATGGTGCGCCTACTCCCATTCGATGGTGCCGGGCGGCTTCGAGGTGACGTCGTAGGCGACGCGGTTCACCCCGGGAACCTCGTTGATGACCCGCGACGAGATCCGCTCGAGCACGTCGTAGGGAAGCCGGGCCCAGTCGGCGGTCATGGCGTCGTCTGAGGTGACGGCGCGGATCACGATCGGGTACGCGTAGGTGCGATCGTCGCCCATCACGCCGACGGTCCGCACTGCCGGGAGCACGGCGAAGCTCTGCCATATCTCGCGGTACAGCCCGGCCCGGTGGATCTCCTCGATGACGATGGCGTCGGCCCGCTGGAGGGTGTCGATCCGCTCGGGAGTGATCGAGCCGATGATCCGCACCCCGAGGCCCGGACCGGGGAACGGTTGGCGCCACACGATGTCTTCGGGCAGCCCCAGCTCCTCGCCGACGGCCCGGACCTCGTCCTTGAAGAGATGACGCAGCGGTTCGATGAGCTCGAAGTCCATGTCCTCGGGCAGACCCCCGACGTTGTGATGCGACTTGATCACCGCGTTGTCGGATCCACCGGACTCGACGATGTCCGGGTAGAGGGTTCCCTGCACGAGGAACCGCGCGTCGTCGTAGTCCCGGGCGACCTCTTCGAAGACCCGGATGAACGTCTCGCCGATGACCTTGCGTTTGCGTTCCGGCTCACTCACATCGTCCAAGGCACCGAGGAACCGATCGGCAGCCTTCACGTGGACGAGATCGATTTGGAACTGGCTCCGGAACGTCTCTTCGACCTGTTCGGCTTCGCCGAGGCGCAAGAGGCCGGTGTCGACGAACACGCACGTGAGCTGGTCACCGATCGCCTTGTGCACGAGGGCAGCCGCCACCGCAGAGTCGACACCACCGGACAGACCGCAGATGACCCGCTCGGAACCGACCCGGGCGCGTATCTCGGCGACCTGCTGTTCGATGATCGAGGTGTTGGTCCAGGTAGGCCGGCAGTGCGCGCCGTCGAAGAGAAAGGCCTTCAGGATCTCCTGGCCGTGTTCGGTGTGGGCCACCTCGGGGTGGAACTGCACCGCATAGATCGCCCGGTCGGGCGCCTCGAAGGTGGCGACGGGGACGGCAGCCGTCGAGGAGGTCACGACGAAGTCCGGCGGGGCCGCGACGATCGAGTCGCCGTGACTCATCCACACCGACAACTCGAGCGGCAGGTCACCGAACAGCGCGGACGGAACGCCCGGCGCGACGCTCAGCGCGGTGCGGCCGTACTCACCGGCGGCGGTACGTCGCACCTCTCCACCGAGATCGCGCGCCGCGAGCTGCGCCCCGTAGCAGATGCCGAGGATGGGAACGCCGGCGTCGTAGATGGCGGGATCGATCGTCGGCGCACCGTCGACGTGGACCGACGCGGGACCACCCGAGAGGATGATCGCCCTCGGTCGGCGCTCGAGCATCTCGGCGACGGGCGTCGTTCGAGCCACGATCTCCGAATAGACATGCGCCTCGCGGACCCGGCGCGCGATGAGCTGGGCGTACTGTGCGCCGAAGTCGACGACGAGTACCAGATCGTGCGGCGTATCGCCGCCGGTCACCGCCCCATGCCGATGTTCTGCGCGCGTTGCAGCGACTTGCCTTCGGTGAGCAGCGACGGGGCGATCATCACCTCGGCCTTCTGGAACTCCTTCACCGTCTCGTAGCCGGTGGTGGCCATCGAGGTGCGCAGGGCACCGAAGAGGTTGAGGGTGCCGTCGTTGTCGTGCGCCGGGCCCACGATGATCTCAGCCAGTGTGCCCTTCTGGCCCGTTTCGACCCGGGCGCCACGCGGCAGGCTCGGGTGAAAGGTCGCCATGCCCCAGTGGTACCCGTGGCCGGGAGCCTCGTACGCGCCCGCCAGGGGCGAGCCGATCATCACCGAGTCGGCGCCGCACGCGATGGCCTTGGCGACGTCACCGCCGGTGCGCATCCCTCCATCGGCAATCACCTGTACGTACACGCCGGTCTCGTCGAGGTGGCGGATGCGGGCGCCGGCCGCATCCGCGATCGCGGTGGCCTGGGGAACGCCGATGCCGAGCACACCGCGGCTCGTGCACGCGTGGCCCGGGCCGACGCCGACGAGAACCCCAACCGCGCCGGTGCGCATGAGGTGCAGCGCCGTCGAGTACGACGCGCACCCGCCGACGATGACCGGCACGTCGAACTCGCGGATGAACTTCTTGAGGTTGAGGGGCTGGCGGGACGGGTCCTTCGACACGTGCTCGGCCGACACGACGGTGCCCTGGATGACCAACACGTCGAGCTCGGCTTCGAGAACGTGCTTGGCGTACTGCTCGACCCGCTGGGGAGTCAGGGACGCGCAGGAGGTCACGCCGGCGTCTCGGATCTCGGCGATGCGGCGGCCGATGAGCTCTTCCTTGATCGGCTCCGCGTAGATCTCCTGCATCCGGCGGGTCGCCTTGTCCGCGGGAAGCTGCGCGATCTCGTCGAAGATCGGCTCGAGGTCCTCGTAGCGAGTCCAGAGCCCTTCGAGGTTGAGACAGGCGAGGCCGCCGAGCTGACCCACTTCGATCGCGGTCGCGGGCGAGGTCACACCGTCCATCGCCGCGGCCATGAGTGGCAGCCCGAAGCGGAACGCGTCCAGCTCCCAGGAGATGTCGATGTCCTCGGGGTCGCGGGTGCGTCGGCTCGGGACGATCGCGATCTCGTCGAATCCGTAGGCTCGCCGTCCGGTCTTGCCGATGCCGATCTCGATTTCCAACGTTGCTCCCCTTGTCCCCACTCCGCTGCCACACGCGGCCCGCCCGGAGTGTCGAGCAGGTCGCGTGCCGTGCACACCTGGGAAACCGTCGAGTCTACCCGGCCCCTCCGGTGAAGCCCGACCCCTCTTCGACGCCTACGAGCCGGCTGAGCAGCCCACGCAAGATCCGCGCGGTTGCGCCCCAGACCGTCTCGCCCTCGAGCTCGAAGAACGACACCACCAACTCATGAGACGGCAGGCCGCCGCCTGACGGAACCGTCCAGCGCTCCTCGCGGTAGTGAGCCGGGTCGAGCAGCTCGGCCAGCGCGACGTCGAAGACCCGATCCACCTCGCGCGGGTCCCGTCGCAATCGGGGTGGTTGGTCGATGACACCGACGAAGGGATGGATCACGAATTGCGAGCCGACGGTCCCGAGCGGATCGAGCGCCGCGACCACATCGACCGCGGCCGGCACGAGCCCGACCTCTTCGTAGGCCTCCCGGCGCGCCGCGGCTTCCGGGGTGGCGTCGACGCCGGGCTGGACGGTACCGCCCGGGAACGCGATCTCGCCCCGATGCGACGGCATGGTCTCGGGCCGCTTCGTGAGCACGACCCTCGCCTCGCCCTGGGATTCGAACACCGGCACCAACACCGCGGCGTCGCGGCTGGCGGCGGTGCGGTAGGCACGATCGGCCGGTTCCGGCAACGCGGCGCACCGGGCGCGCACCTCCACCAGGGAGAGGCGCAACCGATCCGCCGACAAGGAGGCCCAGGGCGACGGGCCGCCGATCTCGTGGTCGATCGGACGCGGGATCCGCTGGGCTCCTCCCCGGGGTCGCGCCGACTCCACCATCTCATCGAGGGTAGTAAGAACCTCCAGGACGGATCGGCGACCGGAGGGACCGAACATGGCGGGCAATTGGAACTTCGCGACGTGCTGGGAGGCAATCGCCGACGGGCGGCCCGACGGCGCGGCGCTCCGCCACGGTGCCCGCACCGTGAGCTGGGCCGAGTTCGACGACCGGTCCGCTCGACTCGCGGCCGGCCTCGCCGAGCTCGGCGTCGGCGCCGACTCGAAGGTCGCGAGCTACCTGTACAACGGACCGGCGTATGTCGAAGCCACGTTCGCGACGTGGAAGCTGCGGGCCGTACCGGTGAACGTGAACTACCGGTACCTGGAAGAGGAGCTGGCGTACCTGCTCGAGAACTCCGACGCCGAGGTGCTGTTCTTTCACGGGTCCCTGTCCGAACCGGTGTCCCGCGTGCGGGATCGGACCCCGAAGCTGCGGGCGGTCGTACAGGTCGACGATGGCGCGCCGTTGCTCGACGGGGCGATCGCCTATGAGGAGCTCATCGCCACCCGCGAACCGGCCCCGCGCATCGACCGGTCGGGTGACGACCAGTACATCCTGTACACGGGGGGCACGACCGGGATGCCCAAGGGTGTCATGTGGCGCAACGATGACCTGTTCCAGAGCCTGGTGCCCTCCGTCCTGTCGCTCATCGGCGAGCAGACCCCGGACTCGCCCGCGGGCTTCGGGCCCCTCGCGGCTCGAAACGGCTCCCAGGGACGCGCGCCGGTCCACCTCCCGGCGTCGCCGCTGATGCACGGCACGGGGTTCTTCACGTCGCTGCAGTCACTCACCATGGGCGGCACGATCGTCACCCTCACGCAGCGCAACTTCGACGCGCACGAGCTGTGGCGGGCTGTGCAGGCGGAGCGCGTCACCCAGATGGCCATCGTGGGCGACGCGTTCGGCCGGCCGATGGTCGCCGCGCTCGAGGAAGCCGAAGCGCGCGGCGAGCCCTACGACCTGTCGTCGCTCGTGGTGCTCATCAGCTCGGGGGTCATGTGGACCGCCGAGGTCAAGGAGGCCCTCATGGCGCGCGGGGGGTTCGTGTGCCTCGACTCGCTCGGCTCGAGCGAGGGCGTCGGGTTCGCGAACCAGATCTCGGTGCCCGGCTCGCCGGCCACCACGGCAAAGTTCCAGATCGGCGAGCACACTCGTGTCCTCACCGAGGAAGGACGGGAGGTGGCGGCCGGCTCCGACGAGATCGGCTTGTTGGCCCTCGGCGGACCGATCCCGCTCGGCTACCACAAGGACCAGGCCAAGAGTGAGGCCACGTTCCGCACCTTCGGCGGAGCGCGCTACTCGATCCCGGGTGACTGGGCGAAGGTCGCGGCCGACGGCACCATCGAGCTTCTGGGCCGCGGGTCGGTGTGCATCAACACCGGCGGCGAGAAGGTGTTCCCCGAGGAGGTGGAAGAGGCCATGAAGCTGCACCCGAGCGTCATCGACGCGATCGTCGTAGGCGTGCCCGATGACCGCTTCGGCGAGATGATTGCCGCGGTCGTGTCGGTCGACGGCAGCACCACCGAGGCAGAGATCGCCGACGAGGTGCGCGGGCGGCTCGCCGGGTTCAAGCGCCCCCGTCACGTCGTGATCGTGGACGACGTCCCTCGCGGCCCGAACGGTAAGGCCGACTACGCGTGGGCCAAGCAGGTCGCCGTCGAGCGCGCCGCGGTCGAGTCCTGAGCCCGGGAGCGTTCCGAGCCCGGGCTGGGACGCCGAGACGCGCAACGAGCGGCCGCCATCGGCGACCGCTCGCGTGCTGGATACCGTTCGCCCGCTCGCGCGAGCCGCGGCGCTACTTCTTCTTCTTCTTGGCTCCGCCGACCTTGGCGAGCACGTCACGCGAGCTCAGGATCAACAGCTCTTCGCCGTCCACGGTGATCTCGGTGCCGCCGTACTTCGAGTAGATGACGGTGTCGCCGACGGCGACGTCCATCGG
The DNA here is from genome assembly GCA_035646535.1 of Acidimicrobiia bacterium. Taxonomy (GTDB): domain Bacteria; phylum Actinomycetota; class Acidimicrobiia; order IMCC26256; family JANYLB01; genus DASRPD01. Next base: position 12,819 of record DASRPD010000057.1, read on the forward strand.
GATGATCTCGCCCGACTGCTCGGCCCGACGGCCGGTGCCGACGGCGAGCACCTCGCCCTGTTGGGGCTTTTCCTTGGCGGTGTCGGGGATGACCAGCCCGCTCACGGTCGTCTCTTCGGCCTCGCTGGCCCGGATGACGATTCGGTCCTCGAGCGGTGTGAGGTTCATCGATGTGCCTCCTCGGCGACTGTCGTTCGGGCGAGCACCCCGGTATCGGGGTCGACTCGAGAACGGGGTTTCTCGGAACTCGCTTGAATCTCGGGCGTTCTTCGCTGGTGCGATGAGCTAGCACTCGCGGTTGGAGAGTGCTAATTCAACCTAGCTGGTTCCGGGCGGTGGGGGCAAGCGCGCGCCCGGGTCGGCGCCGGATGTGAAGTCAGTCGGGCCGTCGGCCTCGAACCGCCACCATGCCGTGGCTGCGATCATTGCTGCGTTGTCGGTACACAGGGCGAGTGGCGGGAGGTAGAAGTCACGCCCGGTGTCGAGCGCGGCGTCAGCCACGCGGGTCCGCAGCCTCGAATTGGCCGCGACACCGCCGCCGAGCACGAGCGTGGACGCCCCGATCTCGTCGGCCGCGGCGAGAAGCTTGGAGACCAGGGTGTCCACGACTGCCTCCTGGAACGACGCGGCAATGTCGGCCACCGGCGCGTCGGGGTCGTCGCGCAGGTGGTAGGCCACCGCGGTCTTGAGCCCTGAGAAGGAGAGATCGAGGCCCTCGCCGAACATGGGACGGGGAAAGGCGATCGCGGCGGGGTCACCGTCGAGCGCCACGCGGTCCACCGCGGGACCGCCCGGGTAGCCGAGGCCGAGGAGCCGCGCGACCTTGTCGAACGCCTCGCCCGCCGCGTCGTCGACCGTCTCACCCAGCACCCGGTAGCTGAGGTGACCTTCCACCGACACGACCAGGGTGTGGCCGCCGGAGGCGATCAGCACGGCGAGCGGGGGCGAGAGATCGGGTTCTTCGAGCCACGCCGCGTGCAGGTGGGCCTCGAGGTGGTTCACGCCGATGTAGGCGAGATCACCCGCGAGGGCCAGCGCCTTCGCCGCGCTCACACCGACCAGCAGAGCGCCGGCAAGACCGGGCCCGTTGCACGCGGCGACTGCATCGAGGTCGGCCAGCTCGCAGCCGGCCTCGACCATCGCCTCGGCGATGACGGGGTTGATGAGCTCGACGTGGGCGCGGCTCGCGATCTCGGGCACGACGCCCCCGAACCGCGCGTGGAGATCGACCTGACTGGACACCACGGACGAACAGATCCGCCGGCCGTCCTCCACCACCGCGGCGGCGGTCTCGTCACAGCTCGTCTCCAATCCGAGGATCAACACGTCGCCACCACCTCGCCATCCTCCCCCGCGACCCGCCTCACCGTCGCGCTACCAACGCCGCGCGCGCTCGATGCGCGTCGTGCCCCGGATCGAATGCTCGATCGAGGCGAGCAGCTCGGCGTAAGCCTCGGTGCCGATGTCGTGGGACCACATGATGAGCGCGTCCTCCTTGGTGTCGGCGTAGTAACCCTTGCGAACACCCGCGTCCTCGAACCCGAACCGCCGGTACAGATCCTGCGCGCCCCGATTGCTCATCCGAACCTCGAGGGTGAGCTGTTCGGCTTCCCGGGCGCGGGCCTCGCTCGCGAGCGCGAGCAGCAGCCGTGTGCCGACACGATGACGCTGCCACCGGGGATCGACCGCGATGGTCGTCACGTGCCCGTCGGCGCCCGTCATCATGAGCCCCGCGTAGCCGACCACATCGCGACCGACCCGGGCGACCATATAGGCGCGGGTCGCGCGCAGGCGCAGCTCGCTCGCGAACAACGCCGTGGTCCACGGCCGCGGGTACACCTGGGTCTCGATGCGCAACACCGCGCGGAGGTGGCGGCGGCGCATGGGCGCGACGTGCACCGACAGCGCGTCGTCGTCGGTGCCTTGTTCGGGCTGCTCGTCGTGCTCGGGTCGCATCATCCGCGCGGTTCGACCCGTCGGTGATCCCAGGCGATCTCCGCGTCGCTCAGGCGCAGGTACATCGGCGTGAGCTCGTTCGGCGCGCAGAACTCCTCGCGCACCACGGCCGCGGTGGCGAGCTCAACCAGCGCTCCGGCCCGGGGGCCGGCGGCCATCGCGCCGCCAGTTTCCACGTGCTCGAGGTCATCGAGCCCACACCGGTCGAGCAGTGCGGGCTCGCCTGCCAGCAGGACCTCGTCGCCGGTGGCTGCGAGGTCGCTCGCGAGCTCGTCGGGGCGGGAGACGGCGTAGTCGGAGATGCGCTGCAACCCGCCGGGCACGCCGCGGTACTTGGCGAAGAAGACCTCGTGGCGGCGCGCGTCGAGCACGGGCACGATGACGCGTCCCGAGTGGCGCAGGGGATACGCGACAAGATCGAGGGTGGCCACGCCGACCACAGGTATGCGCAGCGCCTGGGCAAGCACACGTGCGGTGGTGATCCCGACCCGCAGGCCCGTGAACAGCCCCGGCCCGGTGCCGGCCGCGATGGCGCTGAGCCCGCCCATGGTCACGTCGCTGCACCGGCAGAGGTCCGCGATGGCGGGCGCGAGGTCTTCCGCGTGGCGACGACCGGGTGGCAGGTCAAGCTCGGCGATCACGACGCCGTCGCGCGCCACAGCCACGCTGACGCGGGGAGTCGCAGTGTCGAAGCCAACCAGGTCCATCGTCACGGGCGCGCCTTGGCGTCGGCGAGCTGCGACTCGAGACGATCGGCGCGGGCGGTCCAGCTCGGCCCGTGGGGCATGAGCTCGATGGTTCGGCACTCCGCCCCCGCGCCCTCACTCCCGGGCGCACCCGCGTAGTGGAGGTCGACGTCAAGCCGATCGAGCGGCAGGAGCGGGCCGAGGAGGTCACCCCACTCGATGACGACCACTGCGTCGCCGTCGAGGTAGTCGTCGAAGCCGAGATCGTGCACCTCCTGGAGGTGAGTGAGCCGGTACGCGTCGACGTGCACGAGCCGAACGCGGCCCTCGTGCTCGTGCACGAGGGTGAAGGTCGGGCTCGTGACCGGCGTGGCCACGCCGAGACCCTCGGCCAGGCCGCGGGTGAGGGTGGTCTTGCCCGCACCGAGGTCGCCGGTCAGCACGATCACGTCTCCCGGTTCGACGAGCCGGGCAATCGTGGCCCCGACCGCTCCGGTCTGCGCCGCGGACGCGCTGGTCACGATCACGATGAGGCCCGCGCCAGGGCTCGCTTGACCAGCACGAAGTCGGCACGGACGTCGGCGAGGCGCGCTCCGCCCGAGCGCAGCACGGCCGAGGGATGCAACGTCGGGATGAGCACGCGGTCTGCGTTGAGCCGGTCATCTCCGGCGGGGTACGGGTACTCGCGGCCGCGCATCTGGGTGATCCCCTGGGTGGTATCCAGCAGCAGCTTGGTCGCGAAGTTGCCGAGCGTGACGACGACGGTCGGCGCGATGAAGTCGAGCTGGGCTTCGAGGTACGGCCGACACGCCTCGATCTCGCTCGGTTGGGGATCGCGGTTGTCGGGCGGACGGCACTTCACGACGTTGGCGATGTAGGTGTCATCGCGGGTCAGCCCGATGCCGTCGATGAGCTTCGTGAGCAATTGGCCGGCCCGCCCCACGAAGGGGACGCCCTGCATGTCCTCTTGCGCGCCTGGTCCTTCGCCGACGAATAACAGATCGGCGTGCGGGTCGCCGACGCCGAACACGACCTGCGTGCGCGTCTCGGACAGCGCACAGGCCTCACAGCCGAGCGCGGCCTGCTCGAGCGCCTCGAAGGAGGCGAAGCTGCTCACGCCGAGCGCCTCGGGTGGGCGCCGACCTCGCGGGCGAAGCCGACGATGAGCTCGTCGAGCTCTTTGGCTCGCTCGAGCATGAGCATGTGCCCGGCGCCGGGGAACAGCTCGAGGCGCGCGCCGGGAATGAGCTGGCTGATCCGGCGGGACTCGGCCGGCGGGGTGAGGAGGTCGGCGGTGCCACCCACGACGAGGGTCGGGAGGGTGATGGAGGCCAGCTCCGGCGTGAGGTCGAGCCCGAACAACGCTCGGGGCGCGCCGCGGTTGGTGTCGCGGGCGCACTCGCCGATCATCTGGCGGGTGAGCTCGACGTGGCTGGGTTGGGGTTCGGTACCGAACCCGACGCGGGCGGCCAGGAAGCCGAGATCGGGGTGGCGCAGCAGCCGACCGAAGTCGGGGCCGGCACCGACGAGGGTCTCGAGGGCAGTGCGCACGCCGCGCAGCTCGCTCACCCGAACCTTGGCCAACGTCGACAGGAGCACGAGGCCGTTGACGTGAGCAGCAGCGTGGGCGGCGTGGCGGGCTGCGTAGGCCTGCACCGCGATGCCGCCCATCGAGTGCCCGACGAGCACGGCGTCGGTGAGATCGAGCGCGTCGATCACGGTGCGGACGTCGGCGGCGAGGTTGTCGAGCGAGTGGCCGGTGTCGCCCGTCTCCGATTCGCCGTGGCCGCGGTGGTCGAACGCGACGACCTGGAATCCGGCGGCGGCCAGGGACTCGAACTGCTTGACCCACGTCCGGTTCGAGAGCGTCACGCCGTGCGACAACACGATCGGTGGGCCGGTGCCGACCGTCCGGGTGGCGATGGTGCCGCCGTCGTGGCTCGGGAACCGGTGGAGCGCGCCGGGCGGGAGTGCGAAATCAGCGCCGGCGTCGGGATCGGGCCGGGCCCGGATCCGGGCGAGCGCGCTCCGTTCGAGCCCGTAGACGGCGCCGGCGAGTCCGGCCACGCCGAGCGCGGTACCGAGGAGGGCGCGGCGCGGGTTCACGAGTACCTCCGGGGGACGCGGGGGCCGATGTTGCTCACGATCTCGTACGGAACGGTGTCGAGGCGCCGGGCCCATTCCACCGCCGTGACCGTTTCGTCGCCCTGGGAACCGATGAGGACGACCTCGTCGCCGACCGCGACGGACGCGTCGCCGACGTCGACCATGAGCTGGTCCATCGTCACGGTTCCCGCGATCGGCGCCCGACGACCACCCACGAGCACCTCCCCGCCGACGTGGCCGAGGTTGCGGGGAACACCATCCGCGTAGCCGAGCGGAACGGTCGCGACGTGCGCCGTCTCGGTCAGGGTGTGGCGGAGCCCGTACGACAGCCGCGCACCCGCCGGCAGCGTCTTCACCAGGGTGACTCGGGCTTTGAGCGCCATCGCCGGCTGCAACGTGGCGTGACCGGCGAGCGCGGCGGACGGCGCGATGCCGTACATCGCGATCCCGGCGCGCACCAGGTCGTAGCGGGCGCGCTCGAACGCGAGTGCGCCGGCCGAGTTGGCCGCGTGGCGCAGCCCGAGGTCGCGACCCGAGGCTGCCAACGCGCGGAGCAGCGCGTCGAAACGGTCGAGCTGGTCGTCGGTGTAGGGGTTGTCGGGTTCGTCAGCCACCGCGAGATGGGTACACACGCCGGCGAGCACCAGCTCCGAGTGCCCCGCGATCTCGTCCACGAGCCCCGGTGCGTCGTCGGGCGCACAGCCGACCCGGTGCATGCCGGTGTCGACCTTGAGGTGGACGGCGAGCGGCTCGGTCCGCCCGACGGTGGTGACCGCCTGGGCGAGGTGCGCAATGCCGGCGTGGGTGTACACGATCGGCGTGAGGTCGGCTTCGACGACGGTCGTGGCCGCCTCGGCCGGCGGCTCCGCGAGCACGAGCACCGGTGCGTCGATGCCGTGGGCGCGCAGCGCGACCCCCTCTTCTACGAGCGCGACGCCGAGACTGCGGGCACCGGCGTCGAGCGCAGCGCGGGCCACCTCGACCGCGCCGTGTCCGTAGGCATCGGCCTTCACGACCGCCATCACCTCGGCCGGGGCGACCACGTCGCCGATGGCGCGGATGTTCCGGCGGACTGCGTCGAGGTCGATCTCGACCCATGCCGGGCGGAACTGCTGGGTCACGTCGTCGCGGCGAGGTGACGGACGATGTCGCCGCGGGTCGCGATGCCGACGAGCGCGCCGGCGTCGAGCACGGTGACGTGGGTGACGTCCCGCTCGTGCATGAGCGTGGCGAGGTCCTCGAGCGAGCCGTCGGGGCCGATGGACGGGAACTCTCGTTCCATCACGCCGTCTACCGTCGATGCGATGGCGCGTTTCAGCTCCTCGTCGTAACGCTTCGCGTCGCCGGGCAGCGTGAACTCGATGCCGGGCAGGATCGCGATGGTGGTCGGCAAGTGGAGCCGGGCCTCGGAGATGAGGAGGTCCTCGTCGCGCAGCAGCCCGACGACGGTGCCGGCCTCGTCGACGACGGGCGCGGCGCCGATGCCATGGTCGGCGAGTACGTCGGCCGCGGCGGCGAGACTCTGGTCGGGCCGGAGGGTCGCGACCTCGGTCGTCATGATCTCGCGCACGGCGATGGTGGGCATCAGGCCTCCTGGGCAGGGGAATGGTACGGATCGGCGGCGTCGGCGCCCCGACCGGCCGGCGCCGTGAAGCCCGCGAGGACCTCCGGCAGGGCGGTGATCAGGTCGCCGGCCACCAGGCCAGTATGACCGGCCACGTCGGCGGCGCGGCCGTGCAGCCACGCGCCGGCGGCGCCGGCCTCGAACGGATCGAGGCGCGCGGCGACGAGCGCACCGATCATCCCCGACAGCACGTCGCCCGATCCGGCGGTCGCGAGCCAGGGTCCGCCGGTGGGGTCGATCACCGCCCGTCCGGTCGGCTCGGCGATCACGGCGCCCGGCCCCTTGAGGAGCACGACCGATTCCGAGTGGGCCGCGAGGCCACGCGCCGCGGCCAGGCGGTCGTCGCCGACGGGGTGACGGGCCAGGCGGGCGTACTCGCCCCCGTGGGGCGTGAGGATCGTCGCGGCGCCGGTGCCGGCCCGTGTGCGCAGCGGCGCGACGTCACCGGCGAGCGCGTTGAGCCCGTCGGCGTCGAGCACGATCGGCACGGACAGCTCGGCGACGAGCTGGCGTACGGCAGTCGCGGTGTCGGGATCACGACCGAGTCCGGGTCCGATCACCACCGCCGCGAACCGTGTCGCGAGCTCGAGCAATGGTGCCACTGCCTCGGTCGCGAGCGAGCCGCTCGGCGTCGCGGGCACCCCGGTGGTGATCACCTCACCGCCGGAGGCACTGGCCGCGGTCTGCGCGCCGGGCAGTGCGCACCACACGATCCCGGCGCCGGTACGCATGGCCGCGTGGCTCACCATGAGCGGTGCACCGGTCATCCCCTGCGAGCCGCCGATCACGAGCAGGCCCCCTGCGCTCCATTTCTGCGCGTCGGGCGCGCGCACCGGCAACCACGCGGCGACGTCGTCGCCGGTGGTGACGCCGGTGGAGGGCTCACCCGCGGGGAGGGTGACGTCGATGCCGATGTCGACGACGTCGACCGTTCCGGCGTGCGTCGAGCCCGGCGTGAAGAGGAGTCCGGGTTTGTACGCGGCGAAGCACACGGTGCGGTCGGCACGGACCGCGACGCCGGCTGCATCGATGGCGTCGCCGGCGGAATCGGCACCGAGGACCCGGCCCGTGAGCCCGGCCACACCGGAGGGGACGTCGACGGCGACGCGTGCCCCGTCGAACGTAGCGGTCTCGCGCGCGAACCAGGCGGCATCTCCGTCGAGCGGCGCGCGCAGGCCGGTGCCGAACAGCGCGTCGACGAGCGCGTCAGCTCGCGCCAGCGAACGCGCGCATCGGTCGCGGTCGAACGTGTCGCCGAGCGTGAAGACGTCGACGCGCGCGCCCCAGCTCGCCAGGGCCCCGGCCGCGACATGGCCGTCACCACCGTTGTTGCCCGGCCCGCACACGATCGTGACCCGTCGCCCGTAGGTGCCGCCGAGCTCGGTGCGCACGGCACGGGCCACGGCGCGCCCGGCGCGGCCCATGAGCACGGCTCCGGGAGTTCCGGCGGCGATGGCCCGCTGGTCGGCGGCGCCCATCTGGCGCGGGGTGAGGGCGGGATCCATCGGCGTCAGCCCAACGCCACCGCGACGGCCATCGCGGTGGTGTCGGTGTGGGTGAGACTCAGGTGCCACGTCGCGACACCTCGGCGCTCGGCGAGCTCGGCGGCTTTGGCGTGCAGCGCGATCAGGGGTTGACCGCTGCGGGCGCGGATCACCTCGACGTCTCGCAGCGCGAACTTCCACAAGCCCACACTCATGGCTTTCATCACCGCTTCCTTGGCGCCGAATCGGGCCGCGAGGCGAGGCGCGGGCTCGCGGTGCGCGAACGCGTACTCGCGCTCGGCATCGCTGAACAGACGGGTGAGGAGCCGTTCCCCGCGCCGGTCCATGGCGCGGCGGAACCGGTCGACGTCGACGAGGTCAGTACCGATGCCGAGCACGTGCGGGGCCGGACACGACGCGCTCGGCCCGGCCGGCGTGGGTGTGCCGGCGGGCTCAGCCACGCCGCCAACGGTCCGCGAGGGAGGCAACCGGCTCGGTGAGCAGCGCGGCGATGTCGAGCTCGCCGAGGCGGGAGTCATCGAACGTCGGCTCGGTCTCGGTGACCGCGCCGCGCAGCGCGGCGTAGCGGTGCCGGTACCCCTCGAGCACGCTGCGGGCCGCTCCGGGGGCAAGCCGGTCGTGGAACTGCACGTGGAGCAGGGTCAGGCCCACGGTCTGGGTGCCTTTCACCTCGGGCACGAACACGAGGGTCCGGCCGTCGCTGCGACCGCGGGCGACGGTGACCTCCCGCTCGAGGGCCACGAGCTGCTTGGTGCCCCGCAGCCTGGGGTCGGCCTCCGTGCGGGAGCGGAGCTGGGTCGCGAGCCCGCCCCGGTCGATGACCTGGAGCGTCGCGTCGCGCTCGACGTCTCCGTCGATGCGGTAGCGGGTGAAGCCGGTGACCTGCGCGACGGCCCGGTCGAGCGCCACGACGGTGCGCAGCGCCCGGTAGCTCAGGTTGTCGCGGGCGACTCCGGTGGCGAGCAGCTCCTGCACCAACGGGACACCCAGGAGGCTCTCGTCGGCCCGGGAGATCCCGACGGTCACGGTCTTGGCCTGGTGCTTGATCGCGTCGACCGGGCGGGTGAGCTGCTCGATGGCCTCGGTGAGCGCGGCGGTGAGGTCTTCGACCACGACACTCGGGGTGCCGACCTTGCCGTAGTCCACTTGGTACACGTCGAGCGGGACGATGCCGGTGGCGTAGCGGAGCAAGGAGGCAACCCGCACGGCGGTCGCGGCCTCGAGGCTGCCGTCGTACTCACCGGCGCGCAGGGCATCGAAGAACCGAGCGGTCACGCCGTCGAGCTCGCGTTGCAGCTCGGCGAGCACAACGTCGGGATCCTGGCCCGTGGTGGCGACGGCGGCTTCGATCGCGGCTCGTGCCTCACGCAGCGGCCGGGCCGACGCGTCGATCGCGAGCGCGGCCTCGTAGCCGAACAGGTGGCCGGCCATCGCCGACAGCACGAACGCGAGCGACGGGTGCACGCAGGGAACCCGAATCGTGTCGAGCGCGACCGAGTCGAAACGTGACTCGTCCTCGTTGCTGACCACCACGGCGGCGGCCTTGTGCGCCCGGTATATCGCCAGCTCCTTGGTGACATCATCCGCGTTGGAACCGGACAGGCCGGCGGCGCAGACGAGGATGAGCGGCTCCGACGACAGATCGATGTGCTTCTTGTCCTCGGTGACGTCACAGGCGATCGCCTTGTAACAGAGCTCCGAGAGCTTGATGCGCACCTCCTGGGCGGCGACCCGGTTGGCGCCGTTGCCGACGACAGCCCAGGAGCGCCGTTGCGGCGCGTGGCGCTGGGCCGCGGCCGCGATGTCGGCGCGCCGCTCGAGCACGACGGCCATCGCGTCCGGAAGGTCACGCAGCCCCGCGAGCAGGCTCGCGTCGGCTGTGGTACCGCCGGAGGCGGTCGGCGCCACGCCGGTGAGGTCGTCCGCGAGCGCGAACGCGAGGAGGAACCCCGCAGCGATCTGCGCGTAGAAGGCCTTCGTCGACGCGACGCTCATCTCCACGTCACGCCCGTCGGAGGTGTAGAGCACGCCGTCGGCCCGGTCAACGAGATCGCTGTGACGCCGGTTCACGATCGCGACGACCGCGGCGCCGCGAGCGCGCACGAGGTCCACCGTGCGGTTGGTGTCGGTCGTGGTGCCGCTCTGGCTGATCGCGACCACGAGCGTGTCGATCATGTCGGCGCCGAGGCGAAAGCCCGACAGCTCGGTGGCAGGCACGGCTTCGACGTGGATGCCGCCCTTGGCCTCGACCGCGCCGGCGAGCACGAGAGCGAGGCTCTGACCGGCCACGGCGGCCGTGCCCTGGCCGATCACCAGCACCCGGCGGATCTCACCGGAGCGCAGACGGGCTCGTAGATGATCGGGCAACGTCTCGGGGCCGAGCACCACGGCGAGGCGGCCGTCGCGTTCGACGAGCTTGCCGCGCAAGGTCTTGCGGAACGAGCCGGGCGCCTCGGAGATCTCCTTGAGGAGGAAGTGGGTGTAGTCGCCGCGGTCGATGTCGCGGGTCGTGATCTGGGCGACCGACACGTCGGCGTCGGTGAACGGAAGCTCCGTGCCGTCGTAGGCCTGACGGCGAATTCCGGCAAGCGTGCCCGCGCCGGGGGCGTCGAGCTCGACGACCTGACCGCGACTCGACTCGGCGTGCGCGACATCCGCGGGCGTCTCGCCGTCCATACGCACGTAACGCCCCGTCTCTTCGACCAACCCGTAGGGCTCACTGGCGACGATGAACGCGTCCTCGGCGAGTCCGACATAGAGCGCTTGTCCGCTGCCCCGCAGCGCGAGCAACAGCCGATCGGGGTCGGCCGCGGTACTCGCACCAATCGCGACGGAGCCCTCGAAACCGGCGACGGCAGAGCGGAACGCCTCGGCGGGCGTGTCGCCGGCGCGCATCCGGTGGGCCGTGAGGGTGGGGATGACCTTGGCGTCGGTGGTGATCTCGCGGGCGAGGTCGAGGCCTTCGAGCGCGACGACGTCGGCGTGATTGTCGACGTCGCCGTTGAGCGCCGCGATCACGTATGGGCCCGTCACGTACGGGCCGGTCTCGTCGTGGCGTTCGTCACTGTTGAGCGGGTGCGCGTTGGCTTCGGAGATGATCCCGACGCTGGCCCAACGGGTGTGGCCCAGCACGGTCACCTGCGCGGTCTCATTCGCGAGCGCGAGGTGCAGGAGCGCGTCCGCGCGGATCGCACGGCGCAGCGTGGCGGTGTTGTCACCCAGCTCGCCGATCTCGGCCGCGGCCTTGTACACGAACGACACGAGCCCGTCGGGGGTGCGCAGCGCGCCCGAACGGAACAGCGGATCCGCGCCGCGCTCCGCGACGAGGCGGGAAACGGTGGGGTCGGCGAGGTCGAGCGCGTGGTCGCGCACGAGGAGGTGGAGGCCGGCCGAGTCGCGGCCGCGCACCTCGAGCCGGTCGATGGCGCTGAGCGCGACCTGCACGGCCCAGAACCCGTCGATCGCCGCGCCGGTCGGCCGCTCACCCGCGAGATCGGCCACGGCGCGGGCGGTGCGGATCCGGTCGCGCCCGATCGCCCAGAGGGCGTCCTTCAGCCGGACCAGCTCGGTGCTGACCGCTTCGAGCTGCGCGGGGGTGAGGCCGGCATCGTCCCCGTCGAGGAGCTGGTCCACCCGGGCGACGAGCACGTCGATGTCCGCGACCCGTTCGGCCAACTCGATGGTCGCCGCCGGCTCGCCGAGCAGGGCCCGGACGCCGGGCGTGCCCCGCAGGGCCTGGTCGGCTCGCTCGACGTGGGTGGCGGCTTCGGCCACCGCGCCGGTCAGGCCGGCGGTCAGATCGCGGGACTCCAACGCCGCAAGCAGGTGGCCGTGCGCGGCGCGCAGCTCGGCGGCCACGTCGGAGATCGTTGGAGCCGGCCGGCCGGCAGGCCGACCGAGAACGGCGATGATGCCGCACATGGGCGGTTCCTCCCTCGCGAACTGGAACCCCTGCCCCGCCCGGGGAATCCGCCGAGTCTACGGCCGCCGACCCGCACCCCCGCCCGCAAGCGG
>DASRPD010000058.1:0-11233 GCA_035646535.1 Acidimicrobiia bacterium
ATCCCGACCCCCATCCCGAGGTTTGGTCACTGGGCGCTCATCGTGCGCGTCGAGTGACCAAACTCGGCGAGTGGGAGTGGGATCAGCCCTGGGCGACCCGGGCCGCGCCGCCGCGACCGATGCGCGCGGCCTCGCCGAGCGGGGCGACGCGCCAGAAGGCCCGGACGGTGGCGTCCCAGTCCGCGAGCATCACCGCGGCTCGGTTCGAACCGGTGAGCTCGCGATGACACTCGACCAGGAAGCGCAGGTCCGCGCGCTGGTTGTCGTCGGGGATCGCCGCGTCGACGAGCTGACGGTTGAGCCGCATCCCGAGGTGACCATCGGGGTCGTAGACGAAAGCCTGTCCGCCGGTCATCCCCGCGCCGAGGTTGTACCCGACCGGACCGAGGATGACGACCGTGCCGGCGGTCATGTACTCACACGCGTGGTCTCCGGTGCCTTCCACGACGGCGATAGCTCCGCTGTTGCGCACGCAGAAGCGCTCACCGACCTGGCCGGCCACGTACACCTGCCCGCCGGTTGCACCGTACAAGACGGTGTTGCCCGCCAGGACCGGGTCGCCGGCATCGTCGGCGGGCGGGCGCACCACGATGCGACCTCCGCCCATCCCCTTGCCCAGGTAGTCGTTCGCCTCACCGATGAGGTCCAGGGTGACCCGCTCGCCGCAGAACGCACCGAAGCTCTGGCCGGCAGAGCCGGTGTAGTGCGCGACCACCGAGCCCGGGGGAAACGCCTCGCCCCATTCCAGCCCGATCGCTCCACCCAACGAGGAACCGATCGTCCGGTCCGAGTTCGTGATCTCGTCGTCGAGCTCCACGTGGTCGCCGTTCCACAGCGCCGCAAACCCCTCGAGCAACAGGCGCTCATCGAGCTCCGACCGCGGGCGCTGGATCGGCACACCGGCAACGAACCGCCGGGGAGCGGTCGGATCATCCGGTGGCCGCAGCAGCGGGGAGAGATCGAGGGTGTCGGCGCGCTCGTTCCCGCTCTGGCGCTGGCGGAGCAGCTCGGACCGACCGATGGCCTCGTCGACCGACCGCAGGCCGAGTGACGCGAGGAGCTGTCGCACCTCTTCGGCAACAAACAGCATGTACGTCGCGACGCCCTCGGCGGTCCCCGAGAACTTCGCGCGGAGGTTCGGCCGCTGGGTCGTGATGCCGGTCGGGCACGTGTCGCGGTGACACGCCCGGACCATGATGCACCCCTCGGCGAGCATCGCCGCGGTCCCGAACGAGAACTCATCCGCGCCCAACAGCGCGGCAACCATGACGTGTCGACCGGTCTTGAAGCCGCCGTCCACCCGGAGCTTCACCCGATCACGAAGCCCGTCGCCGATGAGCGTGGCCTGCGCCTCGGCGAGGCCGAGCTCCCACGGCATCCCTGCATGCTTGATCGACGACAGTGGTGACGCGCCCGTGCCACCGTTCGCTCCGGAGATCTGCACGATGTCCGCGAGCGCCTTCACCACCCCCGCGGCGATGGTACCGACGCCCGCCTCGGCGACCAGCTTGACCGAGACGTCGGCTCTCGGGTTGACCTGCTTCAGGTCGTAGATGAGCTGAGCCAGATCCTCGATCGAGTAGATGTCGTGGTGCGGTGGTGGTGAGATGAGTCCCACCCCGGGCTGGGTGTGGCGCAGTCGCGCGATCTCCGAGCTCACCTTGTGCCCGGGAAGCTGGCCGCCTTCGCCGGGCTTCGAACCCTGGGCGATCTTGATGTTGAGCTCGTCGGCGTACATGCAGTACTCAGGCGTCACGCCGAAGCGTCCCGACGCGATCTGTTTGATGCGCGAGTTCTTGTCCTCGGCCGTGCCGCGGGTGGCGAAGCGGTACGGATCCTCACCGCCCTCGCCGCAATTGCTCTTGCCACCGACGAGGTTCATGGCCAGCGCGAGCGTTTCGTGGGCTTCGCGGGACAGAGAGCCGTGGCTCATCGCGCCGGTCGAGAACCGCTTCGTGATGGCGGTCGCCGGCTCGACCTCGTCAATCGGGACAGGCTCGGCCGCGGGCACGAGCTCCAGTAGATCCTGGAGCTCGACCACCGGTCGGGACTCCACGATCCGAGCGAACTCGGCGAACAGGTCGGCCCGACCCTCGCGGATCGCGCGCTGCAGCATGTGCGCGGCACGGAGCTGATCCGGCGCCGGAGTGTCACCCGCGCCGCTTTCACTCGCGGCGCGGGCACCGGCGTCGGCGTCGGTCTCGGCGTCACGCTCATTCAGGAACATGACCCTGCCGCGGTCTTCGACCGGTGCTTGGGGAACGGCATCGAGCGTCGCGACGGAGCTCTCCGGCTCACCGGTGCCGCTGAGCGCGTGCAGGCTCTCGAAGACGTCGGGATTGTTGGCGTGGTATTCGCCGCCCCGCTTGCGGAACCGCATGAGACCGGGCTCGGCGAGCGAGACCTCCTCGACGCCGAAGCCGGCGGCGTGCCGGCCGATCGCGTCGGCACCCAGGACGTCGAACCCGATGCCGCCCACGGTAGAGGTCGTGCCCACGAGGCAGAGGTCGATGACCTCGGCGCCCAGGCCGATGGCCTCGAAGATCTGGGCGGCGCGGTAGCCGTCGACGGTCGAGATTCCCATCTTGGAGAAGATCTTGAGCACGCCGTCCTCGATGGCCGCTTGGTACGCGGCTTGCGCGTCGGACGCGTGGAGCTCGCCGAGCTGGTCATCGTCGGCGAGCGCCGCGACCGTCTGGAGCGCCAGGCGCGGGCACAGTGCATCCGCGCCGTAGCCCAGCAACGCCGCGACGCCGTGGGTGTCGCGCGCGTCACCGGAGTCGACGACAATGGACGCGTGCTGCCGCCGGTGCATGCGGACCAGGCGGTGATGCACAACGCCTGTCGCGAGCAACGATGCAACCGCGGCGCGTTCCGGACCCACGTCACGGTCGGAGACCACGATGACGCCGGCGCCGGCCTCGACCGCTTCGGACGCCTGGTCGGCGAGCCGCTCGAGCGCGACACGCAGTCCCGCGGGGCCGTCCGCTATCGGGAACGTCGCGTCGAGGCGTACCCCGGCGAACGGCGAGCGGTCAGGATCGAGGAGCATCTCCACCGCTGACGGGTAGACGAAGAAGGTGGAGAGCTCGAGGAGCCGGGCCGCGGCCGGGCCCTCACTGAGGAGAGGCCGGCGCGGACCG
The DNA here is from genome assembly GCA_035646535.1 of Acidimicrobiia bacterium. Taxonomy (GTDB): domain Bacteria; phylum Actinomycetota; class Acidimicrobiia; order IMCC26256; family JANYLB01; genus DASRPD01. Next base: position 3,144 of record DASRPD010000058.1, read on the forward strand.
AGGCATGTGCGCAACGACATCACCAGCCGTTCCCGCAGATGGTCGATAGGCGGGTTGCTCACCTGCGCGAATCGTTGCTTGAGGAAGTGAAAGAGCGGACGCGGGTACGCCGACGCCGCCGCGAAGGGGATGTCGTCACCCATCGAGAACGTCGGTTCCTTGGCGTCGGCGGCCATGGGTTTGAGCACCATGGCCAGCTCTTCCTTGGTCAGACCGTGGGTGGCCTGCTCGGCCAGGAGCACGTCCCGAGCCGGCGTCTGCTCCAGCCGTCTGCCCGAGGCGAACGGCCGGAGGCCGTCGGCGACCCACACCCCGTACGGGGCGCGACCGGCCAGCCATCGCTTCACCGTCGGGTCGTTCTGGAGACCACCCGCGTCGGGGTCCACGCACAGCATCTCGCCCGGGCCGAGCCGACCCCGGCGAACCGACCCGTGACCGGCGAGGGGCACGGCCCCGGCTTCCGACGAGCAGACGACGAGCCCGTCCTCGCACGCCTGCCAACGCATGGGGCGCAGGCCGTTACGGTCGAGCGAGGCACCGACGCGCCGACCATCGGTGAACACGAGGCCCGCAGGGCCATCCCATGGATCCGAAAGGCACGCGTGGTAGCGGAAGAAGTCACGCACGCCGGGAGCGAGGTCGCGCAGGCCCTCCCACGCCTCGGGCACGCTCATCGCAACGGCGTGGCGAATGTCACGCCCTCCCCGCAGGAGTAGCTCGATCGCGCAGTCGAGCTTGCCGGAGTCGGAGTCGCGCGGGTCGAACAGGGGCCGGAACAGTGCCTCGTCACCGAGGCCGGCGTGCTCGGTACCGAGCACGCCGCGGGCGACCATCCGGTTCACGTTGCCTTCAACCGTGTTGATCTCGCCGTTGTGGCAGAGCAGACGGAACGGCTGGGCGCGTTCCCATGCCGGCATCGTGTTCGTCGAGAACCGGCTGTGGAAGATGCCGAACGGGGCGATGAAGTCCGTGGCGGCAAGATCGGGATAGAAACCCGCGAGGCGATCGCTGATGACCAGCGCCTTGTAGGTCATGGTCTCGAAGCCCCAGCTGGCGAAGTACGCGTCGAGACCGGTCTCTCCGAGACGTAGCTCGGCTGCGCGACGTGCCCGGTAGGCCAGTCGATCGGCCGCGGAGTCGTCTGCACCTTCGGGACGTTGCATGATCGCGTGGCGCATGATCGGCAGGTCTGCCGTGGCCTGCTCGCCGATGTGGGACGGGTCGATCGGCACGTCACGCCACGCGACGACCTCGATCCCCTCCGCGGTGCAGACCTCCTCCACGATCGCTTCCATGGCACGGCGCGCGGCGTCATCGGGGCGGACGAACGCGCTCACGACTCCGAGGCTCGCCTCGGCGATGTCACGACCGGCCGCCTCCGAGCCCACGCGCGCGACGAACGTCCGCGGAATCGGCACGAGAAGCCCGGCACCGTCTCCGGACAACCCGTCCGCCGCGATCGCGGCGCGATGTTTCACACAGGCCAGCCCAGTGAGGGCCAGATCCACGATCTCCCGGCTCGGACGACCGGAGGTGTGCGCGACGAAACCGATCCCACACGAGTCGAGCTCGACGCGATCACGGTTGCTCACCAAGTCTCTCCTCGGGGCCGAGTCACGGACCACCGTCGTGTCGTGCCTGCGGTCGTCCCAGCCAAGAGGCGTACGCGCGCAAGCCCGAGCCGGGAAATCGGTTGGGCGACGGCGCTGTCGCGGGTGGGCCATCATACCCGGGTGACATCCCCAGCTTCACGAAGTTCACCCACCGTGGCCGTGCTGGGCGGCGGCCAGCTCGGCCAGATGCTCGGCCTCGCCGGCGTGCCGCTGGGCGTAGCGTTCTCGTTCCTCGACCCCTCGGCCACAGCCTGCGCCGGCACCGTCGGTCCGATCACCGTCGGCGCGCTCGACGACCCCGTCGCGATGAGCCGATTGGCAGATGGGGCCGACGTCGTCACCTATGAATGGGAAGGCTTCGCGGCGGAGGCGATCGACGCGCTCGTCACCGCCGGCCATCGGGTCCACCCCCCGAGCCGGGCCATCGGCATCGCCCAGGATCGACTCGTCGAAAAGGGATGGTTCGAAGGTCTGGGCATCGACGTCGCCCCCTACGCGCCGGTGTCAGCGCCGGCCGATCTCGACGGGGCGATCGGCCGGATCGGACTCCCCGCGGTCCTGAAGACCTGCGCCGGGGGTTACGACGGCAAGGGCCAGGTGATGCTGCGCAAGGGGGATGACGCGGCGGCCGCGCTCGCGACGCTGCCTCCCGGCGCGGCCCTGATCCTCGAGCGCTACGTGCTGTTCGACCGGGAGCTGTCGGTGCTCGCGGTGCGTGGCCGACACGGTGACACGCGCTGCTGGCCTCTCACCGAGAACCACCACGCGGGCGGCATCCTCCGCCGGTCGATGGCGCCCGCGCCGAACGCCGCGCCCGTGCAGACGCTCGCCGAGGACTACGCGACACGACTGCTCGACGATCTCGACTACGTGGGTGTGCTCGCGCTCGAGCTGTTCCAGGTGGGCGAGCGGCTGCTCGCGAACGAGATGGCGCCGAGGGTGCACAACTCGGGCCACTGGACGATCGAAGGCGCGGTGACGAGCCAGTTCGAGAACCATGTGCGCGCCGTGCTCGGCTGGCCACTCGGCGACACCACCGCGACGGGCGTCGCCGCGATGGTGAACTGCATCGGCGTGCTCCCCGACCCGACGGCCGTGCTCTCGATCGATGGTGCGCACCTGCACGCCTACGGCAAGACACCTCGGCGCGGCCGCAAGATCGGTCACGTGACCGTCGTGGCAGCCGACGCTGCGGAGCTGGCCGGCCGCCTCGAGACGCTCGACGCGCGACTACTACCCGACGACGGGTAGCCCGTCCACGGGTCTGCCCGCTCACGGGTCTGCCCCGCGACGCGGTCCGCCTACGTGTCGATCGGGTGGGCGGCGATCATGCGGTATGCGAGGTGTACCGCGATCAGACCGACGAACGATCCGATCACGGCGCCGACGAATCCACCGGCGAGGAACTGCACCACGACGTGGCGGGAGTGCACACGGTCCTCGACGAGGACCGAGACGACGTCCTCGACCAGCGTCGGCACGGTGATGAGGACGAGGACGAGCCAGAGATGTGGGCGCACGAGCTGCACGGACCGGCGAAAGGCTCCGAACACCGACTGGTCCTCGATGGTGATCAGCGGACCGATGAGGCAGAAGATCGTGAACACGATCATTCCGGGAACGAAGAAGAAGAGCGCCGCTACTCCGACGAACACGAGGAGGAGAGCCTCCGCACGGATGAGCCGCCAGTAGGGCAGCGAAAACAACACCGTCGGGATCGACTGGGTGATCGTGGCCGTGGAGCTCCTCGCCGACGAGCCGGTCCAGCAGTCCCGGGTAGAACACCGTGCCGAACGTGTCGATCGCCAGCACCACCAGGGCCGTGCCGACCAGGACGGCCCTGGTGGTGCCGTCCCCGTCGAGATCGAACACGGTCTCGAGGATCTCGAGCAGGCCGAACACGACGAGCGCGCTGAGCGTGACCCGCCAGAAGTGGCGCCGATAGGTCCCCAGGACGCCCTGAAAGACGTCGCGGACGCGAATCCGGACGTGAGCGTGGAGTGCTATCGCACCGCTCCCGCGTCGCGCAGGGCCGTGATCTCGTCGGCCGCGAATCCCCACTCGCCCAACACCTGATCGGTGTGCTCACCCGGCCACGCCGGCGGTCGCTGGATCGCACCCGGCGTCCGGCTGAACCGCGGCGCGGGTGCGGGCTGGTCGAGCCCGTACTCGTTCACGATCGTCCCGCGCGCCCGGATGTGCGGATGGTGAATGGCGTCGTCCATCGTGAGCACCGGAGCGAAGCAGACATCGGTGTGCTCGAGGATCTCGCACCACTCGTCGCGCGTCTTGGTCTTGAACAATGCCGTGAACCGTTCGCACATCTCGGGCCAGGTCGTGGTGTCCATCTGGCGGGCAAGGTCGACGTCGTCGGCAAGTCCGAGCCGGTTGATGAGCTCGGCATAGAACTGCGGCTCGAGTGACCCGAGCGAGATGAACGTGCCGTCGGCAGTCTCGTAGGTGTCGTAGAACGGTGCGCCGGAGTCGAGCACGTTCGTGCCGAGCTCACCCCAGACCCCCAGCGCCCGCAGACCCCACGTCATGGCCATCAGCGCGGCCGACCCGTCCACCATGGCCGCGTCGATCACCTGGCCCTCGCCCGAACGAGTCGACTCGAGGAGACCGCACGCCACACCGAACGCCATGAGCATCCCGCCACCGCCGAAATCGGCGACGAGGTTGATCGGTGGCGTGGGTTTCTGGCCGGCGCGACCGATGTGACCGAGCGCACCGGCCAAGGCGATGTAGTTGATGTCGTGGCCCGCGGCCTGCGCCATCGGCCCCTCCTGGCCCCATCCGGTCATCCGCCCGTAGACGAGCTTGGGGTTGCGCGCGAGGCACGCGTCGGGCCCGATGTTGAGCCGCTCGGCGACGCCGGGGCGGAATCCCTCGATGAGCGCGTCGGCCTGATCGACGAGACGCATCACCGTCTCGACACCCTCGGGCCGTTTGAGGTCGACGCCGATCGACCGGCGGCCCCGGTTCAGGATCTCGAGGTTGTCCTTGGAGAAGTCACCGGTGACGGCCTGCGCCCGATCGACCCGCACGACCTCGGCGCCCATGTCGGCCAGCATCATCGCGGCGAACGGGCCCGGCCCGATTCCGGCGATCTCGATGACCTTCACGCCCTGCAACGGTCCGGACACGGTGGTTCTCCTGGTTTCGACGGTCGGTCTGGTCGGTCTGGTCGGCTGGTCGGGCGCACGGCGATAGGGCCCGCCGCGGCGCGGTGGCTGAACGACGATACGCGCCCGATGACGACAACGTCAGATTCCCGGCCGCCGCCGATCCTCGATCGCGCCTTGATGCTCAGTACGCGAGCGCGAGCCCGGGGCGTGGCCACGGCAGGGAGACCAGCCGGCCCGTGCCCGACAGGGTCGCGTAGGCGGTACGGAGGTCATCGCCGCCGAAACAGACGTTGGTGCACAGGGGATCCGGGAGCGCGACCTGGTCGGCCTGGCCGCCGTCGGCCGACACGACGGTGAGGCCCGCGTTGTCGGCCAGGGTGCCCACGACCACGTTGCCGGCAGAATCGACCGCGAGCGAGTCGAACAGTTGGTAGCCACCCCCGCCGAACAGCAACTGGCCGCCGTGCTCAGCCAGGGGATTGAGCCGCTCGACCTGTCCGGGTCCGGTGACACCCCACTCGAACAAGCGACCCGTGTGCGTCTCGGCGACGTAGAGGCGCGACCCGTCGGGCGACAGTCCGATGCCGTTCGGGGAGTCGAGCGGGTAGATCACCTCGTCGATCGCGGTCCCGTCGGGCCGTGCGTAGTACACGCCGCCGTGGGTGCTGGAACGAGCATGGATCTTGCCGTGGTCGGTGAACCACATCCCGCCGCTCGTGTCGAAGACCAGATCGTTCGGGCCCCACAGCGGGTTCCCGGCGCACTCGGTGTAGAGCACGGTGGTCTCGCCCGTCGCGAGGTCGACGCGTTCGATGCGCCCACCGGAGTAGTCGTCGGGCTGTTGCAGCGACGTGATCGTGAGCCCCATCACATCGTGGAAGCCCCACCCGCCGGAGTTGGCGACGTAGGCGGCGCCGTCGGGCCCGATGGCGAGGCCGTTCGGACTCCCCCCGGGCTGTGCAACCGTCTCGATGCGCCCGCCGGGATGGACACGATCCACGGTGCGGCGCTGGAGCTCCACGCACAGCACCGTGCCGTCGGCCATCCAGATGGGGCCTTCGGGGAACTCCAGGCCACTGGCGATCTCGGTGATCTCGGTGTCATCCATGACCGGCATTCGACCCAATGGCTTGCCCCGCGCGCAAGGTTGGGGTCCAATGCGGCCATGAAGCTTCGCCTCGAACCGTCGGATGAGTACCTGCACCCGCTCGAAGAAGCCACCAACTTCAACGAGAGCATGTACTTCAACGTCTTCGACCCGACCAGCAACGTCGGCGGGTTCGCCCGACTCGGGAACCGGGCCAACGAGGGCCACGCGGAGATGACGACCTGCCTGTACCTGCCCGATGGGCGGGTCGGGTTCATGTACGCCCGACCGGAGATCACCGACAACGACGCGTTCGACGCCGGCGGCATGCGCTTCGAGGTCATCGAACCCTTCGAGGAGCTGCGCGTCACCTACCGGGGCAAGGTCGTGCTACTGGACGAGCCCGAGCAGATGGCCAACCCGCGCCGGGCGTTCACCGAGAACCCGTGGGTCGACGCCGCTGTGGAGCTCGGCTACCGCGGGCTCGTGCCCGCGTTCGGCGGTGAGCCGGTGAACGACGACGGGTCGCCGCTCGCCGAAGACCTCTCGGGGGGCTTCGCGCGCGGCCATTACGAGCAGCACGTCGGAGCCACCGGTGTGATCGCGGTCGGCGACGAGGAATGGGCGGTCCACGGACTCGGTCTGCGCGACCACTCGTGGGGCCCGCGCTTCTGGCAGGCGCCGTGGTGGTACCGGTGGTTGACGATGAACTTCGGCGAGGACGGCGGGTTCGTCGTGTCGATCATCGCCAGCCGCGACGGTGGGCGGCGCATCGGCGGCGTCGTGTTCGAAGACGGCGAGTACCGTCACCTCGACCGGGCCGAGATCGACACCGACTGGCGCGGCAGCGACTCGTACCACCAGGAGATCCGCGTCCGGGCCGGCGCGGGCGATCGCGACTACGAGATCGAGGGCACGGTCCTCAACCTGATCCCGCTGCGCAACCGGCGCACGACCCCCGACGGTGACCAGCTCGTGACCCGCATCTCCGAGGGCATGACCGAGTGGCGCTGGAACGGGCGCACGGGCCACGGCCTGTCGGAGTACCTGGACCAGATCGTCGACGGCCAACCCGTCGGCGTCGCCGAAGCAGCCGAGGCGTAGCTCCCCTCCCTCCCTCACGCTTGAGCGTCGCCGGTGGTGAATAGTTCCCGTCCTGCGACGCCAGAGCATCTGGGGGCGACGCGCGTCGGCCGTGCCGGGCCACAGACCCGCCCGGGTAGCGTCCGGGCCGAGATGGCCCGCCTCGACCCAGCCGCGCTCGCCGACGTCGTCGGCCGCCACCTCGGCGAGGCAATGTCCGTCGAGGGGTTGCGTCGGCTGTCGGGCGGAGCGTCGCGCGAGACGTGGGCCTTCGACGTTGTCGGCGAGACGGGCCCGCCTCGGGCCCTCGTCTTGCGCCGGGACCCGAGCACGCAGCTGCTCGGTAGCGCTCGCTCCACCGAGTACGAGCTGATCCGGGCAGCCGAGGCCGCGGGCGTGCCCGTCCCGACGGTGCGATTCCTGCTCGATGACGCCGACGGCATCGGCACCGGATTCGTGATGGACCGCGTCGAGGGCGAAACGATCCCCCGCAAGATCCTGCGAGACGATGCCTACGCCGCCGCCCGGGCCGGCCTCGCCCGACGGTGCGGCGAGATCGCGGCTCGCATCCACGCCATCGACGTTGCGACGCTGCCCGAGCTGCCGACCCACGCACCGCACCAGGAGATTGACCAGTACCGCGCCGCTCTCGACAACTTCGGTGAGCCCCACCCCGCGTTCGAGCTCGCGCTGGCCTGGCTGGACGACCACGCTCCTCCGCCGCCGGCCGCGCCTCGGCTCGTCCACGGAGACTTCCGCAACGGCAACCTCATCGTCGGACCCGACGGCCTTCGCTCGGTGCTCGATTGGGAGCTCGCCCATCTCGGCGACCCGGTCGAGGACCTGGGTTGGCTGTGTGTGAAGTCGTGGCGTTTCGGCAACGTCGACCGGGTCGCCGGGGGCTTCGGCTCGGTCGACGAGCTGCTCGCCGGTTACAGGACGGGTGGCGGCACGGACGTCAACCCCGATCACCTGCGCTACTGGGAGGCGTTCGGCACGCTGAAGTGGGGCGTGATCTGCATCGTGCAGTCCTTCACCCACCTCAACGGCCTGGTTCGCTCCGTCGAGCTCGCCACGCTCGGCCGGCGCGTCGCCGAGACCGAGTGGGATCTCCTGGAGCTCCTCCACCCCGCCCCCCGACCCGCGAGGTTTGATGGTTCCGTGACGCCTGGCGTGACG
>DASRPD010000059.1:0-18235 GCA_035646535.1 Acidimicrobiia bacterium
GTCCATCGAAACCGAAGCGCGGCGCGCGAAGGCAAGGACCCGCAGTCCCGCTCCCGCGAGATCGTCGACCGTGGCGAGGATTCCACGAGCCTCGAACGCGGCCGGCGCACCGGTGCCGTCGGCTGCACGTTCGCAGAGAGCGAGCACCCCCTCGGCCGCGCCCTTGAGAAACACGATCCGGCCGCCACTCGGATCGTCGTGCAGGGTTGCCATCGAACGGCGAGCCGTCTCGAAGGGAACCACATCCACGCGCGGCCGGCGTCCCCGGACCTCGCCGACCGGCATTCCGGCATCGCGTGCTGCCGCGAGAAGAGCCACCTCGGTCGGATCTCCCGACGAGGGTTCCGCGATGGCGTCGTCGCCGAGTCGAGCATCGTTGCAGCACACCGCGCAGACCAAGAGTCGCTCGAGGCCCGGATCATCGATGGCGGCGACACGAGCCGTGTCGTAGGTGAACCCGTCCGCGGAACGCTCGTAGCGCCGACCCCCGGCGATCACCGTGCGGACCGTCATCCGATTCTGGGTGAGGGTGCCCGTCTTGTCGGTGCAGATCACGGTCGTGCTCCCGAGGGTCTCGACCGCCGGGAGCTGCCGAACGATGGCGCGACGCCGGGCCATACGGCTGACGCCCACCGCGAGCGTGATCGTGACCGCGGGTGGGAGCCCCTCGGGTATCGCGCCGACCGCGAGCGCAACCGCGGCCGTGATCATCTCGTCGACGGGCTCGCCGCGAGCAATCCCGTAGGCAAACGTCACCGCGGCGAACACGAGGATCACGGCCGTGAGCAGCCTGCTGAACCGCGCGATCTTGCGCGTCAGCGGCGTCACGACCGAAGTAGCCCGTCCGACGAGCCGGTGGATCTTGCCGATCTCGGTATCCGCGCCCGTGCCGATCACGACACCTCGACCCTCGCCGGTGACGACGAGCGTGCTGGAGTAGGCCATGTTGCGGCGGTCGGCGAGCACCGTGTCCAGCGGCAGCTCGATCGACTCCTTGGTGGCCGGCACCGACTCCCCGGTGAGCGCGGACTCGTCGACCTGGAGTGCGCGCGCCGCGGTGAGGCGCAGGTCCGCCGGCACCTTGTCGCCGACCTGCAACACGACGAGATCCCCCGGCACGAGCTGCGACGCCGGGATCGTCCGGTCCGCACCATCGCGGATGACCCTTGTGTCCGTCTCGACCATCGCGACGAGGGCTTCGAGGGCATGCTCGGCTCGGGACTCCTGGACGAATCCGACGCACGCGTTGACCAAGACGACCGCGAAGATCACGCTCGCGTCCACGATCTGGCCCAGCATGGTGGTGAGGACCACAGCCCCGAGGAGCACGTAGATGAGTGGTTGATGGAACTGCAGCGCGAACCGAAGGAGCGGCCCGCGCCGGCCGAGCCGAGGGAGTCGGTTCGGCCCGAACTCCGCAAGTCGAGCGCGTGCCTCGTCGGTGGTCAGACCGTCGCCCGGATCGCTCCCGAGGAGCACGAGGAGCTCGTGGACCGGGATCCGGTGGTGATCGTCACGCAACACGACTGGGAGCCGTGACGTCTCGGCGCCGGTGCCCGCCTGCGGGCTCGTCTCGCCGGGTGGCCCCGTCACGAGCTCGAGTGGTCGACTCGGTTCATCGCGTGATCTCGTCTCGTCGTCACCGCAGCGACCCGCCAGACTATGAGCGTGGGTTGGGTTCTCATCTTCGCACTCTCGGCCGGCGCCATGGTCGGGGCGGGCACGCTCGTCGCCGACGCGGGCCGGCAGATCGCGATTCGCACCCGCCTCGGTCAGGTGGTCGTCGGCGCACTGTTGCTCGGATTCGTGACGTCGCTCCCCGAGATGGTCACCAACGCAAGCGCCGCGCTCGCCAACCAACCGAGCCTTGCGATCGGATCGGTGTTCGGGAGCTGCATGGCGAACATGGCCATCCTCGCGGTGCTCGACTTGCTGCACCGGGGCCGGCTCCTCGAGTCCGTCCAGTTGCGCCAGGCTCGCCTGGCCGCGGTCGCGATGCTGCTCACCGCGGTGGCGGTGCTCGGCATCGTGCAGCCCTCGGGCATCACGATCGGGTGGATCGGCGTCTACCCGCTGGCTCTGGTGGGCCTCTACGTCCTGACGCTGCGCTGGCTACGGTCCGGCACCACCGCCCCCGACGTCGCTCCCGCACTCCAGAGCGAGAGATCGCTCGTCGCGCCCATCATCAAGTTCGCCATCGGCGGGGTGGCGTTGCTCATCGCCGCGCCCGTCGCGGTCCACGCGGCGACACGGTTCGCCGACGCCGCGGGCATCAGCAAGGGCTTCGTCGGTGTGGCCCTCGTGGCCCTCGCGACTTCGCTACCAGAGCTCTTCACGTCGCTGGCGGCTCTCCGGCTCGGCGCGTACGACCTCGCGGTGGGCAACCTGCTCGGCTCCAACTCGTTCAACATCGCGAGCATCCTGATTGCCGACGCGTTCTTCACCAAGGGTGCGATCCTGAACTCGATCGGCAACGTCGACGTCATCGCCGGGCTCGTCGCGATCGTGCTCATGGCCATCGCCGCGGCGGCCATCGTCGGCGACCCGAACGAGGAGCGACGCGGTCTCGACCCCGGGCCCCTCCTGTTGCTCGGGGCCTATGGCATCGGCATCGTCATCGTGGGCACCGCGTCCTGACCACCGGCCTTCGACGGCCCGCGGCCGGGGTCGCTCCCCGCCGTCCACGCCGCAGGAGCGGCCCGACGCCGAAAGATCGGCCGTTCGGCCCCGGCCTCCTCGCCACAGAAAGGGTGCAATGGGTACATGGTGGGACGTCGATCGCACATGGATGGGTTGCTGCGCTGGGAGACGACCACGATCCAGGGCCGGCATGCCGCGTACGGCGCCGCGGGACCCGGCCCGACTGTGGTGTTCCTCCACGGCTGGGCAGTCAGCAACCAGACCTACAAGGCCGGGCTGAAACGCCTCGTGCAGAACGGGTTTCGCGTGCTCGCCCCCGCCCTGCCCGGTTTCGGCGGCAGCGAGCCTCTGCCCGATGACGCCGAGATGGCCGATTACGCCGCGTGGGTGTCGGACTTCGTCGGAGCGGTGAGCGGAGCGGTGCCCGTCGTGCTGATCGGCCACTCGTTCGGAGGCGGCGTCGCGATCCGCACGGCCTACGACCACCCGGACCAGGTTCGCGCCCTCGTGCTCGTGAACTCGATCGGCGGGTCTGCGTGGCGCAAGCACGGCTCGGTCGTCGAGGCCCTGCAGGCACGGCCGTTGTGGGATTGGGGCCTGCACTTCCCGCGAGACGTCTGGCCGGTGCGCCAGGTTCGTCGCGTGCTACCGGTGATCCTGGGAGACGTGTTCACCAACGCGGTCCGGAACCCCCGCGCGGTCTGGCACTCCGCCAACGTTGCCCGCCTCGCCGATCTCACCGACGAGCTCGAGGCACTCAAGGAACGCCGCCTGCCGGTCGTCGTCGTCTGGGGCGACCGCGACGGGATCGTCACCCGGGAGTCGATCGAGTCGCTCGTCGCCGCGGTCGGTGCACCCGAGGTCGTCACGGTAGAAGGCAACCATTCGTGGCTCCTCGCCGACCCCGACCGGTTCGGTGAGGTGATCACCAATGTGCTCACGGTGATCGAGCGCGCCGCCGCCGACGCGACTGAGGTCGACGAGGTCGCCTCGCTGCGCACCGCCTGACCCGGCGGTCCGGTTCGTGAACCGCGACTGTCGCGAGGTCAGCCCGAACGATCATCCCTCGGAACGCGCCGGCGCCCGGCAGGCGCTCAGGAAGCTGGCCGTCGACACACAGAACGGCACGAGTTAGTTCACTGCGATTCGCATCCACGTCATCGTGCCAGCATCGCCGCGCGCGATCACGTCGGCCCGGTTCACGATCGACAGCAGCGTGCCGACGATGAACGCGATGACCAGCGTCCGGCGCAGCGTGGTGCGGCGAAACGCGACTCGGACGGCCTCATCCGCCCCATGCCACGTCGGGTCTCGCAACGGCGGTGGGCTCATGGGATGATCCATCGCCCACCATCCTGGCTCGCCCGCCCATCCCCCGCCGAGATTGGTCACTCGACGCTCATAGAGTGCGTCGAGTGACCAAATGCGAAGGGGACGGAAACCGATGACCTATGTCCTGATCCACGGGGGCGGGAGCACGGCGCGGTTCTGGGACCGTCTCCTCGCCTACCTCGACGGACCGGCCCTGGCCATCGACCTTCCCGGTCGAAACGACAAGCCGGGCGACTTGGCCACGCTCACCGTCGACGACGAGGTGGCGTCGGTCCTGGCTGACATCGAGAAGGCGGCCGTCGCGGATCCGATCGTGCTCGTCGCGCACTCCTCGGGTGGCCTCGTTGTTCCCGGCGTGGTCGCGGGCCTCGGCTCTCGCGTGACGCACATCGTGCTCAGCGCGGCGGCGGTGCCGCCCGAGGGTGGTTGCGGCCTCGACTGCATGCAACCGCGCCACGCCGAGGGTCTACGGTCCGCACTCGGCCAGGTCGGCCGAGACGGCACCGCGATCACCCTCCCGGGACGTCCCGCCGACCCCGAGCAGTTCCGCACGACCTACGGCGGCGCTCCGCTCGATGACGAGACGCTTGCGTTCGTCATCGATCCCGCTCGCTGCGTCCCCGACACGGTGCACCACTATCTGCAACCAGTGTGCTGGTCGCGCGCGGCCGACGTCCCGATCACCTACGTCGTCAACGAACGTGACCGACCGATCCCGACCGCCCTGCAGGACGAGATGATCGCCCGCCTGCCGACGCCACCCGCCGTGATCCGCCTCGACGGTGGCCACATCCCCGCGGTGACCACTCCCGCAGTGTTTGCCGACATGCTGCGCTCCGTGGACCGCTCGCTCAGCTGACCCCTCCCGCGGGTTTTCTCACTCGACGCTCATAGTGTGCGTCGATTGACAAACCCGGGATGGGAGAAGCGGGACGGGAAGAGGGGGACGCGCTGGACACGCCGATGAGCGTGCAGCAGTGTGGCCGGCGATGGCGCGGCTGCTGATCGTCCACCACACACCGTCACCGACGATGGAGTCAATGCTCGACGAGGTGCGCACCGGAGCCGACGACGACGCGATCGATGGCGTCGACGTCATGGTGCGCGCCGCGCTCGGCGCGACCGCCGCGGACGTGCTCGCGGCCGATGCCTACCTGCTCGGCACGCCGGCCAACCTCGGCTACATCTCCGGAGCGCTCAAACACTTCTTCGACCAGATCTACTACCCCTGCCTCGACGAGACGGTCGGGCGGCCCTTTGGCACGTTCCTGCACGGCAACTCGGATGTCACCGGCGCCGAGCGGGCCATCGAAACAATCACCACCGGCCTCCGATGGCGACTCGTCGCCGAGCCGGTGCGCGTGATCGGCGAGCCGAGCGGGGCAGACCTCCAGGGGTGTCGAGACCTCGGCGCAACGGTCGCGGCTCGATTGAGCCTCGACGCCAGTTGACGGGCGGCCCCTGAGGCCATGATCGACCAAGGCCTGGAATCGGATCGACGGCCGACGGGTTCCCACCGTGTCCGTGTCCACTGCCCGACCCCGGAGACGAATCGCCGTGTCCTCGATACCCGATCCCGCCGCTACCGACGACGAGACCGCCGAGATCTCCGAGATCGATGCGGTCGACTTCTACACGCGGCCGGGCTGTCCGTTCAGCGGGGTGCTCAGCCGAAGCATGAAGAAGTGGGGAATACCCATGCGCCGGCACGACATCTGGTCCGACGAGGACGCCGCGGATCAGGTTCGTCGAGCAACGCACGGTAGCGAGACGGTTCCGACGATCGGGATCGGGACGGTCATGCTCGTCAACCCTCACCTCGGTGAGGTCATCGAGGCCCTGCGCATCAACGCACCCCATCTGGTGCCCGCCGATCCCCCACCCAGCGGCTGGCGGCGACTCCGACTGCGATTCCGGAGAGGATGAAGAGCATGAGGACGATGACGAGACCTCCCGACGCCGGCGCGGGAACCCCCGCGTGATCGGCCTCGTCACCGACTCGAACGCGATGCTGCCGGCGTCGCTCGCGGCGCGCCTCGGCGTACGAGTGGTGCCCCTGATCGTGACCGTGGCCGACAAGACCATGGTCGAGAACAGCTCCATCGATCTCGGCGCGTTCTACCGGCAGCTGCGAGCCGGGACGACGGTCACGACGGCGGCGCCGGCGCCCGGCGAGATCGCGGCCATCTATCGGGACCTGGTCTCGCAGGGAGCGACCGAGATCGTCTCGGTACACGTCGGCGCCGGGTATTCGGCCACGGTCAACGCCGCGCACGTCGCGGCTCGGCTCGTGGCGGTTCCGGTGCACATCGTCGACTCAGGCATCGCATCGTTCGCACTCGGCTGCTGTGTCTGGGCCGCCGCCGAAGCCCAGGCGCGCGACGGAGATGCCACCCAGATCTCCACCGCAGCGAAGGCCGCACCGGCCGGGATCGTCAGCGCGTTCACCGTCGGTGAGCCCGACCGGGCGCGCTCGGGCGGCCGTCTCGACGTGCGCACACCCGAGACCGGGGTACCCGTCGTCGCTATCGAAGGCACCGATCTCGAGACGCTCGGAAGTGCGCCGCATACAGCTGCAGCCGTCGACCAGATCACCGAGTACCTCGGCACCCATCTCACCGGACCCGTACGCATCGGGGTCGGCGACGCCGACAATCCCGAGGCAGCCGACGCGCTCGCCGGCGCGCTCGGCGAGATCGATCAGCTCGACGAGCTCGTCCGCTACCGTGTCGGGCCGACAGTCGCCGCGCATACCGGCGCCGGAACGTTCGGAGCGGTCGCCTGGATGCTCGATCGGTGAAGCAGTACGACCTGGTGATCGTCGGCGCGGGCAGCGCCAACATGCTCCCCGACGAAGCTCTGGCAGGCTGGCGCATCGCGATCGTCGAGTCCGACCGCTTCGGTGGGACCTGTCTCAACCGAGGCTGCATCCCATCCAAGATGCTCGTCCACACCGCCGACGTCGCGCGCACCGTGGCCGAAGCCGGGCGCTTCGGCGTCCGAGCCGAGCTCGGCGGTGCCGACTGGCCGGCCATCCGGGACCGGATCTTCGACCGCATCGACCCACTCCACGAACGGGCCGTCGACTACCGCCGGCGCAACGGCATCGACGTCTTTCTCGGCGAAGCCCGGTTCATAGCCCCCAGGGTGCTCACCGTCGGGGACGAGGAACTGCGTGCCGACCGTTTCGTGGTCGCGGTCGGCGCTCGGCCCCACGTCCCCGACGTCGCGGGTCTCCACGACGTGGAGTTCCACACCTCCGACACGATCATGCGGATCGATGCGCTGCCGCGTTCAATGGTCGTGCTCGGCGGGGGATTCATCGCCGCGGAGATGAGCCACGTCTTCGGGTCGTTCGGCACCGCGGTGACGATCGTCCAGCGAGGCCCAGAGCTGCTCACCAGCCATGACGCCGACGTCCGCCGCCGCTTCACCGAGCTCGCCGCGAAACGGTTCGACCTGCGCCTCGGCGCGACGCTCGAGCGGGTCGCCCCAACGGGCGCCGGTGTCGCGGTCGAATTCATCTCCGACGGCCGCCACCAGCGCGTCGAGGCCGACACGCTGCTCGTCGCCACCGGCCGAGTCCCCAACAGCGACATCCTCGACGTCACCTCCGGTGGGCTCGACGTGGACGAGCACGGCCACGTGGTCACCGACGACACCTACGTGACCTCCGTCCCGGGCGTCTGGGCGTTCGGGGATCTGGCCAACCATTTCCAGCTCAAGCACCTGGCCAACGCCGAAGCGAGGGTCGTCCACCACAATCTCCTGCATCCCGACCGACCCCGCGCCGCCGCGTTCACCCACGTGCCCTCGGCAGTGTTCGCCGATCCACAGATCGCATCGGTCGGGCCTACCGAACAGCAGCTGCAGGCCGACAAGACGCCCTACGTCCTCGCCCGGCGCGACTACTCCGACACCGCTTACGGGTGGGCGCTGGAAGACACCACCAGCTTTGCCAAGGTGATCGCCGATCCGACGAGCCGACAGCTCATCGCGGCGCACATCATCGGGCCCCAAGCGTCGACGCTCATCCAGCCGCTGCTCCAGGCGATGTGTCTCGGCAACACCGTCGACGAGATCGCGACCGGCGTGTTCTACATCCACCCCGCGCTCAGCGAAGTCGTCGAACAAACCCTGCTCGCCCTGCCGAGCCCCGAACGCTGAGTCTCCCGGTCGGTCGACGTCGAGATCGAGAGCGATTCCGTAGACTCCTGACATGGAGCGGGGAACTGACGAACGACCACCGACGCCGGACGGCCCCGGTTGGTATCCCGATCCGTGGTCGGCGACGGGCCGAGGCGAGCGCTACTTCGACGGGAAACGCTGGGGCTCGACGGAGCGGCCACGCGCTCGGCACACGAGCGCACCCGCGGACGACAGAATGCCCAGCAGGTTTGGCGGCCGACGTGCTCCGGGAACATCGACCGCGGGGGCCGGTCGGTTCCGTCGCACCGTCGTGCCGGTCGGGCTCCTCGTCGTGACGGTCGGCATCTTCTGGGGCGTCGGCCAGTACAACCAGCGCGACACCGACTCGGCGCCGACCGAATCGGCCCAGCCGTCGAACGACTCGACGGGCATCGCAGCCGATTGGCCGCCACCGTCGGACGAAGCACAGTCGAGCCCGCTCGGAACCCCCGCGCCCGTCCCCGATGGTGGCGGCCAGTTCGAGTTCGTCGACCACCAGGAGGGCGATCCGTCGACGCCGGTCGCGTTCGATCCGTGCCGTCCCGTCCACTACGTGATCCGGCCCGACTTCGCCCCGGCCGACGGCGAGCAACTGGTCCACGCGGCGGTGGCTCGCGTTTCCACCGCGACCGGGTTGCAGTTCATCTACGACGGCACAACCGCGGAGCTGCCGGAGAAGGATCGGGAGCCGTACCAGCCCGACCGGTACGACGAGCGCCGTTGGGCGCCGGTCGCGATCGCGTGGAGCAACGAGACGGAGTATCCGGCCTTGGCGGGCTACATCGCCGGGATCGGTGGCGCGGAATCAGTGCACTCGGACACGAGCGACCGCGTGTACGTCACCGGTCAGGTCGTGCTCGACGGCCCCGACCTCTCGCCGGAGGTGATCCCTGACCGATTTGAGGCCGAGGCGATCGTTCTGCATGAGCTGGGTCACGTCGTCGGCCTCGACCACGTTGCGGACCGCAGTCAGCTCATGTTCTCCGAATCACAGTTCGACGTGACGGAGCTCGGAGACGGCGATCTTCGCGGTCTCGCTCTCCTCGGCACCCAGGCCTGCCACCCAGAGGTCTGAGCCCGCGTTTGGTCACTCGACGCGCACGATGAGCGCCCAGTGACCAAACCCAGGGCGCGGGGCGCGGGCGCGGCGGGCGGTCAGACGTTCGCCGCGGCTACCTCGGCGAGGGTGTCCGCGGTGCCGGCGGGGAGGTAGGCGACCTGGACGAACAGGCCCCCGACGTCCATGCCGATGATGTCATCGTCGTTGATGGAGTACGCGGCGTCGGCGCCCGGGACGTCCATGTCGGTCGTCGCATCGGTCCGACTACCCTCGAACACGTCTGGGTCGCCGGACACCAACACCTGTGCGGTGGCGAGCGGAGCGCCCTCGGGCGTGATCCAGTCACAGATCTGGCGCTGCGGCGCGGACAAGGAGTCGTTGAAGACACCTTCGCCGAATCCAACCCCGGTCGCTGCCTGCAGGTCGGCCGTGGTCCACAGCGAACACGGATCGGGCAGATCGGTCTCGTCGTCACCATCGGCATCGCCGCCGCCGTCGGCAGTCGAGGGATCCGTCGCTCCGCCGCCGCTGTCAGACGCGGTATCGGTGCCACCGCCACTACACGCCGCCGCCATCAGGGCCAGTGCCAGAACCATCACCGGTTACTGGTCTCAGCGCGACGACGTGTTTGAAGCCGGGATTGTCGCCGTGCTGCCAGAGCACGCGGCCCGCGGGAGTGTCGATGTAGGCCCAGCCGAAGGTTCGACCGTGACCGGGAAGGAGCTCGATCTGGGTCTCGGTCATGGTGCGTGCGGCCGCCTGGAGCAGCGGGTCAGCCAAGGTCGCGGGCGAGCAGATTCCCGTAGCGAATTGCAGATAGTCCTGCAGAGTCGTGTGCAACGAGCCGGACCCCATCGGCACCTCGGGTTGCTTCTTCGCCACGGGACGGCCGTGGTCATCGTGACCGAATGCCGCGGTCGCCTGGACCGGCAGGGTGAAGGTGAACGAGCTCGACTCCATACCCAGTCGCCGGAGGTGCGGCTCGAGCAAGTCCAGCGCGCTCGCGCCGACCCGCGCACACAGCTCGGCGAGCAGGAGTTCGAACCCCTCTCCGGAGTAGCCGAAGGTCCCCGGGTCGGAGACAAACGCGAGCGGCTCGCCGGCAGGTCGCCAGTTGGGAAGCCCGGTCGTGTGGGTCACGAGGTGCCGGATCGTCAGCTCGCGCCAACGCGGATCGTCGACGGCGCCGACGGCCGACGGCTGCACCTCGAGCGGACGGGTCAGGAACGTCGGATCGCCCCCACCGAGGGCCAGTGCGCCCAGGGTCACCAGCGGCTTGGTCAGCGACGCGGCCTCCCAGATGGTCGCGGCATTGACGGGTTCACCGGCGCGCCGGCTCCCACCGAAGATGTGCTCCGGTTCGTCGCCCGCGCGCACCACACCGATCGCACAGCCGGGAACGCCACCAAGCTCGATGGATCCACGATCAGCCGGCGCGCCACTCATCGAGCGACAAGCAGCCGCACGACGCGCACGGCTCGCCCATCGGCCGGCAACATGGAACGACCATACGGCAGGCACGGGTTCGCGCGCGGCCCTACCGACGCGAGGGTCCGGCGAGCGACGAGCTCGGCAATACTGACAGTGATGACCGAACGGAATGTGCTCGGCGGCGACCTCGAACCGTGTGGCACCGACCCTCTCACCGGCTTCTATCGAGACGGGTGCTGCAACACCGGCCCGGAAGACATGGGGAGTCACACCGTCTGTGCGGTGGTGAGCACGGAGTTTCTCGAGCACCAGCGCCGGATCGGCAACGATCTCACAACGCCGATGCCCCAGTTCCACTTCCCGGGACTCGTCCCCGGTGACCGTTGGTGCGTCACAGCCGTGAACTGGCTCCGAGCGCACCACGATGGCGCCGCTGCGCCGGTCGTGCTCGCGTCCACCCACGAACGTGCCCTCGAGGCTGTCCCGCTCGCGGTGCTCCAGGAGCACGCGGTGGACGTACCGACCGACCCCGGCGCCCTCGGAGGCTGAGCGCCAACGGAGCGGTCGCGCGGGCAGACCTACGCAGAGGTTCAGGCCGGTCGTTCGTAGCGGACGATCCCGAACGCGGTGGTGTGGATCACCCGGCCCTTCCGATCGATGTTCATGCCGGAGAACAGGCTGTTGTAGCGACTCGAGCCGGTGACGAAATGGAAGGCGGACTCGCCGGTGTCCCAGTCGATGGCTTCGACGGTCCAGCGCCGGTTGCGGGCGCCGACCGTATAGAGAAGGTTCGAACCGGTGGACACGACCGGGACAGAGTTGGCCGAGGAGACCTCGCGGTTCACCCAGTCCTCGACGAGCTCCCGAGCTTCTTGGAGTCCCATCGGAACTTCTGGACGCCGTGGGGGGTAAAGGCCGGGTCGGCGCCCGCGTAGCCCGCGAGCACCCGAACTCCCAGGGGCGGGAAGCCGTCGGGGATCGACGCGGGGTCGTTGTTGACGACGAGCGCGCCGTAGCCGCCGACCACCACGGACTGCTCCGTCTGGATGGCGTCGAGTTCGGAATCGCCCATGTCCGCCGGCGACGATCCGGCGATGCGGGCACTGGGCAAGTCGACGAGCGGCTCCCAGTCGTCTGGTATCTCGTCACGCCAGTACAGCACGACGTCCATGAGCTCCTCACCGTCGGTGATGACCACGAAGCGGTCCTCGTCACCGAAGCCCATGAGCGAAGGCGTTGTGCCCGATCCGACACCCGTGCCGTTGCGATACTGCTCGGTCCACGCGCCATCGGCGGGATCGGTCGACAGCCGTTCGCCGTCCCAGACGACCTTGTGCATGTGCTCGAGCGACACCGCGTAGATACCGCCGTCTTCGTCCACGGCGATGCTGTTGCGTACCCAATCCGCAGCGCCGGAACGGGACCCCGCGTCGGCCATTGCCTGGTTGTGTCGGGGCGCGGCGTCGGCACCAACGAGCTGGATCGCTTCGTAGCCGGTGAAGTCGCGCGCGACGACGATCCAGCCTTCGTCGGTGATCATCACGAGTCGACCGTCGAAGGTGAGGTTGGCACCCACGAAGGTGCCGCCGACCTCGGCGGGTTTCACCCATTCATCGCGCACCTCGATGGGCGATGCGGGATCCTCGGGGTCGACATCGTGGTAGGCGACGATCGATTCGGACCCGGCGACGAACAGTGTGTTGTCGACATCCAGCAGGTAGTACACCCCGGACAGGCCGAGGAGGTACTGGGTGGCCATGGCGATGGCGGTGTTGGCCAGGTCGACGGGGCCAATGCCCGTGCTCATTGCGCCGGTAGTGTCCCCCCGAACGAACTCGAGAAGGGAACCGGTCGTGGATGCAGATCAGAAGAAGCTGGCGCTTCGGGCCATCAACTACGGGCTGCACGTGCTCACCGCACGCGACGGCGACGACTACGCCGCCGGAGGGGTCAACTGGGTGTCGCAGGCGAGCTTCGAGCCGCCCCTGGTGATGGCCGGCGTCAAGGCCGACAGTGGCGCCGCCACGATCGTCGGTAGGACGAACACCTTCGCCGTGAACGTGCTCGCCCACGACCAGCTGGACATCGGCAAGGCGTTCTTCCGGTCGACCTCGGTCGAAGACGGACTCATCAACGGCTACCGGTTCGAGGACGGCCCCGAGACCGGCTCTCCGCTCCTGGTGGACACGCCGTACTGGTTCGAGTGTCGCGTCACCGACACCGTGGCCCGAGGCGACCACACCGTCTTCGTCGCCGAGGTCGTCAACGCGGGCGTGCGGGCCGCGGACGCGACGCCCTTGCTGCTGCGCGACACCGGCATGAACTACGGCGGCTGATCGCCCCCGCGGCGCGACCTCACGCAGCCGGCGCTGCGCGACTGCTGCGACCACGAGACGCGATGGCGACATCCCGAACACCGTCGCCGGCGCCCAGGGCGGGTGGCCCGAGGCTGGTGCTGGGCCGTCATTCGTATCGTATGGTTCTCATGCGGTCCGTATGAGAACTGACCCCGGGGAGTCACAGTGTCCCGCCGAGACCCGCAGGCACGCACCACCAAGGACCAGATCCTCGTAGCCGCGCTCGCGGTCTTCACCGAGCGCGGCTACCACCAGGCCACCGTCGAGGAGATCGCCGAACGGGCGGGCCTGACGAAGGGCGCCTTCTACTACTACTTCCGCGACAAGACCGACGTCGGCGCCGACCTCCAGCACGACGTGTTCGAGAAGGTCACGGCGAGGGCGCTGCGAGCCGTGGCCGAGGCCGACGGCGAAGACACGATCGCCCTGATGACGCGAGGCTTCGAGGGCTTCGTGGCCGCACTGTCAGAGATGCCGGAGGTCGCGTCCTTCCTGCGCGAGGCGTGGCTCGTCGCCGATCTCGACGTCGCCGGCCGGGCCGATCAGGACGACGTCGTCAGTCTCCTGCGGGGACTCGTGGACGCGGGCGTCGCTGCCGGCGAGCTCGTCGAGACCGATCCGCATGCTCTGGCCCGCGTGCTGTTCGGGATGTTCATGGAGGCCACCTTCCACATTCTCGACGTCGGCGAGGCCGCGCCCACCGTTGCCGTGCTCAGACGGTTCCTCGAGGCGTTGCGGGTCGCCGAAGCCACGTCCGGGCTCCCGGAGCCGAGGCGGCCGGCGATGGCCGCGACAGGTGTCTCCGACGTCGCCGACCCACAAGGAGCGAAACCATGAGCGACTGGGAGACCCGCAGCTTCTGGCTCGGCCGTCATTCCTACGAGCCGAGCGACCGACTCGACGGCGACACCAGCGCCGACATCGTGATCGTCGGGGGCGGCTTCACCGGCCTGTGGTCAGCGATCTTGTTGAAGGAGGCCGACCCGGCCATCGACATCGTCGTCCTCGAGCAGAAGGTCATCGGGTACGGCGCCAGCGGCCGCAACGGCGGGTTCGCGATGACGATGGTGGCCCGCAATCTCCACGACCTCGTCCGCAAGGTCGGACCCGAGCTCGCTCGGGACACCCATCTGGCCATGGTCGACTCGATCAACGCCATCGAGCAGTTCGCGACCAGTGAGGGCATCGACGCCGACATCACCCACCCCGGCAACCTGACCGTCTCGAACGGCCCCGAACAGGACATCCGCATCCACCAAGACGTGCGCGCCGCCGAGCGGATCGGCCTCGACGACATCCGCTTCCTCGACCGTCACGCGTGCCAGGAGCTCGTGCAGGCTCCCCACGTCCGGATGGGCCACTTCGAGGACCACACGCTCCTCGTCGACCCGGCCGCCCTGGCCCGAGGGCTGAAGGACGCGGCGCGGCGTCGCGGGGTACGCGTGTACGAGAACACCCCGGTCGACGAGATCGAGTCCATCCATGACACCCGCGTCGAGGCCCGCACCCCCTTCGGGACCGTGCACGGCGACCGGCTGCTCATCGCCACCAACGCGTACGCCCACTCGATCCCGGCGATTCGCCGCTGGATCTTCACGATCTACGCGTACATCACACTCACCGAGCCGCTGACCGACGAGCAGTGGGAGAGGATCGGCTGGGAACGACGGTTCGGCATGGAGGACAAACGGGTGATGCTGCACTTTCATCGCCCCACCGCCGACGGCCGGATCCTCTGGGGTGGGCGCGACGCGCCGTTCAAGGCCGGCGGCCCGAACCCCACCTTCGACCGTGACCCGCATATCTTCGGGCGACTCGAGGAGACGTTCCACTGGAACTTCCCTGCGCTCGACGACGTGGCCATAGACCACGCCTGGGCCGGTCCGGTGTGCGGGACCCTCGACTGCATCGCCTCGGTGGGCTGGCTCTCCGGCGAACGCATCCTGTACGCCCTCGGCTACGCCGGCCACGGTGTCGGACCGGCGCACCTCGCCGCGAGAACCGTGCGCGACCTGATGCTCAACCAGCAGAGCGCGCTCACCGAGCTACCGTTTGTGACCTCCAAGCCCAAGCCGCTCCCGCCCGGGCCGCTACGCCGCTGGATGCTCGACTTCGGTGAACGCCTCGTGCTCGAGATGGACGATCACGCCGGCGAGGTCACCTCGCCATGGTCAAAGCTCGCGAGCAGATACCTGCAGTGACGAAAGAACGTTCATCGATTGGCCGTCGCCGGCACGCATCGCCTGGATCGCCGCCTCATACGCCGTGGCTGGCAATCTGTCCCTGCCCGAGCCAGAATCTGTACAAACCGGGCAACGAGCGTCGACTGGGTGGCACGAATGCGCGCACGACACCTGCTGGGTCTCGTCAACGAGTTCTTGATGTACTCCGTCGTCAACCGCACGTGGTGGCTCATTCCCATCATGGTGCTCATGGCGATGATGATGTTGTTGATCACTGTCGGCCAGAGCGCGGCTCCGTACAGCCTGTATGCCTTCTTCTGAGCAGGTGACCGGTCTCGCGACGACCACCAGGCCGCCGGGTGGAACCGATCGGGACACGGATCTGAGCCGGCTCGGACCCGGAGGCGCGCCGTCAGCGCGACGACGGACCGCGCGAGCCGCCGGGATCGCGCTTCGCGCCGTCGTCATCTTCGCGATCGGTGGTCTCCTCTGGTGGTGGGGACGTCCGCTCGCGGCCGAGATCGTCGTGGCGATCGGGGTGATCGTCTCGGTCGCGTCGGCCATGTCGGAACGGTTCGCTACCGGCGTCGAGACGGTGATGCGCACGGTGGCGCACGTCGTCGGACGAGTGCTCACCTTCGTGCTGCTCGGGCTGCTCGAGATCTTGATCATGCTCCCGGTCTGGCTCATGGCGAAGCTCACCCGGAGCGACCCGCTGTCCCTCGGATGGTCGGCGAACGATTCGACGATGTGGCGACCGGGCCCCGTGAGCAGTGCGCGCCAGCTCTACCGGCGGCAGTTCACCGACGAGCGCGCCGTCCGCGCGCGCAAGCACCTGCACTACGGTCGCTTGGCGTTCCCGCGGACGCGGGCGGTCCTCGGGCTGGTCGTCGTGCTGATCGCGCTCGACCTCGCGGTCGGTGCCGGCATCGACGCGATCCAGCGGACCCGCAGCAACCCGACCGCGCAACAGGCAGTGGTACTTCCCCTCCCCGACTCACCGACCCGTGAGGGTGAGCCCTGGGCGACCAAGCTGAACGCAGAGCTCTCCGCCCAGCTGCGTGACCTCCAGTACGACCCGTTCCTCGGCTGGACACTGCCCGACTACCACGGGGAATACGTGAACATGACGGACGGCGTTCGCCGGTCGTATCAATCGTCGGCGATCGAATCGACCGACCCGATCACAATCGCCTTCTTCGGCGGCTCCGCGATGTGGGGGATGTACCAGCGCGACGAACACACGATTCCTTCGGAGATCGCCCGACTCGCGGAATCCGACGGGATCCCCGTCGAGGTCGTCAACTACGGCGCCGGGGCCTACGTCAACTGGCAGGAGCTGCAACTCTTCGAGCAGTTGGTGGCCGCGGGAGCTCGTCCTGACCTTGCCGTCTTCTATGACGGCGTCAACGAGCTGAACAGTCAGTTCCGCGAGGGCCCGTACACGGACCCGACGCACCTCCAGGCCGATGCGATGGCCCACACGCTCGAGGTCGGCAAGGCGGCCGAGCGCGGTGAGCGCGCCGAATCGCTCGATGCCCGCATCCGCGAGTCGTGGTCGGACACGAGTGCCACCAATCGGATCGTGCGCGGGCTGCGCCGTCTCGTCTCGGGGGGCGCGGTGACGCCCCCACCGGACCTGTCCGCGTTCACGCTCGATGCCCAAGGAGCCCAGGCCGAAGACGTTGGTACCAATGCGGCGGCGGTACTCGGAAAGGGCGTCGATGTCGCCGAGCGCCTCGCAGAGAGCTACGGCTTCCGCACCGCGTTCTTCTGGCAACCGTCGCTCTACAGCAAGCAGCCCGGCCCCGGAGACGACGAGGCGCGTGGACGCTGGGGTGAAGACCCCGAGGCGTGGAAGGTCGCGACCCAACAGGCGCGGGAGAACCTGCCGGGCTCGGTCGTCGATCTCGGCAACGCTCTCGACGTCGCCGACCCCGTCATGTACGACTACGTTCACACGAACGAGCTCGGGGCCGCGTACATCGCGGCCGCGATGTACGCGGACCTCAAGCCCACCTTGCTCGAGCTGGCGCAGAGCAGGTCGAGGTGAACGTTCTCGGGTTGAGCGCCTTTTACCACGACTCCGCGGCAGCCCTCGTGATCGATGGGGCCCTCGTCGCCGCCGCACAGGAGGAGCGATTCAGCCGCAAGAAGCATGACGACTGCTTCCCCGCGAACGCCATCGCCTACTGCCTCGAGGCCGGCGACGTCGCACCCGACGGAATCGACATGGTCGTCTTCTACGACAAGCCGATGACCACGTTCGTGCGCCTTCTGCGAACCCATTTCCGCGTCGGTCCGGCGGGCTTTCGCTCCTTCCAGATCGCGATGCCGCTCTGGTTGAAACAAAAGCTGTGGATCCCGTACGAGATCGAGCGGGGTCTGAAGAACCTCGGGTATCGCATGCCCCGGCGCAAGCTCTTCTTCGCCGAGCATCACGAGAGCCATGCTGCAAGCGCGTTCTTCCCGTCACCATTCGAGTCGGCCGCGATCCTCACCTTTGACGGCGTCGGCGAATGGGCCACGAGCAGCATCGGTGCCGGCCACGGGAACTCGCTCGAGCTCCAGCATCAGCTCTACTTCCCCAACTCGATCGGGCTGTTGTACTCAGCCTTCACCCAGTTCTGCGGCTTCCGCGTGAACTCGGGTGAGTACAAGCTCATGGGGCTCGCCCCGTACGGCGAACCGCGCTACGTCGACGAGATCATGGACAACCTGATCGAGCTGCGCGACGACGGCTCGTTCTCCATGGACATGTCGTACTTCGACTATCTCGGCGGCCTGACCATGACCAACCGCAAGTTTGCACAGCTCTTCGGCGGCCCACCTCGCGAGCCGGAGAGCGAGATCTCACCGCGCGAGCTCGATCTCGCCCGCTCGATCCAGGTGGTGACGGAAGAGATCGTCCTCCGAATGGCGCGCTACGCGGCCGACATCACCGGCGAGCGCAACGCGTGTCTGGCCGGCGGCGTGGCGCTGAACTGCGTGTCGAACGGGCGGCTCCTCCGAGAAGGTCCCTTCGAACGGTTGTGGATCCAACC
>DASRPD010000060.1:0-11510 GCA_035646535.1 Acidimicrobiia bacterium
GCTCCATCGCCTGGGCGCGCGCCAGGGGCGTGAGGCGGGTTCAGGCGCCGGGTTGTTGCGCGCGCGCCCAGGCGATGGAGCCTTCGAGGAAGGCGCCGGTGTCACCGAACTTGGTGCCCACGATGCCGGCGAACCAGTCGGGGACGTAGGTCTCGAAGGTGTCGTGGGCGAGAGCTTCCAACACGGGCTGGATCATCGCCGTGGTGGGGAGGGCCTCGAGGTCTGCCATCGACTCCTCGTTGTCGGGCAGGTGGAAGAGATCGGTATCGATCACCCCGGGGTTGACGACGTGGACCCGCACGCCGGAGTCGCCGACCGCCAGGTCCACCTGCATCGACTCCGACCACGCGGTGAGCGCGGCCTTGGAGGCCGAGTACGCGGCTTCGCTCGGGGGGCCGAAGCGCGCCGCGACCGATGAGATGTTCACGATCCGCCCGGCCCGCGCCGTGAGCTGGGGAAGCAGCGCGAGGGTGAGCCGAACCGGGGAATAATAGTTGATCGCCATCACCGACTCGACCACTGCCGGCGTGAGGTCCTGCACGCGCCGGCGTTTCGGGATGCCGGCATTGTTGACGAGCACGTCGACGCCGCCCATCTCATCGACGACCCCCGCGGCGAACTCGGCGATCCCGTCGAGGTCGGCCAGATCGACCGTCCAGGATCTGGACTCGGGGGCGTGTTCGCGTAGCCGGGCCAGCACCGCCGCGAGCCGGTCCTTGCGACGGGCACAGATGCCGACGGTCGCGCCCGCGGCGGCGAAGCCCTCGGCCAGTGCCGCGCCGATGCCCGATGAGGCCCCGGTCACCAGCACGGTCTTGCCCTGGACCGAGTATCCCGTGTCACCGTCACCCATGTCGCCGCCCCGCCCTTCCGAAACCCTGACGTTCGTGTCAGGCTAACGTGCCCGCCGTGCCGCTCGACCCCGCATCCGTGCTGCTCACCGACCGGGTCGCGCTCGTCACCGGCGCCGCCGCCGGCATCGGCCGGGCGACCGCTCTGGCCCTCGCCCGGTTCGGCGCCGACGTCGCGATCTGCGACCGGGACGCCGAGGGCCTCGCGACCCTGGCCGACGAGGTCAGTGTGCTCGGCCGCCAGGTCCACCCCGCCGTCCTCGACGTGCGCGCGGCCGACGCGGTGAACGAGTTCCTCGACGCGGTCGCGGGCGCGTTCGGGCGGGTGGACGTGTTGGTGAACAACGCAGGGGGCGGGTTCCGCGCCCGCTTCACCGAGGTCTCAGCCAAGGGCCAGCAATCGCTCGTCGACGAGAACTTCACGAGCGTGACCCATCTCGTGCGCGGTGTCGTGCCGCTGATGCCCGCAGACACCGGCGGGTCGATCGTCACCATCACGTCGATCGAGGCGCACCGGGCCGGGCCCGAGTACGCGATCTACAGCGCGATGAAGGCCGCGGTCTCGAACCTCACCAAGAGCTTGGCGCTCGAGCTCGGTCCGCAGATGGTCCGGGTGAACTGCGTTGCCCCGGATGTCATCCCCACGCCCGGGATCGGTGCCGACCTCGCGGTCCGCACTCCGTTGCCGCGCGCCGGTCACGTCGATGACATCGCGGCGGCGGTCGTGTTCCTCGCCAACCCACAGCTGTCGGGCTTCGTGACCGGCACGACGTTGCACGTCGATGGCGGCAACCTCGCGGCCGGCGGATGGCACCGCCAGGATGACGGGAGCTACGTGACGTGAAGTTCGGGATCGCCCTCGGGGCGTTGAACGCCCGGGCCCATCTCGGTGCCGCCGACGCAGCCGAGCGGCTCGGCTACGAGTCGGTGTGGCTGCCCGAGCACCTCGTGCTGCCGGTCGTGATGAGCCGGTCGCCGACTCCGGGTGATGATCACCCGCCGGTGCCCCCGACGGTCCCGGTCTTCGACGCGTTCGCGTACCTCTCGTATCTCGCGGGGCGCTGCCCGAGCATTCGGCTGGGTACCCACGTGTACAACCTCGGGCTGCGCCACCCGTTCGTCGCGGCGCGCGCCGTCCAGACGCTCGATGTGGTGAGCGGGGGTCGTTGCGAGTTCGGGATCGGCGCGAGCTGGCTCGAGGAGGAGTGGCGAGCCGTCGGTCTGGACTTTGGCACCAGAGGCCGTCGCCTCGACGAGGCGATCGCAGTGTGCAAGCGGCTCTGGACCGAGCCCGAGATCGAGCACCACGGCGAGTTCTTCTCGTTCGACGCGGTCGCGTTCGAGCCGAAGCCGGCGCAGCGACCGTGGCCACCGATCCTCGTCGGCGGCGAGAGCCCGGCTGCGCTGCGACGCGCGGCGACGACCTGTGACGGCTGGATCGGCATGAGTCACACATTCGACACGGCCGCGGATCAGATCGCGGCGCTCCGTACCCAGCTCGCCTCGGCCGGTCGCGCCGACGTCGCCGACTTCCAGATCTGTCTCGGCGGTCCGGTCACCGACCCCGACGACGTGGCGCGCTGGGAGGAGCTGGGTGTGACCCGGCTGCTCGTGGCGCCCTGGACGAGCTCACGTGCCGCGGTCGAGGGAATGCAACGTTTCGCCGACGCCGTCGGGCTCGAACCCCGGCCCGCCTGACGGCGCAGAGTCAGTGGCTGCCTGACGGCGCAGAGTCAGTACCCGGTTCGACATCGCCGAGGAGCGCGTCGGGCGCGTCGGCGAAGTCTCGGATCGAGCCCACCGAGCGTCGGGCGTGGGACATGACGTCGGGTTGCATCGTGTAGCAGACGCCGGTCATGAGATCGGCGAGCTCGGCGGCGGTGCGGTACGCCTCTAGGTCCATGCCTCGGCCCATGCCGATGTCGCACGCCCGACGCAACACGATCGCGGCCTCGGCCTCGTCGGGTTCGAGCGAGGCTTCGGCCCACTTGATGAACCCGCCCCGCCACGGCGCCTCGGTGAAGGGTGCCGGTGCCGGTGTCACGAGACCCTTGCCCGGTTCGAGGGTCCACTCGTGCAGCAGTGCACCGTCGCGCCACAGCCGAACGACGCGGCGCCCGTCGGGGCGCGCCGGGGGGATCTCGATGTCGTACTGGCGCTGACTGGTGGGGCGCGTCGCGTGGGCGACGGCGAGGCCCGCGAGGTCGAACTGGTGGGTGCACTGGAGCCGGGGATTGGCCACGGCCGCGGCGGCAGTGCAGCGGGGTGACAGGGCCATGCCGTCCAACGCGGCGAGCTGACCTGCGGCATCGGGACACGTCGACCACGGCCAGCGCATCGACGAGGCCGTGAAGCCGATGGCCCGGGCGTTGTCGTGGCGCATCTCGACGACGAAGTGGTGGAAGTCGTCCTCGAGCGCCGCCCGGACCGTCGTGTCGGTCAGGTGCTCGACGCGGATGCGACGTCGGTACGCCCCATCGGGCCGTCCGATGCGGACGGCGACCGGTTCACTCACAGGACCGGGGCGTTCGTCGGGCCCGACAAGTCCGTGCCGATCAGTCCTGGCCGATCAGTCCTGTTTGGGCGGTCGGACGTTGATCGCGAGCGTGAAGATCCCCGTGACGACCGGCTCGCCCGACTCGGCGTCCTTCCATGCGGTCTCCTGCACGTAGAACTCGAGCGTTCCACCGCTGGACTTCTCGCGCTCGTACACGTTGGTGATGACCGGGGTTCCCTCGAGCACGTCGCCGACCTTCGGCCAACGGTGGTACTCGAACGCCTGCTCGCCGTGCAGGATCGCCCGACCGGGCCCGCGCAGCTTCTCGATCGGTAGCCCCGCGGCCCCGCCGGCACCGGTCGAGCCCCAGAAGGGCATCACGAACGGGAACGTCGGCGGCGTGGGCGCGTCGTCGCCGTCGTAGACCGGGTCGGCGTCGCCCAGGGCCTGGGCGAAGACCCGTACCGGGCCGCGTTCGATGCGCACGGTCTGGGTCGCGCCCTTGTTGCCCTGCAACTCGTCGAGTGCCACGGTGCCTCCTCGTCGGGTTCGACGAAGCTAGTCCGACCGCCCCTCAACGGGCGAGCTTGTGCTTCATCACCTTGCCGGTCGCGTTGCGGGGCAGCTCGTCGACGAAGCTCACCTGGCGCGGCCGCTTGTAGTCCGCCAGGCGGTCCTCGCAGAACGCCATGAGGTCCTCGGAGGTCAGCGCGGTGCCGGGTGACAGGACGACGAATGCGCCGACGTCTTCGCCGAGCACCTTGTGGGCCACGCCGACCACCGCGACCTCCCGGACTGCGGGATGCTCGATGATCACGGCCTCGACGTCGGTCGCGTAGATGTTGTTGCCACCCCGGATGATCATGTCCTTCTTGCGACCCACGATATAGAGGAAGCCGTCCTCGTCGAGGTAGCAGAGGTCGCCGCTGCGCAGCCAGCCGTCGGCGGTCCACGTCGCCGCGGTCGCCTCGGGGTCCCGGTAGTACTCGCGCTGACGCCCCGGCATTCGGGTGAGCAGCTCGCCTACCTCGCGCGGTGGGACTTCGTTGTCGTCCTCGTCCACGATGCGCATCTGCATGCCGCCAACGGGCTTGCCGACGGAGCCGACCCGCCGAGCCAGCTCCTCCTTGGGCATCACGATGAAGGCCGGACCGGCTTCGGTCATGCCGTAGGAGTTCGCGACGGCCGCCTGGGGGAGACGCTCCTGGAGCATCAGCAGGGTCTGCGGTGCGAGCGGTGCGCTGCCGATCGAAACCGACACCAGGCTCGTGAGGTCGGGTTCGGCGAAGCGGGGGTGGGCCACGATGAGCTCGGCCATCGCAGGGACGAGGAATGCCCAGCTCGGTCGCTCGCGGCCCACGATGTCAAACCAGCGGTCGACGTCGAACTTGGGAAGGTAGAGACCGACGAGGCCGAGCTTCATCGGGTTGTAGATGAACGCGATGCCCGCGAAGGTGAACATGGGCGCGCCGTGGAGCCACCCACCGCCGGTCCATG
The DNA here is from genome assembly GCA_035646535.1 of Acidimicrobiia bacterium. Classification (GTDB taxonomy): domain Bacteria; phylum Actinomycetota; class Acidimicrobiia; order IMCC26256; family JANYLB01; genus DASRPD01. The sequence continues at coordinate 4,846 of DASRPD010000060.1, forward strand.
TCGGCTCGTTGTTGGGCACCATCGCCACGTTGCGGTGACGCACCGCGACGCCCTTGGGCAGACCCGTCGTGCCGGAGGTGTACATGATGTCGGCGAGGTCATCGATGCCGACGGGCACCTGGAACTCGTCGTCGGGCTCCGCGTCGATCTCGGCGAAAGGTGAGCGGAGCAGGGTCTTCAGCGACGGGACCTCGCCGACGACGGCATCTGCGTTCGCGGCCAGCTCGTCGCAGGTGAGCATCGCCGCGACCTCGGAGTGGCCGAGGATCGTGACCAGCTCGGGCACCGAGAGTCGGGTGTTGGTCGGTACCCCCACTGCGCCGGCCTTGTGCACCGCGGCGTAGCCCACGACCCATTCCAGGACATGGGATGCGGGCAAGAAGATCGATACCCGATCGCCGACGGTGACGCCCCGAGCCACGAGGCCGCGGGCGAGCTGGTTCGATCGCCGGTCCCACTCGTCGAAGGTCAGCGACGTGCCCGCGTCGAGATCGCGGTAGGCCGTCGTCTCGCCGTGGGTCGCAGCCATGAAGCGCAGCTGATCGACCTGGAGCCCGCCCCAGTCCGGCATCGGCGATTCCCCCTCGTGCGTCGCGCCGGGCAAGATTGCTGTGCGGGGACACTACTCGTGACACGCGTGTCAGGGTCCCGGGTCAGGCGGGTCGGCGATCGGAGGCAACGTCCGTGCAGCGAGCTTCGACAGGCGAGCGTCGGCGCGTCGGTGGGGCCGGCCGAGCGATGGCATCGTGCTGATCGATCTGCACGCCCACACTGCCCCGCGCTCGAACTGTTCCACCACGACGCTCGCCGAGCTCGTCGCCTCGGCCCGCGGTCGCGGGTTGGACGCGCTGTGCATCACCGAACACGACGTCCGTTGGCCGGACGACGAGCTGGCCGACGCGTCCCGCGCGCTCGGGTTCCCCGTGATCCCGGGTGTAGAGCTCACCACCGATGTCGGTCACGTCCTCGCGTTCGGCCCACTCGCCAAGCCGTTGTGGATGGGGTACCGGCTCGAGGAGCTCCTCGCCGAGGCCGAACACGGTCCGCTCGCGCTGGTCCTGCCGCATCCGGTGCGACACCTCGCCGGTGCGCGCGCCATCAAGGGTGGACGGACACCGCCCGCGCCGGAAGCGGTCGCCGCGCTCGACCAGTGGTCGTCGGTCCACGCCATCGAGGCCGCGAGCACCCAGACCACCGAGCTCGAGCACGCGGTGACGGCCGCGGCACTGCGAGTCGCCCCTCGTCCTGCCGTAGGAGCGAGCGATGCCCACGGTCCCGGCCGAGCCGGCGCGTTCGCGACCCGTCTCGATGTTCGGGTGGACTCCGCGGTCGCGCTGGCCGAGGCAATCCGGTCGGGCCACGTCGAGCCGGTGCGGACCGAACCTCCGGTGGCCGGCGCGTGACTGCCGGCCGCGCCGGCCGTGCAGGCCCGGTCGAGCCGGTGTGGTCGAGCCGGTGTGGTCGAGCCGGTGTGGTCGAGCAGGCCCGGCCGATTCGGTGCGGCGGAAGTGGCCCCTCCGACTGAGCTGACGGAGACGTCAGCTACGATCGGCGCGGGATCGAATCGAGAACGACCGGAGGACGAACGTCATGGGAAACCAGTCGGCCGACGAAACGCGCGACGCGGTCATCGTGTCGACCGCGCGCACGCCGATCGGCACGGCCCGCAAGGGCACGCTCGTCGACGTCACCGCGTTCGACCTGGCCAAGTGGTCTGCCGGCGAGGCGCTCGCGCGCTCGGGCATCTCGGGCGACGACGTCGACGACATGCAGATGGGCGAGTCGCTCCAAGGTGGTGGCGACATCGCCCGCTACGCCGCGGTCGAGCTCGGGCTGACCAACGTCCCCGGCGTGGCCCTCAACCGGCACTGCGCCTCGGGTATGGCCGCCGTGCAGGGCGCGGCCGCGAGCATCCGTGCCGGCATGGACGACGTGATCATCGCCGGCGGCGCGGAATCCATCTCGACGTCGCCCTCATCGACCAAACGAGTGCCCGGCAGTGACGAGATGACCCCGTGGATGTCGCCGAGCCACCCCGCGACCCCCGACGCCCCCGCGTTGGACATGTCGATCACCGTCGGCTGGAACGCCGCGCAGAAAGCGAACGTCACTCGGGAGGAGATGGACGCCTGGGCGTGCGCGTCGCACGTGCGTGCGATCGCCGCGATCGACGAGGGCCGCCTCGAAGACGAGATCTTCCCGATCGAGGTGACGCAGCGGTCGGGTGAGACCGTGACGTTCGCGGTGGACGAACACCCTCGCCGGGGATCGACAGTCGAGAAGCTCGCGTCGCTCAAACCGATGCACCCCGAGATCGAAGGGTTCAGCATCACGGCGGGCAACTCGTCGGGACTGAACGACGCCGGCGCCGCGATGGTCCTCACCAGCGGCAAGTACGCGTCGACGAACGGGCTCGACCCGCTCGCCGTGGTCAGGTCCTGGGCGTCGGCCGGGGTGCCGCCGGCCGACACCGGTCTCGCGCCGACCTACGCGATTCCCAAGGCGCTCGGCCGGGCGGGGATCGCGATCGAAGACGTCGACTTGTTCGAGATCAACGAGGCCTTCGCGTCCATGTGCGTTGCCACGACCCGCATCCTCGGAATCCCTCACGAGATCACCAACGTCAGCGGGAGTGGATGCAGCCTCGGTCACCCGGTCGCGGCTACGGGCGCGCGGATGATCGTCACCCTGATCCACGAGCTCCGACGGCGTGGCGGTGGCATCGGGGTCGCGAGCATGTGCGCCGGCGGGGGCATGGGCTCGGCGACCGTGCTCGAAGTCTCTGCCGGGTAGGCGGGCGCCACATGGCCGGTGACCTCGCGGACGACCTCGCGCTCGCGCTCGAATTGGCCGACATGGCCGACGCGATCACCACGGCTCGGTTCCGTGCCCGCGATCTGGTGGTGGCCACCAAACCCGACATGACGCCGGTCAGCGAGGCCGACCATGCCACCGAGGAGGCGCTGCGGGCCGCGTTGGCACAGGCTCGACCCGATGACGGGCTGCTCGGTGAGGAGCTCGGCACGACCGAGGGCATCAGCGGCCGGCGGTGGATCATCGACCCGATCGACGGCACGAAGAGCTACGTCCGGGGCATCCCCGTGTGGTCGACGCTGCTCGCGCTCGAGACCTCCGAGGGGATGGACCTCGGCCTCGTCTCTGCCCCGGCGCTCGGCCAGCGTTGGTGGGCCGTGCGGGGTGGCGGTGCGTTCCGGAACGGCGAGCCGATCTCGGTCTCGGGGATCACGACGATCGAGGACGCCCACCTCTCCTACGACAGCGTGTCGGCGTTCGACGCGGCCGGTCTCACCGATCAGTTCCTCGCGCTGACTCGACGGTGCTGGCGCAGCCGGGGGTTCGGCGACTTCTGGCAGTACGCGCTCGTCGCCGAGGGTGCTCTCGACATCGCGGTCGAGTCGCACGGGCCGAGGCTCTGGGATCTCGCGCCGCTGCTCGTGCTGGTCGAGGAGGCGGGTGGCCGGTTCACCGACCTCGCCGGGGTCCCGACGGCCGACGGCGGCAACGCAGTCGCGACCAACGGACAGATCCACGACGCAGTTCTCGCGGCATTGCGGAAGTAGGGACTGATGGAGCTCACCGTCGGTATCGACATCGGCACGACGTCGGTGAAGGCGATCGCGGCCGATGCCGACGGCACGGTGGTGGCTCGGTCCCGGGTGCCGCACGAGCTGCGGATCACCGCACCGGACCGTTTCGAGCACGACGCCACCGTTGCCTGGCGTGACGGACCTCGGCGCGCGCTCACCGAGCTCGGCGACGCGGTGCGTGATGCCGCGGGGGTCTCGGTCGCGGCGATGGTTCCGTCGTTGACCGCGGTCGACGAGCGTGGGCTCCCCATTGCCCCGGGCCTGCTCTACGGCGACGTTCGGGGTCGCACCGCCCGCGGTGGCAACCCGGCACAGTCCGGCGAGCTCGTCGCCTTCTTGGCCTGGCTGGCGCGTGAGCACCCGGACGCCGCGGGCTACTGGCCTGCCCAGGCTGTCGCGAACCATGAGCTCGCCGGTACCGCCGTGCTCGACACCGCGACCGCGGCGACGGCCCTTCCGTTGTTCGACTGGACCGGCTGGGACCCTGCGGTGGCCCGCGACGCCGGCGTCACCGTGGACGCGTTGCCGCGCCTCGTGCCGACCGCAGCGGAGTGCGGTCGCGTCGACGGCGATGGTCCGGTGCTCGCGTCGGGTTGTGTCGACGCGCTGGCCGAGCAGCTCGTGGCCGGCGCCAACACGGCCGGCGACGTGCTCGTCATCCTGGGAACCACGCTCATCGTGTGGGTCGTCGTGGCCGAGAGCGCGGCTCCCGCGGATGCCCGAGGCTTCTTCACCATCCCGCACACGGTCGCCGGACACCTCCTCGTCGGCGGTCCGAGCAACGCCGGTGGACTGTTCATGAACTGGGCGCTCGCTGCGCTCGGCGCGCGCGAGCCGGCGGCGACCGGTTCGGTTGCCGACCCGGGACGCGTCCCGGTGTGGGCGCCCTACCCGCGCGGCGAGCGGTCACCGCTCGACGACCCCGATCGACGAGCGGTGCTGGCCGACCTGGACCTGACCCACGACGCGGCCTCGATCCGCCGGGCCACGTTCGAGGCGTCGGGCTTCGTGGTACGTCGGGCGATCGAGGCCAGTGGCGTCACGCCCCGGCGGGTGGTGGCGACGGGCGGGGGTACCCGGGTCGACGAGTGGGTGCAGGCCGTGGCGGACGGCACCGACCTCCCGGTCGACTGTGTCGGCGTCCCCGAAGGCGGCGCGCTCGGCTCCGCGTTCCTCGCGCGAGTCGCGGCGGGTCTCGAGGCTTCGATGCTCGATGCCGGCCGTTGGGCGAGCGTCGGCCGTCGGGTGGAGCCGAATCCCCGTTGGGTTGGGGCGATGGCCGGGCGCTATGCCCGGTTCTGCGAAGTCGCCGGATGATCCCGACTCCGTGGGTGCCTAGTATCTGACACGCACGTCAGGAAACGCGTGAGGTACCGGGAGGAACCACCATGAGGACGGGGACGCCATCATGACCACGGGAACCATGGACGGTCCGAGTCTCGAGTGGGATCCCATGGCCCAGTTCGTCGGCACGGTGGCGGGGGACAGCCGGACCCCGTATCCAGGCTTTCACGCCAAGCGGCGGGACACGCCGGTCGAGGAGCGTCACAACCTCTCGTTCGACGGGAGCGACACCGGCGAGACGATGTACTACGTGTACCGCTACGACGACGTCGCGACCGTCTTGCGCGACAACGTCACGTACTGTTCGGGCGGCATTCGCGAGATGCTCGAAACAGTCATGGGGCCGTATCCCCTCGTCGGCATGGACGAGCCCGAGCACAAGCGGCTGCGGTCGTTGGTGGCGCAGGCGTTCCGCCAGAAGACGCTCGCCCATTGGAACGACGATCTCGTCGGCCCCGTCGTCGACGCAACGATCGACACGTTCGTCGAGCGCGGCGAGGCCGAGCTGGTGCGCGAGTTCACCTTCCTCTACCCCGTGCAGGTGATCGGCGCCCTGTTGGGCTTGCCGCGCGAGGACTACCAGTACTTCCAGCCCCGCGCCCTCGCGCTCACCAACGTGGCCGCTCAACCCGCGGCCGGACTCAGGGCCTCGGCTGAGCTGCGCGAGTACTTCGAGGGGATCCTCGAGGCGCGCCGGCGCGAGCCGCGCGGTGACCTCATCAGCGAGCTCGTGAACGCCGAGCTCGACGGTGAGCGCCTCGGTGACGAGGAGATCTTCTCCTTCCTCCGGCTCTTGCTCCCGGCCGGGGCGGAGACCACCTACCGGGCGACCGGCAACTTCCTGTTCGGGCTGCTGACCCATCGCGACCAGTTCGAGGCGCTCGCCGCCGACCGGACGCTCATGACCCAGGCCATCGAGGAGACGATCCGCTGGGAGAGCCCGCTCACGATCACGTCGAGGACGTCCACCCGTGCGAGCGAGCTCGCCGGCGTCACGATCCCGGCGGGCGCGAACGTCGTCGCGGGTGTCGGCTCGGCGAACCACGACCCGTCGCGCTGGAGCGACCCCGACGTGTTCGACATCTTCCAGCCGGTGGTGCCGCACATCGCGTTCGGTGTGGGTCTGCACATGTGCCTCGGGATGCATCTGGCTCGCATGGAGATGGCCACGGCGGTCAACCGTCTCATCGACCGGTGCCCGAACCTCCGGTTCGACGAGGAGGCGTTCGCCCGGGATGACGCGCATATCCACGGCGAGAACTTCCGGTCACCGACGACGCTCCCCGTGCTCTTCGACCCCGCGTAGGGGCGGTGCGAACGGGCGAGCCCGTGGGCCGGCGTGCGCTCAGTGGCGGAGCCCGGCCGCGTGCGGGCTGGTCGCGGGGGGCAGCGGGTGGCGGAACAGCTCGGCCGCGTTCTCGTGACTGATCTTGGCGATCGCGTCGGCATCGAGCGCGCCGAACACCTCGTCGAACACCGCCTGGGAATCGGGCCACGTCCCGTCGGCGTGGGGGTAGTCCGTCTCGAACATGACGTGGTCGACGCCGACGGTGTCGAGAGTCGGAAGCGTCGAGGGATCATCGAGCGTGCAGAACCAGAAGTTGCGGTGCAGCACGTCCGCGGGTCGGAGATCGCCGGGGAACTGCTCGCCGTAGCCTGACCGCTCGACCAGGTTCTCGAGCCGATCGTGCAGCATCGCGACCCACCCGATCC
>DASRPD010000061.1:0-5713 GCA_035646535.1 Acidimicrobiia bacterium
ACGCATCGTCGCCGTGAACCTGCTCGGCGTCGTCCACGGCACGCGGGCTGCCGCGTCGACCATGCTCGCCGACGGCGGTGGAGAGATCCTCAATGTCGCGTCACTCGCCGGCTGGGCGCCGACACCACACATCGCCGTCTATTCGGCTACCAAGCACGGGGTGCGCGCCTTCAGCGTCGCCGCGGCCGCCGAGCTGCGTGCCACGCCGGTGCGGATCCACTGCGTGCTCCCGGACGGGATCCGGACCTCGATGGTGGACGTCACCGACGCCCGACACCGCATGTCCTTCACCGGCTCGCGGCTGCTGGAACCCGACGAGGTCGCCGCCGCGGGCGTCGCGCTGATCGGGTCGCGTCGCATTCTGGCGTCCGTGCCGCCGCTACGAGGGCTGATGGTGCGCCTGCTCGGGATCGCGCCGACACTCGCGCTGGCGTTGCAGCGCCCGGTCGAGCGGCGGGCCCGGCGCAACCAGGAGCGTGCCGCCGCGAGCCTCACTGGGCGCGAGCCGTGACCGGCCGGGTGCTGATCACCGGCGCGTCCGGATTCATTGGCCGGACCCTCGCCGGGCGTTACCGGAACGAGGGCTGGGAGGTACGCGGTGTGGACCTGCGGGCGGACCCGGCCGCCGGGGTGGTCGCGGGCGACATCGGCACTCCCGGGACGTGGCAGCGAGCGGCGCTTGGCTGTGAGACGGTGCTGCACACTGCCGCGTTGGTCTCGAACACCCCGACGCTCGACGATGCGTGGCGGATCAACGTGTGCGGCACCCACCACGTGATCGACGCCGCGCGCGACGCCCGAGCGCGCCGAGTCGTGCTGTTCTCGTCGCTGGCGGTCTACTCGCATCACCGGGTCGATGGGTGCGACGAGCGCAGTCCGGTTCATCCGACCGGCGCGGTCTACGGCGACACGAAGATCGCAGCCGAGCAGGTTGCGCTCCAAGCCCACGCAGCCGGAGAGGTGGAGGTGACCGTCGTGCGCCCGGGCGATGTCTACGGCCCGGGCTCGCGGCCCTGGACGATCCTGCCGGTGCAGATGATGCGCACGCATCAGGTGGTGCTACCGGCCCGTGGCCTGGGGGTGTTCATCCCCATCTACGTGGACGACCTCGTCGACGCCGTGATGCGCGCGGCCGCGCACGACGGTGCGGTCGGTCAGGTGTTCAACGTGACCGGTGGGACCGCGCTGGCGACTCGCGAGTTCTTCGGCCACTACGCGCGGATGCTCGGCGTCGCGCCACCGCCGACTGCGCCGACGCCAGTGGCGACCGTCATCGCGGAGACGATGGGGCGAGCTCTGCGCGCGTTCGGGCGGCCGAGCGAGGCGACCGCCGCGACCGTCCGAATGCTGAGCGCGACGGGCGACGTCTCGATCGCCAAGGCGCGCGAGATGCTCGGCTGGGAACCCGCGGTGGGGCTCGACGAAGGCATGCGCCGCACCGAGGCATGGTTGCGCTCCGAAGGCCAGCTCCCCGCGGTGGACCCCGGACCGGTTCCCGGGTAGCGCGCTCATGGACGAGGTGCTCAGTGCGCTTGCCGCGCAGCACGCCGAGCTCGCCGAGCTGATCGCTCCTCTCGACGAAGCCGGATGGCGACGTCCTACACCCTGCGATGGCTGGGACGTCGCCGATGTCGTCGTCCACCTCACCCAGACCGACGGGCTCGCGCTCGCGAGCGTGTCCGGCGATTTCGCCGCGTACCTCGATCTGGTGGCCGGTGAGCTGGGCTCGGCCACGTCGATCGACGAAGCCGCCGACCTGATGGTGGCCCGCGCGCGGGGCCGTCCGGGCGCGGCGATACGCGACGAGTGGCAGGTGAGCGCCGGCGCGCTGCGCGGCGCGTTCGCCGCCGGTGACCTCCACGCGCGGGTTCAATGGGTCGCGGGAGAGCTCGCGGTGGCGACTCTCGCGACCACGCGACTCGCCGAGACGTGGATCCACGCCGGCGACGTGGCCGCCGCGCTCGGCATCACTCGCGAGCCGACTGACCGGTGCCGACACATCGCCCGCCTGGCCTGGCGCACACTGCCCTATGCGTTCGCGAACGCGGAACGACAGCTGCACGGCCCGGTCGCCTTCGAGCTCCGGTCGCCGACGGAAACGCGCTGGGACTTCGTCCCCGACGTCGCGCCGCTGACGATCATCCGCGGCGACGCCGTCGAGCTGTGCCGGGTTGCCGCGCGCCGCGTCGATCCAGCCGAAACCGAGCTGCAGGGCGAGGGCCCGGACGCCCGAGAGGTACTGGCGCTCGTGCGTACGTACGCATAGATCCTCAGCCGGTGGCGTACCGTGCCAGGCCCATACCTCGTGCTCGCAGGCTCAGTCCTCGTACTTGAAGGAAACCTTCACCTTCGCTCGGTAGGCCTTCACCTTGCCGTCCTCGATCTGCAAGTCGAGGTCGGTGACCTCGGCGATGCGGAGGTCACGCAGGTTCTCCGATGCCCTCCCGATCGCGGCGGCCGCTGCCTTCTCCCACGAATCGGTGCTCGTTCCCACGAGCTCGATGACCTTGTACACACTCTCTGCCACAACCGACCTCCCGCTTGATGACTCCAACGACTACGAAGATGACGAAGAACCGCGTGCTCGCTCGCCGAGCGCGTCTTGCGTCAACTCTACGACGCTCTGCGCGAGCTGGTTCGATGCGCCGACCAGCTGCTCGAGCATCGTGAAGGCCGAATCGATGATCTTGCGGCGGGGGCCATCCTCGCCCACGTCGGGGAAGGACCCGTCGACGGTGTCGACGAACTTCCGGACGGCCTCGAGCGCTGACTGCTCGGTGTCCTGGATCGTCTCGATGAGGCGGGTCGCGTCGACCGCCCCTTGTCGAGCGTGGTGTTGGCCATAAAAACCCTTCCGTCGAGCCCGAGGGCATCGACACTGGTGTCTTCGGGCGTCAACCCCTTATCTCTTCACCCTGTCGACGTTGAACGGGCCGGAACAGGGGCTTTCGGCACATGCGCTCGGAGCGCGCGGTCGGCGGCGGTGAGTGGTGGTCACGCTCGATCGGTCACCGAGCCCGATCGGGTCGGAGCCGCCGGAGCGATCTCTCCATCGCAGCCAAGGATCCTCTCGTGTGTCCCTTGCGCCGTGCCCTGACGGCGCGATCGATCCCGATGCCGATTGCGGCGGTGGCCGGGACGACCGCGATGGGCGGGAAGACGAGCAGGAGGACCGGATACACCTCGAACTGGGTGACATAGATGTAGAGGGAGCTGGCGGCGATCGCGCCGGTCACCGGGTGCAGCAGGCGCGGTACCGGCACGCGTGGCAGCCAGCAGAGGAGCGCGAGCCCGGCCAGCACGATGAGCTCGCGGGTGGCGCTGTCGAAGAAGCCGTGGAGGCCGACGAAGGCACAGGCGAAGACGAGCACTCGTTGGGGGACGGTCGTGGCGCGCTCGATCGCCCAGCCCAACGCGAAGAGCCACAAGACATTGTGCGGCTGGAGAATGCCGCCGGGAACCGCCTCGTGGGCGACGGCGAATCGCATGAGGAGGCCGATCCCCACGAACGTCATCGCAGTCTCGAAGGGGTGGGCTCGTTCGATGCGGCGGACGCGGGGCACGGACACGACCACGGCGACGACCACGAGGATCTGGATGAGCGCCTCGATGTACCAGTAGCGCCAACGGCCTCCCTCGGCGTAGTTGTGGATCAGGAGCAGCTTCGTCACCGAGAAGGTCCGTTCGATCACGAACAGCAGCGCGATGCACGCGACGGTCGGCACGGCGATCCGCCTGAGCGCCGGCCCGACGCGCCGGATCGGATTCGCCGTCGCGTCGGGCACGAGCATGAACCTCGCGAAGTTGAAGCCCGCGACCGCGAGCAGCAGGTGCGCGCCGCCCTGGAGGTCGAAGAGGCGAACGTGGGTGCCGAGAATGAGCAGGGTGGCAACCGCCCGCAGCACGACATCGGTTGCCAGGTGGTTGACTCGGCGGTGTTGGTGCAGACTTCGTTCGAGATCAGCCACCGGCGTGAGGTGCCACCCGCTCGGGAGCTGTCCGAACATCTCTTCCAGTGCAACCGACACCTCGACGTACGACAGGGAGTCGCCCCCGAGGCTCACGAAGGTGGCGTCGTCGTCGGGCACGTCGACATCGAGAACCTCGGCGTACAGCTCGCGAACCCGGCGAGGGCCCGCGGACAGGTCCGGGCCATGAGGGGTCGGCTCGCTCGCCCGCGCGCTGAGTCCGAGCTGCACCAGTGCCGGGTAATCGGGCTTTCCCGAGGGCAGCAGAGCGACGTCGTCCTCGGCGAACACGCGGATGCACCGCTTCGGCAGCGAGAGCTGGTCGCACAGGATCTGGGCGATCGCCGAGGCGTCGTGCGCTGCGGGTACCGCGACGATGATCTGGTCGTCGGTGCCTGCACACGCCGCCGTGCAGCCCTGCTCGGCCAGTTGCGCCTCGACTCGGTCGAGGTCGATCCGGACCCCGAAGATCTTGACGAAGCGGTTCCTGCGTCCAGTCACCTCGAACAGTCCGGCCGGTGTCTGTCGTGCGAGATCACCGGTTCGCAGCGCGTCGACCGTTCTTCCGAGGGCGAGGTCGTCGGGTGTCTGCGCGTACCCGAGCATGACGTTGGGCCCCCGGTACACCAGCTCACCATCGTCGCCATCGTCGGGCGCCTCGATGGTGAACGAACCGCCGGGGATGGGGATGCCGATGGCCTGGGGGTGCTCGAGCGCGAGGTCGGGCGGCAGGTACCCCATCCGCGCCGTTGCTTCGGTCTGGCCGTACATCACGTAGAAGCGCCAGCCGCGCTCCGCTCCGAGTCGCGCGTACCGGCACACCTTGTCAGGAGCGAGACGCCCGCCGGCCTGCGTCACGTACCGCAGGCTCGGGAGCTGCATCGTGTCGAAGCCGACGCGATCGAGCAGATCGAAGGTGTGGGGAACGCCGACGAAGCTCGTCGCCGAGAACGCGGTGAACCGGTGCCAGAAGCAGTCGTCGACGACCGACTCGTTGGAGAGAATCACTGCCGCGCCCATCGCCAGATGGCTGTTCACCACCGAGAGTCCGTAGCAGTAGTGCATCGGCAGGGTCATTGCCGCGCGGTCGCCGCCGCGTAGTTCGAGGTATTGCGCGATCGCTTCGGCGTTGGACTGCACGTTCTCGTGCGACAGCCGAACGACCTTGGGTGACGCCGTCGAACCCGACGTGCTCAGCATGAGCGCGAGATCGGGATGGAGGTCGTGCGACGACCCGCGTCGGCGTTCGGTCATCCCGGCGTCGGCGCCGGGTCCTCCGAAGGTGGCATCGGGGTCGTAGGACTCGACCAAGGCACTGTAGGAGGCGTCCGAGCCGGCGAGCATGACCGGATGGTGTCCCGCGAGCGCCGCGAGATACGCCGAGAGCATCTCGAGGGTGTTGGATCCGCTGATCACGACCAGCCGTCGGGTCGGGCCGAGTGCGTCGCGTAGCTCGTCGACCCGCGCGGCGAGGTCACGGTAGGAGACCGTGCGGCCGTCGGCGGTCACGACCGCCAGCTCGTCGTCGAACTGGCTCAGGCCCTCGGCGAGGGCGACACCCCGATCCTGATGGCCCAGCTTCCCGACATCCATCACACGCTTCCCGGCGTCCATCTCCCGGCGTCCATCAAACCAACAACTCTAGGCAAGTTTGGCAAACCTTACCAACCAGGTCAGTTGCCACGGGGTGAGGCGACCGGGGCGGTCGTGCGCCGTCAGTGCACCGCGCGATCCCGGCCGGCCCA
>DASRPD010000062.1:0-26315 GCA_035646535.1 Acidimicrobiia bacterium
GTGTCGTGGTGGTGGTGGGGCCCGGGCCGGTCGTCGTGGGGGTGGCGTCGGCCCGCGCGAGCTGCGCGTCGAAATCCGACTTCAGACGGGATTGCTCACGGGCGGTGTAGAGCCCGGTTCCCCAGAGCTGGAACACGACGAACAACAGGATGAGGATCCCCGCGGTCACGAGAACCCCTCCGATACCTCCGACCACTCGACGCACGCCGTGCAGCGTAAGGCCCCGGGACGGATGGACCCGGTCACCTCGGTTCGCCCCGGTTCGGCGCTGTTCCTAGAATCTGGTGCTGGCGAAGACCCTGGTCGGCGGGGTCTCGGAGCGGGTCCCGGAGGCCGGTTGGCAGTGATGCCGCTCGTTCATCTGCGTTCTGTGGTGAGCCTCATCGGCGGCTTCCCAGCTCTCGCCGGTGTCGACTTCGACGCGCGGGCCGGTGAGGTGGTGCTGATCACCGGGCCCAACGGCGCGGGCAAGACCACCCTCTTGCGAGTGATCGCCGGACTCGCTCCCGTGCTGCGGGGCGAGGTGATGGTCGAAGGGCGCGACGTTGTCGCGGATCGCACCGCGGCCCGGCGCTCGCTGGCTCTCGTCGCCCACGACACCTTCTGCTACGACGACCTCACCGCCCGCGAGAACCTCCGGTTCGCGGCCCGGGCATCCGGGCGGGACCGCGCCGCGGCCGACGCGGCGCTCGAACGGTGCGGGCTGACCCGGCAGGCACGCGTCACCCACGGTGGGCTCTCGGCCGGGCAACGCCGCCGCCTGGCGCTCGGGGTGGCCCTCGTGCGGGAGCCGACGCTGTGGCTCCTCGACGAACCCCACGCCGGCCTCGATGCTCACGGCCGGGCCTTGCTCGACGACATCGTGACCGGAGCGGCCGGCTCGGGCGGCACGGTGGTGCTCGCGTCACACGAGCTCGGACTGGCGCGCCCGCTCGCTACTCGCGAGGTCACCCTCGCGGGTGGGCGCGTCACGTCGTCGACGGACGCCCCGGGTCCCACCGATCCGAGGCCGTCCACCACGCCCGGTGACGGGCGCGACGCCGGCGGAACCGGATCCGCCGGTGGACCGGCGAAGCCCTCCGAGCGGGAGCGCGCCCGATGAGCGTCCTCGCCGACGCAGGCCTCGTGGCGGCCAAGGACCTGCGCATCGAGGCGCGCTCGCGCGTGACGCTCGCCCAGGTGCTGCCGTTCGGGATCATCGTGTTGCTGTTGTTCGCGTTCGCGCTGGATCCCGACCGCGGTCGGCTGGCGGCAGTGGCGCCCGGTCTCTTCTGGGTCGCGGTGATGCTGGCCGCGCTGTTGGCCATCGGCCGGTCGTTCGCCATCGAACAGCTCCACGGCGCACGCGACGGCCTGCGTCTGTCGGGGATCGACGGCGCGGCGGTCTTTCTCGGCAAGGCCGCCGCGATCGCCGCCCAGCTCGCCGTGCTCGAAGTCCTGCTCGGGCTGGGGGTCGCCGCGCTCTACGGCGTCGACGTGACCTCGGTCGTCGTGCTCGTGGCTGCCGGGATGGCCGCGACCGCGGGACTCGCGGCCACCGGTACCCTCTTCGGCGTGCTGGCGGCGGGTCTGCGCCTGCGCGAGACACTGCTGCCGCTGCTGCTGTTGCCGGTGATCACGCCGGTCATGCTCGGTGCCACGAGGGCTTTCGAGTCCGGCCTCGGCGGTGACCCGGCCGAGGGGTGGCCGTGGATCGCGCTGCTCGGAGCGTTTGCCGGTCTGTACCTGGCGGTCGGCGTCCTGGCCTTCGGGTCGTTGTGGGAGGACGCATGAGCCATGGGAGGGGAGTGCGGTGAGGCTGCTCCACCCGAGAGTGGCAACGGTGCTGGGCTGGCTGACCCTCGTGTCGCTCGTCGCGCTCGCGCTCTTCGGACTCTGGGGCGCGCCACCCGATGAGGTGCAGGGCGACGCCCAGCGCCTCATGTACCTGCACGTGCCCACGGCGTGGCTCGCGTACCTCGCGTTCTTCATCACCGCGCTCGCATCGGCGCTGTACTTGTGGCCGCGCACCCGCGCGCAGACCTGGGATCGGATGGCGGGCGCGTCGGCCGAGCTCGGCGTGCTGTTCACGGGCCTGACGCTGTTCGTGGGCTCGCTGTGGGGCCGGGCCGTATGGGGAGTGTGGTGGGCCTGGGATGCGCGGCTGGTCACCACCGCGGTGCTGTTCTTCCTCTACCTCGGCTACCTCGCGCTGCGGCACACGGCGGCCGACCCGGTCTCCGGCGCTCGGCGCAACGCGGTCGCCGCGCTGATCGTGTTCATCGACGTGCCCATCGTGCACTTCTCGGTCGAGTGGTGGCGCACGCTGCATCAGCAGGCAACGGTGTTCAACCCGGAGCTCAGCGCGGAGATCGGGGGAGTCATGGCCTGGACCCTCTGGCTCGGCGTGCTCGCGTTCACGCTCCTGTACGTGTATCTGCTCGACCGTCGCTACCAGCTCGCCACACTGGAAGACGAGCTCGACGCCGACGGCCTCGATGCCGCGATCGTCGCCCGCATCGCCGAGGCGGACGGCACGCCGGCCCCCGGGCGGTCCGAGCCCCCGGGCGGCCCGATGACAACACCGGTGAGCGCCCCGTGAGCGACGTCGGCTACGTCGCCACCGGATGGGCCGTGACCGCCGTGGTCATCGCGGGTTACTACGCGCGGCTGGTCGTACGTACGCGCCGGGCGACGAAGAGCCGAGGCTCGCGGTGACCACGGACACGAACGCGGGCGCTCGGAAACGCCGCCCGATATACCTCGTGGCGGCGGCCGTCTGTGTCATCGCAGTCGGTGCATTGCTGTTCATGGGGCTGCGCGGCAACATCATCTACTTCAAGACCGTGTCCGAGGCCGTGGGCGAGCGGGAGTCGCTGGGCTCGGATCGCTTCCGACTCGCGGGCGCGGTCGTGCCCGGATCGGTCGAACAGACCGCGAACGGCGTTCGTTTCGACGTGACCGACGGTGACGAGACCGTGACCATCCGCCACGCCGGCGATCCACCGGACCTGTTCAAGGCGGGCGCACCGGTGCTCTGCGAGGGTCACTGGGGTCGCGGCGCGGTCTTCGACTCCGACCGCATCCTGATCAAGCACGGCGCCAGCTACGAGCCACCCGAGGTGGAGCTCGACGAGCCCGAAGGCCGGAGTACCAACGCGTGAAGGCCACGATCGGGTTTCTGGCGATCGCACTCGGCACCGCGTCGGCCGCGCTCGGGGTCGCCAACATCGCCATGGGTCTCTTCCGCGGCCGGCCCGACCAGATTCGCACGGGACGTCGCCTCGTGTTCATCGTGCTCGCCTTCACGATCGTGGCGGTCGGGGCGATGGAATGGGCGTTGCTGACCCATGACTTCTCGATCGAATACGTCGCCGACAACAACGCGCGGGCCACGCCGCTGTTGTTCACCATCACCGGGCTCTGGGCATCGCTGGAGGGTTCGATCCTCCTATGGGCGCTGATACTCGCGGGCTACCTCGCGTTCACGGCCCACCGGTTCCGGCACCGGGCAACCGACCCGAGGGTCGCGTGGGCGACGCTCGTCGGCCTCATCGTCGCCCTCTTCTTCTTCGCGCTCATGCTCGGACCGGCGAACCCGTTCACCGTGAGCACCACCGTGCCCCTCGACGGGGCGGGACCCAACCCGCTGCTCCAGAACCACCCGCTCATGGCGTTCCACCCACCCATGCTGTACCTGGGCTACGTCGGCTTCACGATCCCGTTCAGCTTCGCGATCGCCGCGCTCGCGACCGGACGGGTCGGTGAGGGCTGGCTGGCCGACACCCGGCGCACGACGCTCGTGGCGTGGGGGTTTCTCACCGCCGGGATCATCCTCGGCGCGTGGTGGAGCTACGAGGTGCTCGGTTGGGGCGGCTTCTGGGCTTGGGACCCGGTCGAGAACGCGTCGCTGCTGCCCTGGTTGACCGCCACTGCGTTCATTCATTCGTTGATGGTGCAGGAACGCCGGGGGATGCTGCGGGTGTGGAACCTGTCCTTG
Source organism: Acidimicrobiia bacterium (assembly GCA_035646535.1). Classification (GTDB taxonomy): domain Bacteria; phylum Actinomycetota; class Acidimicrobiia; order IMCC26256; family JANYLB01; genus DASRPD01. The sequence continues at coordinate 3,980 of DASRPD010000062.1, forward strand.
GTGATCGCGACGTTCTGTCTCACGATCCTCGGCACGTTCCTCACCCGTTCGGGTGTCCTCAACTCGGTGCACGCGTTCAGTGACTCCGCGATCGGTTCGTGGTTGCTCACCTTCCTGGGCCTCGTCGCCGGAGGTTCGATCGCGCTGATCGCGTGGCGTGCCGACGCGTTGCGGGCCCCGGGTCGGATCGACTCGGCCGTGTCGCGCGAGGCCGCGTTCCTCGGCAACAACCTGGCGTTCGCGGCGCTCGCGTTCGTCGTGTTGCTGGGCACGGTGTTCCCCCTGCTCGCCGAGGCGCTGCGGGGCGAGCAGCTCTCGGTCGGTGAGCCGTACTTCGACACGATGGCGACGCCGATCGGCCTCGCCATCCTGTTTCTCATGGCGGCCGCGCCCGCGTTGGGTTGGCGGGCGACGAGCGGTGAGGTCCTCACCCGGCGGCTCATGGTCCCGGCGTGGGTCGGTGGTCTCACGATGGTCGTCACCGTCGTCGCCGGTACCCGGAGCCTCGCCGCGGTGGTCGCCTTCGGCCTGGCCGGCTTCGCGCTCGCCGGCGTCGCCCGATCGGTGGGCGTCGGTGTGCGGGCGCGCCGGAGGGCCGACGAGGAGGGCTGGGTACGCGCTGCGACGCGCACGGTGATGTCGAACCCCCGCCTGTACGGCGGGCTCGTCGTGCACGTCGGGGTCGTGATCATCGCGGTGGCGCTCGCGAGCTTCGCGACGTTCGGGGCCAAGCGTGAGGTGCGGCTGGAGCGTGGCGAGTCGGTCGATGTCGGCAGCTACACGGTGACCTTCCTCGGTACCGACCTCGAACGCACCGCCCAGAAGACGACGAAGTCGGCCCGCTTGCGACTCGAGCGGGGCGGCGACGTGCTCGGCGTGTACGCGCCGTCCATCTCCACGTTCCCGAACGCCAACAGCGGCATCGGCACACCGTCGGTACGCACCGGATTGTTCGAGGACGTGTACCTCACGCTGGTGTCCTCGCCGAGCGAGTCCGAGCGCGTCACCGTCGGTGTCGCGGTCAACTCGATGGTGCTCTGGCTGTGGATCGGCGGTGGCGTGATGGCCGCGGGGACCATCGTCGCGCTGTTGGCGGTGCGGGCTCACGAACCCCGTACGCGCGCTCGGCCGGCCGCGGCACCCGCCGGTCCCGTCGACGATACGCCGTCGCCGCGACCCGAGCCGGCCGAGGCGACCGTATGAGGAACCCGTCGCGCTGGATCGCCATCGGCATCGCCGCGGTCGTCGCGCTCTTCGGCGTCGCCCTCGCCACCCAGGTCGGTTCCGACCCCTCCTACGCGGGCGGGGCCATCCTGCAACGCCGAGCTCCCGATTTCGACCTCCCCCTGCTCGATGTCGACGGGGCGCGGGTGAACCTCACAAGCCTGCGGGGACAGAGTGTCATCGTGAACTTCTGGAACTCGTGGTGCCTCCCGTGCCGGGCCGAGGCCCCCGCGCTGCTCGAATTCTGGGACCGTCACGCCGGCGATGGTGACGTCGCGATGGTCGGCATCGTGCGCGACGAGAGTCCGTCCGCCGCCCGGAAAGGCGCGCGCGAGGACGGCTTCGACTGGACGCTGGCGATTGATCCCGACGGCCAGGCCGCGATCGCCTACGGCACCACCGGCCAGCCCGAGACGTTCGCGATCAGCCCCGCCGGTGTGGTCACCGGCAAGCAGCTCAGCGAAGTCTCGGTGGACGATCTCGAGGCACTCCTTGCCCGCGCGCGGGCCGGGTGAAGCGGTGAACCCACGAGCTCGCAACGGGTCGTGGATCGCGCTCGGCCTCGTCGTCATCGTGACGCTGTGGGTCGCGGCCCGGCCCGAGCCGGGCACCCCATCGGTGCGCGACCGGGTCCGATCGGTCTCATCCGAGCTGCGCTGCGTGGACTGTCAGAGCCAGTCGGTCGCGGTGAGCTCCACGTCGTCGGCCCGGGCCTTCCGGGCCGACATCCGCCGCCGCATCGAGGCGGGCGAGAGCAACGCCGAGATCCGCCGCGCCTACGTCGAGACCTACGGCGAGTTCATCCTCCTGAAGCCGGCCGGCTCGGGCCTCGGTGTCTTCTTGTGGGCGCTGCCCGTCGTCGTGGTGTTGATGGGTGCGGGCGGTGTCGCACTCGTGTTGGCCCGGAGCCGTCGTCAACCTCGGTTGACCGCGACCGAGGATGATGAAGCGCTCGTCGCCGACGCGCGCGAGCACCCATGAGCCGAGACGAGAAGCCCGACCTCGTCGAGCCCGAGCCAGGTCTGCCGGGCAGTAGGGCTACGGGCGAAGACGTCACGACCGAGCAGGAGTTCCTGCTGCGCTCGCTCGACGACCTCGACGCGGAGCGCGCCGCGGGCAACATCGACGACTCCACCTTCGAACGCCTGCACAGCGACTACACCGCGCGCGCCGCCGCCGCGCTGCGGGCCGCAGGCGGCCGGACGACCGCGGGCTCGGCGAAGGCGGGCTCGGCCAAGGCGGGCTCGGCGAAGGCGGGTTCGTCGACGGGGGCCCCGCCGATGTCGGCCAAGCGCCGCGCGGTCACGGTCGTGGGGATCGTCGCCTTCGCGACCGTCGTCGGCCTCGTGATGGCCTCGGCACTGGGCACGCGCCTTTCGGGGCAGACCTCGTCGGGCAACACCGTCTCCGAAGCCGACCGGGAAGACACCCTGCGAGCCGCAATCGCCGAGGCGCCCGACGACCCGCAAGCCCGTCTCGCGCTGGCGCGCTTCCTCATGGCCCGCCAACGATTTCCGGACGCGTTCGCGGAGTTCTCACAGGCCGCGACGCTGGACCCGACCCTCGCCGAAGCTCACGCCTACGGCGGCTGGTTGTTGTACCTCGCCGACGAGCCCGCGCGCGCCCGTCTGAGCCTCGAAGCCGCCATCGCGGCCGACGAGGCCTATCCTGATGCCCACTTCTTCTTGGGCCTGGTGGCGCTTCGGGGCGAACAGGACCCGGCGCGTGCCGTTCCCGAGCTCCAGCGTTACCTCACGCTCGTACCGAACGGCGCGCAGAGCGACCAGGTGCGGACCCTGCTCGCCGAGGCCGTTGCCGCCATCGAAGTAGACCCCAGTCCCTGACCGATCCCACCCATGCTCGCAACACCCATCGAGGAAGGACCCACCGTGGCCGAAGCGCCGGAGTACCAGATCGACGGCTCGAAGCTCTACCGCACCACGATCAGCACCGACCGTGGCGACGTGGTCATGGATCTTGACCCGCAGCTCGCGGCCAACAGCGTCAACAACTTCGTCGCCCTCGCCCGTCAGGGCTTCTACGACGGGTTGACGTTCCACCGCGTCGTGGCCGACTTCGTCGTGCAGGCCGGCTGCCCCGAAGGCACCGGTCGGGGTGGTCCGGGCTACCGCTTCGCCGACGAAGAGGTGAAGGGCGAATACACCCTCGGCGCCGTCGCGATGGCCAACGCCGGGCCCGACACCAACGGCTCACAGTTCTTCATCACCATCGACGATTGCCAGGGCAAGCTCACCAAGGACTACAACCTGTTCGGCCACGTCGTGGAGGGCATCGAGACCGCCCAGGCGATCCAGATCGGCGAGGTGATGAAGTCCGTCACGATCGAAGAGCGCGACCGCGCCTGACATCACATCGGCTCCGGCGCGCGACGCGGGCGGAAGCGGGGAGTGGCGTCGGCGACTGCCCTATCGAGCCTGACCGCTCGAGCCCCGCCCGCCTCGAGCCCCGCCCGCTCGAGCCCCGCGCTTGACACTTATTGAATCAGACAAATACAATACAGGTTGTGCGCTACCTCGACGTTGCCGAGCAGCTCCGCTCCCGCATCGCGGCCGGGTCGACCGGCGCGCTGGCCAGCGAAGCGACCCTCGGCGCTGAGCTCGGTGTCAGCCGGGTCACCGTTCGGCGGGCGCTCGAGCTGCTCCGTGACGAGGGAATCGTGCACAGCCGCCGGGGCGCAGGCTGGTTCGTGGCCGTGGATCCGGTCCATCAGCGGCTCGGTCGAGTCACGACGGTCGAGGCCGCGCTCGAAGCCGCCGGCGCGCAGCCGGGTCGACGCGTCCTCGAGTTCGGCTTCGAAGCCGCGCCACCGGACGTTGTCAAGATCCTCGGGATCGCCGCCGACGAGCAGGTGCTGCGCGTGACTCGCCTCAACCTCGCCGACGACGAGCCGTTCGCGCTCGTCACGGTGTGGGTGCCGACGTCGGTCGGCGCGCACCTGAGTCGCACCGATGTCGAGCGGTCGACGTTCACCGACCTGCTCCCGCTCCACGGTGTCGAGCCCGGTCGCATCAATCAGACCATCGCTGCGGCCGAGGCCGATCGCATCGACGCGACTCGGCTCGGTGTCCCCGCCGGCTCGCCGGTCCTTGCCTGTCGGAGGGTCACCTACGATCGGGCCGGACCCGCGGTGATGGTGTCGGACCATCGCTACGCTGCCCATCGCACCGCATTCGAAGTCGAGTTCTCCCCGGGAGGAAGTCATGGCTGAGCCCGTCGGCCCGACCACGCCGATCGACCTCATCGAGCGCGTGTACGCGCGCTACGCCGAGGCGACGACGGTCGCCCGCCAACGCTTGGGGCGCCCCATCACGTTCGCCGAGAAGGTGCTGTTCGCCCACGCCGACGATCCGTTCACGATCGGGTTGCGCCGCGGCGTCGACTACGGCGACTACCGGCCCGACCGGGTCGCGATGCAGGACGCGACCGCGCAGATGGCCCTGTTGCAGTTCATGCTCGCCCGGCTACCGAGCGTGGCCGTGCCCACGACGGTGCACTGCGACCACCTCATCCAGGCGCGCCTGGGCGCCGAGGCCGACATGGCCGAGGCGCTGGACGAGCACGCCGAGGTCTATGACTTCCTGCGGAGTGTCGCGGCGAAGTACGGCAGCGGGTTCTGGAAGCCCGGTTCGGGCATCATCCACCAGGTCGTCCTCGAGCAGTACGCGTTCCCGGGCGGGATGATGCTCGGTACCGACAGTCACACCCCCAATGCCGGGGGTCTCGGCATGGTCGCGATCGGGGTCGGCGGGGCCGACGCGGTCGACGTGATGGCGGGCTGGCCGTTCAACACGCGTGTGCCCAAGGTCATCGGCGTTCGGCTCACGGGTTCGCTCACGGGTTGGGCTTCCGCCAAGGACGTCATCCTCAAGGTCGCGGGCATCCTCACGGTCAAGGGCGGCACCGGCGCGATCGTGGAGTATTTCGGGCCCGGTACCGAGTCCATCGCCGCGACGGGCAAGGCGACGATCTGCAACATGGGCGCAGAGATCGGGGCGACCTGCTCGTTGTTCCCCTACGACCCGCGTTCCGCCGCGTACCTCGAGGCGACCGGGCGCGAGGCGGTCGCCGCGCTCGCCGACGCTCACGCGGAGTTCCTCCGGCGTGACCCTGAGGTGGATGCCGCACCGGAGGATTTCTACGACCGGGTCATCGACGTCGATCTCAGCGAGCTCGAGCCCCATCTCGTCGGACCCCACACTCCGGACCTGGACCGGCCGATCTCGGAGGTCAAGGCGGCAGTCGAGGCGGAGGGCTACCCGGCCGAGATCTCCTACGCGCTCGTCGGCTCGTGCACCAACTCGTCGTACGAGGACATCGGACGGGCCGCGCACGTTGCCCGTCAGGCGAAGGCCGCGGGCCGGCGCGTGCGGTCTCCGTTGCTCATCACCCCCGGATCCGAGCAGGTGCGGGCGACGATCGAGCGTGATGGGTTGCTTGCCGATCTCGAGGCGATCGGCGCAACCGTGCTCGCCAACGCGTGCGGCCCGTGCATCGGCCAATGGAAGCGTGACGACATCGAGATGGGCGAGCGCAACACGATCGTCAGCTCGTTCAACCGGAACTTCCCGCGCCGCAACGATGGCAACGCCGAGACGCTGTCGTTCATCGGTTCGCCCGAGACGGTGGTCGGGCTCGCGCTGGTTGGCCGGCTCGACGTGGACTTCCGCGACGACTTCGATCCTCCGGTCGCCGACGAGCTTCCCGCGAAGGGCTTCGACCCGGGCGAGTCCGGGTTCATTCCTCCCTCGGAGGACCCGTCGAGCATCGACATCGTGGTGAAGCCCGGATCGGAGCGGCTCGAAGTGCTCACGCCGTTCCCCGCCTGGGACGGTGCCGACGTCACCGGACTGCGGGTGCTGGTCAAGGCGACGGGCACGTGCACGACCGACCACATCTCACCGGCCGGTCAATGGCTGCGCTACCGGGGTCATCTCACCAACATCTCGGCCAACCTGTTCATCGGGGCGAACAACGCGTTCGCGCTGTCGGAGTCGGGCCAGGGTGTCGACGTGCGTGACGGCTCCGTCGTGTCGTTGCCGGACCTCGCCCAGGCCTACAAGATGGCCGGGATCGACTGGGTTGCGGTCGGCGACGAGAACTACGGCGAAGGCTCCTCCCGCGAGCACGCAGCCATGGAGCCGCGCTTCATGGGTGGTCGGGCGGTGATCGTCCGGTCGTTCGCCAGGATCCACGAAGCCAATCTCAAGAAGCAGGGCGTGCTGGCGCTGACGTTCGCCGACCCGAACGACTATGAGCGGGTTCTCGTCGACGACACGATCGACATCGTGGGGCTTTCCGAGCTGGCTCCCGGCAATCCGGTCAAGGTCGTCATCCGTCACGCCGATGGCTCCACCGACGAAGTGGGTACGACCCACACAATGTCGGAGGAGCACATCGCGTGGTTCAAGGCGGGCTCGGCACTGAATCTTCTGGCCGGTCAACAGAGCGGCTGAATCTGCTCGGCCGGCTCGGCCGTGGCGCGGCCCGCCGTCGTTGGTGGGTCATCGGTGTCTGGCTGTTGGCGATCTTCGGGGTCGTCGTCGCCAACCAGCGCGTCGGCGGCCAGTTCCGGGACACGTTCTCCATCCCGGGTACCGACTCACAGCGCGCGGTGGATCTGCTCGATCGTCGATTCCCCGAACAGAACTTGCCGACGGCCTCGCTCGTGGTCGTGACTCGATCCGGTGCACTGCCCGCGACGGTGACGGCGGACCTTGCGGCCGCGGTCGCCAAGCTTCCCGAGGTCGCGTCGGTGGCCAAGCCCGAGGTCTCGAAGTCGGGTGACATCGCTACGCTCACGGTGACCTACTCCCAGGCGATCGGGACGCTCGGCGAAGACACGTTCGACCGGCTCGACGACGCGGCCCAAGGCGTCGTGCGCTCGGAACCGGACGTACGGATCGAGTACGGCGGCGCGATCGCCGACACGTTCGACCACCAGTCATCGGCGTCGGACTACTCCGAGGAGATCGGCCTCGCCGCCGCGCTCGTGATCATGGTCGTGTCGTTCGGGGCGTTCGTCGCTGCGCTGCTGCCGCTGGCCATTGCCCTCGTCGGTGTGGCCGTGGCTCGCACGCTGCTCCAGCTCCTGGCCGGGGTCTTCACGATCGGCACGGTCGCGCCCCTGCTCGGCAGCATGATCGGGCTCGGTGTCGGTATCGACTACTCGCTGTTCATCGTCACGCGCTACCGCCAGAACCGCGCCGCCGGCTACGACGTCGGCGCGAGCATCGGGCGCGCCATGGCCACCTCGGGCGCGGCGGTGCTGTTCGCGGGGATGACGGTCTGTCTCGCGCTCGCCGGACTCGCGTTCACCGGGATTCCCTACGTCGCGATGCTGGGCTTCTCCGCCGGGCTGTTCGTCGCGGTGATGGTGGTGGCCGCGCTCACGCTGTTGCCCGCGCTGATCGGGGTGAGCGGCGGGCGGATCAAGCCGCGCGACGTCTCCGCGAGCACATTCTGGCGCCGTTGGTCACACGGCGTGGCGAGACGACCGTGGACGTGCGTCATCGTCTCGGTCATCGTGTTGCTCACCCTCGCCGCGCCCGTGCTGAGCATGCAGCTCGGCTTTGCCGACGACGGTGACGATCCCAAGAGCCTCACGATGCGACGGGCCTACGATCTCATCGCCGAAGGGTTCGGCCCCGGGGCCAACGGGCCGCTGCTCGTCGCGGTCAGCCTGCCGAAACCGACGCCGGCGGCGGTGGGCGGCGAGCTGGAGGCGGCGGAGACGCTTGTCCAACGGCTCGGAGCGGAGCCGGGAGTGGTCTCGGTGACCGGTCCGATCCCCAACCGGGCGCTCGACGCCGCGGTGATCCTCGTGCAGCCCCGCGGGGCACCCAACGCGGCCTCGACCCAGGAGCTCGTGCGGCGCCTGCGCGTCGACGTCATTCCCGACGCGACCCGCGCCACGCCACTCGCCGGCGAAGTCTTCGTCGGTGGTGAGACCGCCGAGCTCATCGACCTCACCGACCGAGTCAACTCGCGATTGATCTGGTGCATCGGGTTTGTCGTCATGGCCGCGTTCGTCCTGTTGCTCATCGTGTTCCGCTCGGTGTTCGTGCCGCTCAAGGCCGCGGTCATGAACCTGTTGTCGATCGGCGCGGCCTACGGCGTCGTCGTCGCGGTGTTCCAGTGGGGGTGGGGGCGCAGCCTGATCGGGCTCCACCAGGAGGTCCCCATCGAGTCCTTCGTGCCCCTCATGATGTTCGCCATCCTCTTCGGGCTCTCGATGGACTACGAGGTCTTCCTCCTGTCGAGGATTCGCGAGGAGTTCGTCCGCACGGGCGACAACCGGGAGAGCGTCGCGACCGGGCTCACCGCGACCGCCCGAGTGATCACGTCCGCCGCGCTCATCATGATCGCGGTGTTCCTGTCCTTCCTGGCCAGTGACCAGCCCGTCGTCAAGATGATGGGCCTCGGCCTCGCGGTCGCGGTGCTGGTCGACGCCACCCTCGTTCGGCTCGTGCTCGTGCCCGCCACGATGGAGTTGCTCGGCAAGGCCAATTGGTGGTTCCCGAAGGTCCTCGACCGAATCGTGCCCCACGTCAACATCGACGCGCCGCTGAGCACGGCCGTCGAGCCACCGGAGGCATCTTCGGGACAGGGCGAGGAACGCCCGTCCGCTCCGGGAGAGCTCGCACCGCCACCTGATCGCGAACCCGTCCGTCGCTGAGAAGACCCCGCCCGGTCAGCGATCGGGGTCCGCGAGCGCGAGCTGCGCCCCGGTGGGCTCGGCACAGCAGAACCACGGTTCGCTGAGATGCGGTCGCTCGGCTTCTGATCTCGGCACGGGAGCGAGTCCGAGACACTCGCGCACCGCCGCGTAGTCGCCGCCCCGCTCCACGAGCTCGGCGATGCGGTGCTGCAACGGGTCGAGCGGAGACGTCCAGCGGTACGACAGCCGCTCGGGGTCCCACGCCAGCGGGTCGAGGTGGCCCAGGAGCAGAGAGCCTCGGGGTAGGAGGAGCCGGATCGAGTACTGCACGGGATCGACGTTGGGGACGAGATCGTGCGCCGCGACGAACTCGACGATGTCGCAAATGTCGTCGACGGTCGACCACGGAGTGAACGGGAGCCATGAGGGCCGTACTTCGATCCCCTGCGCGCGCAAGACCTCGACCGCCCGACTCGCGTCGGCGGCCGTGTGGTGCTTGTCGAGTCGGTCGAGGATCGTGTCGTTCACGCTCTCGAATGCGGACACGACGAACAGGCAGCCGGCGTCGGCGAGCTCGGCCCAGGCGTCCGCGTGGGCCAGCACGTGCTCGACCTTCACCGTGCAGTCGAAGGTGATGTCCGGGAACGCCGCGTGGAAGGCGCGCGCCACCCGCCGGGCGTGATGGGGCCCGTTGAGAAAGTCAGGATCGACGAACGTGATGTGCCGGGCACCCTGGTCGACCTGTTGGGCAACATCGGCGAGCACGGCGTCGACCGCGGTGATCCGAATCCGACCGTCGAACACCACAGGGACCGGGCAGTGCCGGCACCGGTGCACGCAACCTGCCGACGCCTCCGTCGCGCCGGCGAGACGCGTCGTCCCGTCGATCACCAGCCCCGCGTACTCGTTGAGGCCGGGCAGGAGATCTCGCGCCGGGAGCGCCGGCGCGACCACGGCGCCGGGGTCGTCTTCGACCCAGCGCACGAGAGCTGTCCGGGCATCACGGTCGTCGAGCGCGGTCGCGACGTCGGAGCACATCGCCGCGTACAGGCCGTAGCACGCGACCGGACCGTCGATGCGTCCGGCGAGGTCGCGCGCCAGTCGCGCCGCGGTGTGCATCGGAACGGAGAACGCCACTCGGTCTGCCCACCCGGCGACGGCCGGGTCCCACGGCTCGACCGCGAGGTCGAGCGCCCGCACGTCGTGGCCCCGGGCGGCCAACGCGCCCGCGGGATGGGCCACGCCGAGCGGTTGATGGCCGAGCTCGTAGGTGGAGACGAGGAGCACCTTCACGTGACGACGATATCCAGTTGCGCGTAGCCGGCCCGCATCGCCGCTTCGACCGCCTCGGGCGTCGCCGCCCGCGCGAACAGGAAGCCGAGGTAGCGATCACCCTCGGGGAGCGGCGCGACTGCGCGACCGATCGGGATCGTGATCTCGAGGCCGATGATGCTCGGCACGGCGCGGGCCGCGTCCTGCCCGGCAATGGCGCTGAGCGTTCCGGCGCGGGGAATCGGGAGCATCATCACGCCCGCGGCGTCCTGCTCTCGTCGGAGATCGTCGAGTGGACGACCGAGCGCGTGGGCCAGGATCACCGCCTCGAGCGAGATCCCCGCGCCGAATCGCAACGTGCGCGCGCAGAGCCCGCCGATCGAACGTGCCGCGATCTCCAGGACGGCGATGCGGTCTCCGTCGATCCGGAGCTCGGCGTGGATCGGGCCCTCGGAAAGACCGAGCGCTTCGGTCGCGCGGGCGACGATCGCGCTGACCCGTGCGACCGTCGCGGGAGGCAGGCGGGTCGGCGTGACGTAGATCGTCTCCTCGAAATACGGCCCGACGAGCGGATCGGGCTTGTCGAAGATCGCCAGCACCCCGAGCCGGCCCCGTTCCAGGAGTCCCTCGAGCGCGATCTCGTCACCGGGCACGTACTCCTCGACGATGATCCCGCCGTCGGTGATGCGGGCCACTCGCTCGATCGCGGCGTCACGCTCGGCGCCGGAGTCGGCTCGGATCACCCCGCGACTCGCCGACGCACCGGTCGGCTTCACCACCACGGGCAGCCGGACCGGGTGGTCGGGCGCGAACACCGGCTGGGGCACACCGGCGGTCGCGAAAGCCCTTCGCATCGCGAGCTTGTCCTGGGTCCTCGCGACGGCATCGGGAGGGTTGTGGGCAAAGCCGAGACGCGCCGCCGCAGCGGCCGCGACGCGCGTGCCCACGTCGTCGACGGCGAGCACCGCGTCGAGCGGATGGCGCCGGTGGAGCTCTTCGATGACGCGCACGGACCCTTCGACATCGTCGAGAGCCAGCACTGCGGCGCGGTCACCCATCGACGCTGCGAGCGTCTGGCGTACGTCGGATCCGATCACGACCTCCGTGCCGAGATCGTGGGCGGCAGCCAGAAAGTCAGCGGCCCGGTAGGTCGAGGACGGCACGATGACAAGGACCCGCGACATGCCCCTATCATGTACCCATGACTGACGCGACCGTTCTCACCCTCACCGATGCCGCGCGGGCGAAAGTCCTCGAGGTCCGCGCCGCCGAGCAGGAACCTGATGACCTGGCGCTCTGGCTCGAGGTGAGCGGAGTCCAGGGGGCCAGCTTCACCTACGACATGTACTTCCGTCGGTTCGACGAGGCCGCCCCCGACGACGTTGTGGTTGCTCATGACGATCTCGCGGTTGTCGTGCCGTTGGCCCACGTCGAGAAGGTCAAGGGCTCCACGCTCGACCTCCAGGGTGGCGGCATAGTGCTGCAGAACCCCAACAGCCCGGCGCCGCCCCCGGCGGCCGCGTCGCGGCCCCAAGGTGACCTCAGCGGTTCGGTCGCCCAGGCGGTGCTGTCGGTGCTCGAGACGGAGATCAACCCGGCGATCGCCGCGCATGGCGGTATCGCCGAGCTCGTCGCGATCGAGGAGCCGATCGCCTACTTGCGGCTCGGTGGCGGCTGCCAGGGCTGTGGGCTCGCGGCGGTGACGCTCAGCGAGGGGATCGAGGTCGCGATCGTCGAGGCGGTGGCCGCGATCACCGAGGTCGTCGATGTGACCGATCACGCCGAGGGCGCGAATCCCTATTTCGAGTCGGCGAAGAAGTAGACCAGCGCCTAGGCAAACCGGCGGGCGTCGCCCGACGCGTACCGAGCCACGGCCGCGTCAGGCGCGGCGTTGCGGTCGATCGCCCCGAGGATGTCGGCGAGGCCGCTCGCGGGAAGTGCGCACGTCATCTCCGTTGCCGGCATGCCGGTGCGGGCCCGGCTGGCGGCACAACCCACGCTCGCGGCCGCCGTGCCCTGTTCCTTCGCGACCGCGATGATGTGGCACTGCGGCTTGCCTTCGATCCGCAGGTCGGGAATGGCATCCGACAGCACCATGAGCTGCTTCGCGTTCACGCGTAGGAACACGACGTCGGGGTCGACCGGTGTCTCCGCGAGCGGTCCGTAGGTGACCGCGCCCGGTCGCTCAGCGACCACAGGGATCTTCGGCACCGTGTCCATGTCGACCCAACCGACCTCCACCATCGTGGCGACGTCACTCTTGGTCGCGGCTTCGTCGAGCGTCAGAAAGCCGTGGGTGAGACTCCCGACACTGCAGTTCGCGTGGTCTGCAGCGTCGGTGCTGAACGTTCGGTCGGCCGCGTGCATCCAGAACACGCAACCCGCAGGAACGGCGCCGGTGCGACCGTCTTCGAGCGGCTCGGGCATCCGGGCCTCGAAGTGCTCGACCCCCGAAATCGGCTCGGACGAGAAGGTGATGGCGAGAGGCGGGGAGGTGAGGCTCAAGCTCGACTGCAGTCTCGCGGCGAGGTTCGCCCATGGGAAGGTCAAGGCCACGGTTCTATCACCCTCGCAGCGTCCGGAGCTGGCGGACCACGGGCCCGAACGCCCCGCCGAACCGTTCGACATCGTCGTCGCCGGTCGACCAGCCGACGCTGATCCGCAATGACCGGTCGGCGTCGACGCCCATGGCGGCCAGCACCGGCGACGGCTCGAGGGATTCGCTCGAACACGACGAGCCGGAGTGGACGGCGAGACCGCGTTGGTCGAGCCCGAGAAGGACCGGTTCGGCCTCCACATCATCGATCCCGAGGCAGACGATGTGGGGGAGCCGGAGCTCGGCGTCGCCGAGCTGAGACACCCCATCCAGCGCGGTCGCGGCCTCGAGGATCCGGGAGGTCTGACGGCGAGCCTGGTTCGCCTCTCGATCTCGGGCCGCATCGTCGAGAGACCCCGCCACCGCACCGAAGCCGACGATCGCGGCCACGTTTTCGAGCCCAGCCCGCCGGGCGCGCTCTTGAGCCCCGCCGACGAGCAAGGGTGGGATGCGCAACCCGCGCCGGACGACGAGTGCACCGACGCCGGCGGGTCCACCGAGCTTGTGGGCCGTTACCGACATCAGGTCCGCGTCCAGCGACGCGAAGTCGACCGGGATGTGACCGAGCGCCGCGCACGCGTCGACGTGCACGACGGCGTCGTGGTCGCCCGCCGCGGCGGTGACGGCGGCCACGTCCTGGACGGTGCCGACCTCGTGGTTGGCCAATTGGACCGACACCAGGGCGGTGTCGGCCACGATCTCCTCGGCGATCTCGGTCGGATCGAAACGACCGAGCCGGTCCACGCCGCACTCGGTGACGTCGACCGGTTCACGCCTGCATGCGTCGAGCACGCTCGAGTGCTCCACCGCCGTCGTGACGATCCGTGGCCGCCCGGCGCCGGCTGGTGCATGCATCACGTGCCGGGCGACGGCACCACCGACGGCGGTGTTGACGGCCTCGGTGCCGCCCGAGGTGAAGACGATCTCGCGTGGGCGAGCCCCGAGGAACGCGGCCACCTGCTCCCGCGCCGTCTCGAGCGCGACGCGCGTCACCCGACCTTCGTGGTGCAACCGGCCCGGATCGCCGAAGTGCTCGCGCAGATACGGCAGCATCGCGTCGAGCGCGATCGGCCGAAGCGGTGACGTGGAAGCGTGGTCGAGGTAGGCCCGCATGGTCACGGGTGAGGCCGGGAGTGGCCTAGAGGCGCGCGACGCAGTGGTCGTCGCCGTGGAGTCGGCTCGCCTCGATGTGCGGGTCGGTCTGGCCGTGCAGGCCGGCGAGCATGCCCCGGATGAGCCCGCGATCGACCGCACAGACCACGTGCGGGTACAGCTGGGCGGCCTCGCCGAACGGGCAACATTCCGAGATGATCGCGAGCCGGCGGCCCTTGTCTTCGACGTGGGCCGCGAAGCCGTGTGCAGTGAGGGCATCCGCGACCGCGCCGATCGCCGCCCGGGCCGAGCGGTGCCCATCGGTCTCGCCCATCGCCTCGGCGAGGGCCTGACCGTGTTCGAATCCCACCTCGTCGGCGAGCTTCCCGGCGGCTTCCGGGCCGAGCCGGTCGAGGGCGCGGGCGAGAAGTCCCATGAGCAGGTCGTCGCGGCGGGGAACCATGGTGAGCACGGCATCCTCGCTCGACGGCCGGTATCGCTTCGACGGCCGCCCTGCTGACTCGGCGCGGGCGAGGTCGACGACGAGGTAGCCACCCCCGGCGAGCTTCTCGAGATGGTGGCGGGCGACGTTGGAGTGCAGGTCGAAGCGCTCGGCCACCTCGGCCGCGGTGACACCGTCTCGGGTCCGTGCATCGAGGTAGATCTCTCGCCGGGTGGGGTCCCCGAAGGCATTGGTGACCGCGGCGACGGTGGCGCTGAACTCGTCGGGCGACAGCTCCGGGCGGTCGGCGGCTGGACGGCTGGCGTCTGGGTCCACCCGGGTATTCTACCTATGTCCGTAGTGGGAATTCCCAGGAGCCCGATGGCGAGCGAAATCGACGTGCGAGCAGCGCTGGCGACGGTAGAGGAGCCCGCACTGGGGATCCCGATCACGGACCTGGGTGTGGTTCGCTCGATTGGCGTAGGTCGCAAGTCGGTGCGGATCGACCTTGCGCTCGTGCTGCCGCCCGAGTGGTCCGAGGTCGAGCTCCGCCGGCGGGTGTCCATCGCCGTCGGCGGGCTCACCGACGTGAAGAAGGTTGACGTCGTCGTCTCACCCATGACCGACGACGAGCTCGCTCGGGCCGCGGCCGTCTTGTCGGGCGTACCTCCTGTCGATCCGTTGCGGGTCGTGGACGCCAACCGCCCGGCCGAGCCGAAGGCGCGGGTGAACCCGTTCACCGACGCGTCGACGCGGGTGATCGCGGTGGCGTCCGGCAAGGGTGGTGTCGGGAAGTCCTCGGTCACCACGAACCTGTCGATCGCGCTCGCCGGGCTCGGCCGGTCGGTCGCAGCGGTGGACGCGGACGTCTGGGGCTTCTCGATGCCACGGATGCTCGGGGTGGCGCACCCCCCGGCGCTCGTCGGCGAGGTGATCATCCCCCCGCGAGCGCATGGTGTCGCGCTCGTATCGATGGGGTTCTTCGCCCAAGAGGATCAAGCCGTGGTGTGGCGAGGCCCCATGCTGCACAAGGCCCTCGAGCAGTTCCTCACCGACGTCTACTGGGCCCGACCCGACTATCTGCTGATCGACATGCCGCCCGGTACCGGCGACGTGTCGATCTCGATCGCGCAGTTCCTGCCCCGAGCCGAGGTGCTCGTCGTGACCACCCCACAACCGGCGGCGCAGAAGGTCGCGCAGCGGGCCGCAGCGATGGCCGAGCAGGTGAACCTCGACGTGCTCGGCGTGATCGAGAACATGTCCTGGTTCCAAGGCGACGATGGCACCCGCTACGAGATCTTCGGCGCCGGCGGGGGCGCGGCGCTGTCGGATCGACTCGGCGTTCCGCTGCTCGGCCGGATCCCGCTCGTCGCGGCGCTGCGCGAGGGGGGCGACGATGGCCGACCGATCGTGGTGGCCGAGCCCGACAGCGAGGCGGCTCAGGCATTCAGGGCCATGGCCGAGCGCATCGACGGCGAGCTGGCGCCCAAGCGGGTGTACCGATCGGAGCTGAAGATCACGCAATCCTGAGGCATCCCAAGAAGGTCCGTTCCGCTTCGACGGGCGGCAGAGCCCGGCAGGCTCGTTAGGATCGGGCGCCAGATCGAACGACTGTCCCAACCAACCGCGGCGGAGCCCTCCGTCGCCCAGTGACCGGAGCGCTCTTCGGATGGAGATCCGTATCGGTGTCGTGTACAGCCCGAAGGAGCTCGTGATCGAGCTCGACGAGGGCAAGGCCGGTGAGAAAGCCGCGTCCGACGCGGTGAAGGCTCTCGAGCAGGCCGCTGACGACGGCGGGAAGCTCGTATGGCTCACCGATAACAAAGGGCGACGCGTGGGCATCCCCACGGACAAGCTCGCGTACGTCGAGATCTCCTCGGCCGACGAGGACGCCCATGTCGGGTTCGGGCGGTGACCCGCCGCCCCTAGCGGCTGCACCGTGAGCCTTTCTCTTCTCGACCGGCGGCTGCTCTTCTTCACTGGCAAGGGTGGCGTCGGCAAGAGCACCGTCGCCGCGGCGTTCGCCTTGCTTGCCGCGCAACACGGCAAACGCGTGCTCGTTGTCCAGGTCGATGCCAAGGGCAATCTCACCGACCTGTTCGAGCACCGGCCGGTCGGTTTCAAGCCCGTCCAGGTGCACCCGGGCGTCTACGCGCTCACGATGAACACTCAGGACTCACTGAAGGAGTACCTGAAGCTCAACCTCAAGGTGCCGGTCATCGGCCGCATCGGCCCCGTTGCCCGGGCGCTCGACTTCGTGGCTTCGGCCGCCCCCGGGGTCAAGGAGATCCTGACCGTCGGCAAGATCGTCTGGGAGGTCCGCGAGGCGATCGAAGGTCGGGCCGACTGGGACCTCGTCGTCGTCGACGCGGCGGCCACCGGCCATGTCGTCGCGCAGCTCGGAGCGCCGGAGGCGATTCGCGAGCTCTTGTCGGTCGGTGTGGTCAAGACCCAGACCGAGTGGATGAGCGAGATCCTCGCCGATCCGGCGATCACGGCGCTCAATGTGGTTGCCACGCCCGAGGAGATGCCCGTCAACGAGACCATCGAGCTCGTCGCCCAGGCGCGCGCGGAGCTTGCGGTTCCGCTGGGCGCGGTGATCGTCAACCGGGTGCTGCCGGAGTTGTTCACCCGCGACGACGAGCGCGTGTTCGCGGCGATGAGCGAGCCCGAGCCGACCGCGCGGCTCAGCTCGGCAACGGGGCCGGGAGCAACCGCAGTGCTCGATGGTGCGCGCCTCGCGGTCTCACTTCGCCGGACTCGTGCCGTGCACCTCTCCCGGCTGCGCAAGACCCTGGACCTGCCCATGCTCTACGTGCCGTACCTGTTCGTGCGGAGCCACGGCCTCCGGGTCACGCACCGCGTGGCCGAGGCACTGGGCGAGGAGCTGGGGTTGTGACCGGCCGGGCGGTCGCGCCGGACGCGTCGGGCTTCGAACAGCTCCTCGCGGCGAAAGAGATCATGGTCTTCTGCGGGTCGGGGGGCGTGGGCAAGACGTCGATTGCAGCCGCGACCGCGCTGGGCGCCGTGACGCGTCTCGGCGGCAAGGTTCTCGTCCTCACGATCGATCCCGCGCGCCGGCTCGCGAGTGCGCTCGGCCTCGAAGGAATCGGCAACGTCGAGCGTCGCGTTCCCGACGAGGCCTTGCGCGCGGCCGGAGTCACACCACGCGGCGAGCTGTACGCGGCGATGCTCGACACCAAGGCATCGTGGGACGACCTGGTCACGCGCCACGCGCCCGACCGTGCGACCGCGCAGCGCATCCTGGAGAATCGCCTGTATCACAACATCACCGCTCGTTTCGTGCAGAGTCACGACTACATCGCGATGGAGCGGCTGTTCGAGCTGCACGCCACCGGCACGTACGACTTGATCGTGATCGACACGCCGCCCACCCGCAACGCGCTCGACTTCCTCGAAGCACCCGCGCGGATGGCGGAGTTCTTCGGAGGGCGGCTCCTGCGCTGGCTCACGATGCCGTACCGCATGGGTAGCGGACGCGGCGCGCGAGTCGTCAACGTCGCCAGTCGTCCCTTCTACCAAATGGCCGACCGGATACTGGGCAGCCAGTTCCTCCAGGACATCGCTGAGTTCTTTCTCAACTTCCAGTCCATGTACGACGGGTTCGTGGCCCGAGCCGAGTCGGTCGAGCGACTCCTCCACGACCGTCGCACGACGTTCTCGGTCGTCACGACCCTCGAGGGTGCACCGTTGCGAGAAGCCGAGTTCTTCTGCTCCGAGCTGCGCGCCCGCAAGTTCCATCTCGGGGCGCTGGTCCTCAACAAGACCCTGCCCGCCTACCTGCGCTCGTCGGAGGGATCCCGATCGGCCGCGGCCATGGTGACGAACGCGGACGCGGTCGCCGCCCAGCTCACAGACCTGGGCGGCGAGCTGGCTGATCCGACCCACGATGCTCGCGTGCTCAGGACGATCGGGGACTCGTTCGAGAACTTCTCCGTCGTCGCGAAACGCGAAGCAGAGTTGCGGGGCGAGCTCGAAGGCGGCTCCGACATCGTGCTCGATGTACCCGGCCTCGAAGTCGACATCCACGACATCGGCGGCCTCGTCGCCATCGGTGACTACCTCTTCGCCGGCTGATTGCGCGTCTGGTCAGCCGGGCTCCCCGGCATCGCGTCCCCCCGAGACCGGTCTCGCCGCCGCTGGCTCGCGGCCGCGGTCGGTACCATCGGGCCGTGGCGACGTTGGGAGAGCTGGCGCTCACGCACACGACGATGGACGGCGAGCAGCTCGCCCACCTTCAGCGGCTCGCGCTCTCGTGGCAGCTGCTCGCGGACCTGAGCTTCTCCGACCTTCTGCTCGTCGCTCCGGTCTCCGGCGAGCACGGACGTCGTTTCGTCGTGCTCGCCCAGGTTCGGCCCACCACCGGTCAGACGCTCTACCCCGTCGACATGGTCGGCACCGTGATCGATGAGGTCAGCCGGCCGCTCGTGACCCGTGCCTGGCGCCTCGACGAGATCATCGAGGGTGACGGGACCGTCCTCGGTGGCAAGGAGCGGGTCCGACTGCAATGCATCCCCGTGCAGCACCGCGGCGAGCAGATCGGGCTGGTCATCCGGGAGATGGCAACGACCATGGGCCGTCGCCCCGGTGAGCTCGAGCGCGTCTACAGCGAGGTGTTCGAACGGTTCGCGCACATGATCGCCGAAGGCCTGTTTCCCTTTGGTCAGGACGAGCTCGAACCGGAGGCATCGCCGAGGGTCGGCGATGGCGTCATCATCCTCGACCGCGAGGCCGGCATCGTGTTCGCGAGCCCGAACGCGGTGAGCCTCCTGCACCACCTCGGCATTCACGCCTACACGTCGGGCTTGAGCCTCGCGGAGATCGGCTTCGCGGAAAGTGCCGTCGAGCGGGCGAGCCGGGCCGGCCTCCCCGTCTTGGAAGAGATCGAGCGTTCCGACATCTCCATTCTCGTGCGCGCGATCCCGCAGAGCGAGCAGGGTCGCCGGACGGGTCTCGTCGTGCTGATGCGAGACGTCACCGACCTGCGGCGACGGGACCGATTGCTCATGTCCAAGGACGCGACGATTCGGGAGATCCATCACCGGGTCAAGAACAACTTGCAGACCATTGCCGCGCTGTTGCGTCTCCAGGGACGCCGTCTCGAGTCCCGCGAGGCCAAGCAGGCGATCGTCGAGTCGGAGCGTCGGATTCGCTCGATCGCGATCGTCCACGAGACGCTGTCAGGCGATGCGGGTGACGTTGTCGACTTCGGCGAGATCGTCCGTCCACTCGTCCGTGAGGTCGAAGACTCGGTGGCGATGCCCGACGTGAAGGTGCACTTCGAGGTCGAAGGCGACCCGGGAGACCTACCGGGGGAGAAGGCGACGTCGCTCGCGGTCGTGCTGAACGAGCTGATCCAGAACGCCGTCGACCATGCGTTCCCCTATGACGAGGACCATCCCCCCGCTCGCGCCCTCGACGCCCACGTTGTCGTGCGTCTGCACCGCGGCGGCGGTGAGCTGCGCATCGAGGTGATCGATGACGGTGTCGGGCTTCCGGCGGGGTTCTCGATCGAGGCCTCGGGTGGGCTCGGCCTCCAGATCGTCCGCGCGCTCGTCACGAGCGAGCTCGGCGGAACGATCGACATGCGCAGCTCGGGAGGGGCCACCGTCGAGCTCCGGGTCCCGCTCGAGGCGCCGCCGCCGCCGCAGATCTGACCGGCGCTCGAGCGGGTGTGCTCGAGCCGGTCTGGGAACCTCAGGCGGTGGCGCGCTGCTTCGCGACCCAGGTCTTGCGAAGCTTGCGGCGCTCCTCTTCGGTGGTTGCTCCCCAGACACCCGCTTCCTGGTTGGTCGCGAGCGCGAACTCGAGGCACTCTTCGGTCACCGGGCACTCCTCGCAGACCTCCCGAGCCGCGTCGATCTGGTCGATGGCCATGCCGGTGGCCCCGATGGGGAAGAAGAGCTCCGGGTTCGAGTCACGACACGACGAGCGGTCGCGCCATGCCTTGTCGTCCCACTCGTGCGAGCGGATCCAGGTGAGGGCCACGCTTCCTCCGGTAGTACATCGGGCGTGCGACGTCAGGTGGCGGGGAAGTCCGCCGCGGGCTGTCGTGCTCGTGCGCACGCTCACAAGCGTCCCCGTGCCGGCAAGCCAGCCTCGGGGCGGTGGCCAGGATAGAACCGGTTCCTATCCGGGCACAAGGGGTCTGACCTGCCCGTTTCGGAACCCCTCCGGTCGTGCCACGCGCTCGGCGAGCTCGGACGCCCGCCCAGCGCCTGTCGTGCATGATTGTCTCCATATAGCTACGCCGCCTGACTGTGCTTGGATAGCTACAACGCACTGTTGTAGCTGAACAAGGATAATGCTACATTGTGCTCATATGACTACAGGGCGACGATGAAGATCCAGACAATGCGGGATCTAGCGACGGTGCTTCGCGGCCGGAGGACAGATCTGGGCTGGAGCCAAGAGCGCCTCGCCGCCAGCGCGGATGTGTCGCGTTCTTGGCTGGCCAGGTTCGAGCTCGGCAAAGGCGCGACCGAGGTCAGCCGCCTTCTCGCAGTATTCGACTCCCTTGGCTTGACCCTGGACGTCTCGCCTTCCGAGACGACGGAGAAGGCGATCCCGAGGTCGTCAGACACTGACACGGTGGATTTGGACGAGCATCTCCGGCGATACGAGTGATGAGCCCCGACACAGTGATCGTCGCTATCGAAGGCACGGTTGCCGGGACACTGACGCGAACCCGAAGCGCACTCCGGTTCGAGTACGACGATGCCTACCGTGCCACCCCCGGTGCCACGCCGCTGTCGGTGTCGATGCCGGTACAGGTTCGCACCCACACCGACGCCAAGGTCGCGCCATGGCTGCGTGGCCTCCTACCTGACGACTCGCAGGTACTCGACCGGTGGGCTCGACACTTCCGGGTACGCACGGGCTCTGCCTTTGAGTTGCTCACGGCTCCCGTCGGTGAGGACTGTGCCGGCGCGGTGCAGTTCGCACGCCCCGAGAGGATCGAAGCCATCCTGAAGCGGCCGGGTTCGATCGATTGGCTCGATGAGGGTGCCATCGCTGCGAGATTGCGGGATCTTCGATACGACACCTCAGCGTGGCTCGGTTCGGACTTCACAGGGCAATGGAGCCTCGCAGGCGCGCAGGCCAAGACAGCGCTCCGATACGAGAACGGCCGATGGGGCGAACCCGGCGGCGCGGCAGCAACGACGCACATCCTCAAACCGGCGATCACCGGTCTTGACGATCACGACCTGAATGAGCACCTGTGCCTCGCTGCCGCGCGCGCTGCCGGCTTGCGCGTCGTACTCACCCACATCGAACAGTTCGAAGACCAGAGCGCGGTAGTGGTCGAGCGCTACGACCGGGCTTGGCGCGATGGCGATCTGATCAGGGTCCATCAAGAGGACCTCTGTCAGGCGCTCGGCGTTGCACCCGCCCAGAAATACGAGTCCGATGGCGGCCCGTCGGCCGCGAGCATCGTCGAGCTCTTCCGTGAAGCGATGTCGCCTGACGTCGCGGCGGATGCAACGAGCCGATTCGTCGACGCGCTCGCTTGGAACTGGATAATCGCCGGCACCGACGCGCACGCCAAGAACTACTCCATCCTTCATCGTGGAGACCAAGTACGTCTCGCACCCTTGTACGACATCGCTTCAGCGCTGGCTTATCCCGACATGTACGTGCCCAAGCTGAAGCTCGCGATGACGCTCGGCGGCGAGTATCAGCTCAAGGCACATGGACACCGCAACTGGGAGCGAACAGCTGACCAACTGTCGCTCGATCCTGAATCGGTCGTGGCACGCGTTCGTGAGCTTGCACGTCGTGCGCCTCACGCGTTCTCCGACGTAGCCCGGGTCGAGGACGTCCGCCGGATTGCCAGCGCTCTTCCCGGACGGTTGGTGGACGCCGTCGCCGAGCGAGCCGAACACTGCCTCGCGATGCTCTAGCCCGAGTTTCCTGGATAGGTGACAGTTGGGCGGCGTAGTCGCAGGTCAGCAACGTAGAGCACCTTGGGTGCTCGCCGGGGCGAGCGAAGATGTGTTGGCGCGCCAGG
>DASRPD010000063.1:0-42497 GCA_035646535.1 Acidimicrobiia bacterium
CACGGAGCGTCGCCACGAGATCGTGACGTACAGATCGATGGACCCGAGTTGTCTCGTCGGCGTCGGTTCGGGGACGCACCAACTCGTCCCGCGGGGACAACTCAGCCTCAACCCCCACCACTCGAGGGGGCAGCAACGACCGGCAGTTCCAGCCACCGGACAAGTATTCGAGCGCGCCGTTCGTGGCGTCGCGCGTCCGCCAGGCCGCGAGCAGGCCGCGGGAGGTTGAGAAACAGCGGCAATCGTCGAAAGCTGCTGAACAGTGTTTACGCTGCTCAGGGGCGGCATCGGGCATCGGGGCAGGTGCGCGATCCGGGCTCGAGGGTTCTGGGGGACCGAAGGTCCCGGCTTCGACTTCCGGCAGCCCGACTCGAAGTGCGGTAGGTCGGAGCGTGGTGAGTCGTCTCCGACGCTGCGCTGAGTAGTCCGGGGAGGCTCGGCCGGAAGATCGCGTATCGGCAGTTGCGTGCGGTCGATGAATGGATCCCAGGAGAAACCCACGCGCCCCCGGCGCGGCCTGATGGCTACGACCCCGACGGTCAGTTGCGAGCGGGCTCTTGTTGCCAGTCGGTCACCGGGTGGATCTCCCATTGGGTATATGCGTGGAGGGGCTCGTTCGAGTGCGTATCGAGATAGGGGATTCCGGTCTCCTCGATGTGGGCGCCAACCGGCGGCTTCGTGAGACCGCGAGCCTGGTCACGCGGGACGATCTCGGTGATGAACCCGGGGAGTGATCCGTCGGTGACGACAACGTGCCAGTCGCCATCCTCGCGGGGGCAACGGAGACGACCGCGAGGTTCCGTACCTTGACGAGCACCCCACCGTGGCCCTCCTTGTCGACGGCGCTCTTGAATTGCCCGGACATGATCTGCTCGAGCGTTGCGTCGACGGGCTTGCCTCGCGGCACCGCCGGCTTCTCGGTCGTGCCGCCATCGGTCGAGTAGTCGCACGACACGAACAGCAGGCTGCCGACCGCGGCCGCCAGCACACAGCGGACGAACCCGCCCGGACGGCGCCACCCGCAACGCTCCTTCGCCCAGGCCAAGACGACAGGTTCTATCCGGCGGGAGAGCACCCGGCAAACCTCGGTCTGGCCGAGCCGTCGGCACCCCACTCCTCGGCGGGTTGCTGCTGCCCGAGGGGAAGACCGCGTGGGAGGTCCTGATCGAGGCGCCGGACGAGCTCGAGCAGATCCCGATCGCCTCCGGGCCCTGGTGGGAGTACGAGTCCGACCGTCGTGACCCCGCGAAGGCGACATTCGAGATCTCCAACTGGGAGGTCGTCGAACCCGCGGCGGCCCCCGCCGACCGCTACTGACGCTCGGTCCCACCCGACCAGGAAGCTGCGACTCGCATTCGGAACCTCTCGGTCCGGGGTTCGAGTCCCGGAGAACCGCAGCTCAGAGTCTGCGCGTGCGGATCCAGTGGGCCGGGCCGACGGGCCTCGCCCGCAGGGAACCCGACGAGGGCTCAAGTCCTGGCCGGGACTGTCGATATCTCCTTGGCAATGCGAGGCCACGGACGGCTTCGCAGCCAGGGGCGTGGTCGATGGGCAGATCCGAGAGAAATGACGAGTGGCGGAAGCGGGGGGTGGTGTCCGCGGTGCTGCGCGTCCTCGTGGTCGGCGTGCCGATCGCGGCGTGCATCGCCACGGGCTGGCTGCTGAGTCGGGTCTTCCCACCGCCGAGGGGCATCGTGGCCGTCGGCGCCTGGCTGATCGCGCTCCTCGTGGTCTCGATGGTGGTCCTGTACGTCGTCGAGCGGCTCGCCCGCCGGTTGGTGCCGTTGGCGTTGCTGATGCGACTCACGTTGACGTTCCCGGACCGCGCACCGTCGCGGTTCCGGATTGCGTTGCGAACCGGCAGCGTCGGGCGATTGCGAGAGTGGGCGCTCGAGGCCGACCCGAACGACGGCGACCCTGAGTCTCGGCTCGAGACCGCGCTCACGCTCGTCACCGCGCTGAACGTGCACGACCGCAAGACCTACGGCCACTCGCTGCGAACGGCTGCGCTCGCCGATGTCGTCGGCGAGCAGATGGGCCTGGACGACTCCGCGCGCAACGGCCTGCGCTGGAGCGCGCTGCTCCACGACATGGGCAAGCTCATGGTCCCCGAGACGTTGCTGAACAAGCCCGGAGCACCCGACGAGCAGGAGTGGGAGGTCCTCCATCGCCACCCGGCGGAAGGCGCTCGCATCGCGGCGCCGCTGCGTCCGTGGCTCGGGGACTGGGTCGATGGCGTCGGCCAGCACCACGAGAGCTGGGACGGCACCGGCTACCCGAACGAGCTGTCGGGTTCATCGATCTCGCTCGCGGGGCGCGTGGTCAACGTCGTCGACTCGTTCGAGACCATGACCGCGGTGCGTTCCTACAAGAAGCCCATGAGCGCGCGTGCGGCGAGAGCCGAGGTCGTCCGCTGCTCCGGTGGCCAGTTCGATCCCGACATCGTCCGCTCGCTGTTGAACGTGTCCCTCGGTCGCCTGCACTGGGTCATCGGTCCGGCGGCATGGATCGCGCAATGGCCGATCATCGGTGTGGTGCCCCGCGCCGGGGCATCGATCTCGTCCGCGGCGTCGAGCGCGGCGGCGACGACCGGGGTCGTGGTCGGTGCGGCGGCCCTCACCCTCGGCAGCGTGCTCGTGCCGAGCGTTGCCGCGGCGAACGGAACGACCTCGTCCGAGACGAGGCCCGTCGTGGCGTCTGGTGATGGGGACGAGCCGGCCGGTTCGGGAGACCGCTCGGGAGACACCGGGTCCTCGGGCGACGCCACCTCGCGGTCCGACGCCGGACCGGTGCCGGGACAGGCTCCAGCCGAGGAGGAGACGCCGAAGGAAGCCGACGCCCGGCCTACGGTCCGCGGGAACAATCCTGACGACGCCGGTCCACCTGATGGTGCCGGCCCGCCCGCAGGAGTCGGCCCGCCTGATGGTGCCGGTCCGCCCGCAGGGGTCGGTCCGCCCGCAGGGGTCGGCGCACCCGCCAGCCCGGGACCGCCGGGATAGCAGTCGCGACCATCCGAGGTTGCCGGAGATCCGCGGGTGTGTGTGGGTCTCCCCTCCAGCGTGGGCTCGGTCACCGGACGCGCAGAGTGCGCGTCGAGTGAACAAACGCCGAGAGAGGGTCAGGTCAGGCCGGTGTGACGGTGATGGAGCCGAGCATTCCGGCGTCGTAGTGGCCCGGCACATGGCAGCCATACACGAATACGCCCGGCACGGTGAACGTCCAGGCCAGCTCCTGGGTCTTGCCCGGCACGAGGGGCATGGCATTCGGGTCGTCGCCGTGACCCATGTTCCCGCCAGCCATCGCTTCGGCCATCTCCTGCTCGTGGGCGTCCTGGGTAGCGAGGTCGCCCACCGTGAAATCATGCTGCGTCTTGCCGGTGTTGTGGACCTCGAAGAGGACGGTCTCACCCTGAGCAACCTCGACCGAGGTCGGTTCGAAGCCGATGTCGAAGGCGTCGATGTCGATCGTTCGGGTTGCCTCGGACGGCTCGGCCGGCTCACCGAACGCGAAATCCTCGCTCTCGCCGTGAGCTTCCTCGGCGGGTTCCTCGTCGTGATCGGCGTCGGTCGCGTCACTGCCCGTATCCGTCGTCGCGACGGCCTCGCGCGCTTCGGTCCGCGCGTCCTGTGCGGTGGACCGAGCGTCGAGCGACACGAAGAACGCCGCGACCGCGAAGACCAAGGCCGTCAGCCCGCAGACGACGGCCAAGATCAGGAACGCCTTACCACGCGGCTTCGCTCGGTCTCGATCGGATTGGACGGCACCTTCGTCCATCGGTTCCATGGTGACCTCCTCGGAGGAGCTGGGTCTCGAGATCTGGCTGTTGGAAGACTACGCCCCGAACCCTCGCTCGGAGGGATTCAAGGTCCCGGTGGGATTAGGTCGAGGGTCTCGCAGCCGCCTCGGGTACGGGGTTCGTCGCCTTCGGGTCGCGGCGTCCGGGCCACCACATTGCGGCCCCGCCGATGTGCATCACCGCCGGGACCATGACCATCCGAGTGATGAACGCGTCGATCAGGATCGCCGCGGCCATGCCGAAGCCGAACTGCTTCACGGGCGCGCCGGGCTGGAACATGTACGACGCGAACACGAAGACCATGATGAGCGCGGCGGCGATGACGATGCGGCTGCCGCCACCGTGGCCGCGCCGCACGGCCTCGGCCGGGCTCGCGCCGTTGTCGAGCTCTTCGCGCATCCGGGCCACGAGGTACACCTCGTAGTCGTTCGAGAGCCCGAACAGCACCGCGAAGCACACGGGAGCGAGGAGAGACAGGATCGGTATGTTCTCGGGGATCCCGATCCAACTCCGACCCCATCCGAACGTCAGGAACGCGACGAGCACGCCGTAGGTCGCGAGCACGGTCAGGATGTCGAAGAGGGCCGCTTTGATCGGGATGGCAATCGAGCGGAACACCGCACCCAGGATCACGAGCGCGACCAGGACCACCAGGCCGATGAACAGGGCGAGTCGGTCGGCGATGCGGTCGTCGAGATCGACGAAGATCGCGTTGGTTCCCGTCACGAGTCCGGTGAGCTCGGTGGCTTTGGTGGCTTCCGGGATGGTCTCGTCACGGAGGCGGGTCACCAGCGACGCGGTCGCGGCGGCTCGTGCGCCGGGCGCCGGAAACACCTCGAACACGGCGGTCTTGTCGCTATCCAGCGACAGGGGAAGGACCTCGGCCACGTCTTTGGTCGCGGCCAGGTCCGCGTAGAACGTTTCGAGTTGGGTCGTCGTCTCGGTGTCGTCGCTCGGGATCTCGACGACGACGAGGAACGGGTCGGTCGAGCCTGCACCGAAGACCTCGGTCTGGAGCTTCCAGGCCTTAGTACTGGGTGGAGTCGGTCGGAAAGAGGGAGTTGTCGAGCGGACCCAACCGCAGATCGCCCTTGAACACCGGGATCGCGAGGACCAGCAGCACGACCACGCCACCCGCCAGCGCGATCGGCGCGAAACGCGTGACGAGCGTGGCCCAGCGCATTCCGAGGGTCGGGCCGGCGCTGGTCGCGCGATCGCCCCGTTCCCAGGGCACCCTCGACGTCGCGATCTTCGGCCCGACCGCGCCGACGATGGCCGGCATGAGCGTCATGGACGAGAACACCACCGCCGCGACGACGAGCACCACCGCATAGGCCATGGCCGTGACCGCGGGTACGTCGAAGACCAACAGGGCGGCCAACGCGACGATGACCGTCGACCCGGCGGTCAGCACCGCCCGACCGACGGTCGCCAGCGCATGCCCGCACGCCTCCGCCGGGCTTTCCCCATCGTTCAGGTGATCCTTGGTACGCCCGACGACGAAGAGCGCTTAGTCGATGCCGACGCCGAGCCCCACCATGACGGCGGCAGTGTCGGAGATCGTCGGGACGTCGACGAAGCTCTCGAGGATGTGCACCAGTCCGACGCCGAGGCCGACGCCGGCGAGCCCGCCGACGACCGGCCAGGCGAACGACCACCATGTTCCGAGCGCGATCAGGAGGACGATCAGGGCGGCGATGAGCCCGACGACGATGATGCTGGTCTCGGGCAGGACCTGTTGTGCTCCGGGCAGCGACCCACCGAGCTGGATCTCGAGCGAGTCCGACTGGTAGGGCTCGATCGCGCGCTCGAGCGCCGAGAAGTTGGCCGCGCCGTTGTCGGAGAGCTCGGAGATTGCCTTCGAGTAGGAGACGCCGGCGAGGGCGGTGTCGCCGTCGGAGGAGACGAGCTCCGAGGTGGTGAGCGGGCTGGTCACCGAGCTGACGTCGGTGAGCTTGCTCACCGCGTCGATGCTGTCGCCGACGGCGCTGGAGACATCGGTGTCGGTCGTGATGCCGTCCTTGGAGTAGTACACGATCGTCGCGCTCGTACCGGCCGCGGAGGGGAAGTCCTTCTCGAGCAGGTCGAGGGCATCCTGGGACTGCGAGCCGGGAAGGTCGAAGCTGTTGTTGGGCTTGGCGCCGAGCCCGATCGCGATGGCCCACACCGCGGCGAGTACCACCAGCCACGCGCCGATGAACCACCAGTGATGGGTGGCCGACGACCGTCCGAGCTTCCGCAGCATGCCGTTCTCCTCTTGACCGCGCCGAGCGCGCACGACGGGGCACTCCTCGTGCGGTCGAGCCCAGGGGGACCCCGCGCGCGCGTCGCGGTCTCCGATCAGGCCGGCTCCGCCCGAACGGTGACGATCTCGAACGGTGACACGTCGATCGACACGGTGCCGTCCGCGTCGACGGCGAGCGGCGACTCGTCGCGTTCCAACAGATCGGTCCGAGCGGCAGTCGCTATCGGTGCCCACAGCGAGAGGCGGGTCCGACCGCGCGCCCCGTGGACCTCGACCAGTCGAACCACCACGCCGGCTGCTCGATCCGCGCGTTTCACCGCGGTCACGTCGACGGGGAGTCCCTCGACCGACACGAGGGAGCCACGAGCCGGGCGCGGCCCGGAGCCCGGCGGTGTCGACACCGCGACGAGAGGGGTGTTCAGCTCGCGGGCTTCCTCGACGACCCGACCGTCGGTGTGGTTGCCGGCATGGGGCAACAGCGCGTAGGTGAAGTGGTGCCGGCCCCGGTCGGCCGTCGGGTCAGGCCACGACGGCGCCCGCAGGAGTGAGAGACGGAGCACATTGCCCGTGACGTCGTAGCCGTACTTACAGTCGTTGAGCAGCGCCACGCCGTAGCCCGACTCCGAGAGGTCGGCCCAGCGCTGGGCGCAGACCTCGAAGCGGGCCTCGTCCCAGGTCGTGTTGGCGTGGGTGGGCCGGCGGACGAAACCGAACTGGATCTCGTAGCTCGCCTCCGGAGCCCGCACGGCCACGGGGAACGCCACCTTGAGGAGACGGTTGGACTCGTGCCAGTCGACGTCGGTCGCGAACTCGATTCGGCGTGCCCCCGCGGTGAGTGACACCTCCTGGGTGATGGTCGAGTCGCCGAAGCGGCGGACGAACCGCAGCGCCGCCTGCACCGGGCCGGGGTCGACGACACGAACCTCGGCGAGCGCCCGAATCTCGGTGACGGTCTCGAACGCGAACCGGTCGATGTCCCATGCGTCGAAGGAGTTCGGGTAGTCGGGATGGAGCTGGAAGACGTTCGCGGTCGCGTCCGGGGCGACGACCTCCCGCTCCGCGCGCTTGTCGTAGATCGACGTGATGAGACCGTCGACGTCGAAGTGGACGCGTAGGTGCTCGTTCTCGATCCGGTCGGGCGTCGCCTCCGCGCCGGGCGCCGGTTGGGCACGCGCGACCGATTGGGCGACATCGACGGTGGTGTAGCCACACGCGGGAACGTCGATCAGCACCGACGAGCCGTCGGGTCGGGTCCACCACTCGCGCCGATCGTGGGCGGCTGCGTTGAACACGACCACCGGATCCGTCGATGCAGCCGTGTCGACCTCGGCCGCGAGGTGCCCGAGCGACGAGTCGATGATCTCGCCCACACATCGGAGCACCTCCGCGTGATCGCGGGCCGTGTCCTCGTAGACCCAATGGATGCCCGAGCCGGGGATGATGTCGTGGAACTGATGGACCAGGAGGAGCCGCCATGCTTCTCCGAGCGCGTCGGTGGGGTAGTCCGACGCGGAGCGCGCGGCGGCCGACCACATCTCGGCGGCACGCAAGCCGTCCTCGCCGCGGCGGTTTCCCAACTTGGTCGCGGCCTGGGTCGTGTAGGTGCCCCGGTGGCACTCGAAGTACAGCTCACCCACCCAGGTCGCGAGCTCGTCGCTCTCGGCGATGGCGGCGTCGAAGAACGCACGGGCGCCGCCGATCTCCACTCGCGGCAGACCCTCGAGGTCGGCGCAGCGCGCGAGGGACGCGAGCATCTGGGTGGTCGGCCCACCGCCGCCGTCGCTCCACCCGAATGGGTACAGCGACCGGTCCGCGACGGCGTGGTCGCGGAAGCGGAGCATCCCGTCCCGCAACTGCTGCACCGAGCAGTCGCCCCCGTAGGTGTCCGACGGGGGGAAATGGGTGAACACGCGCGACCCGTCGATGCCTTCCCACCAGAAGGAGTCGTGGGGCAGCTCGTTGTACTGGTTCCACGAGAGCTTCTGGGTCAGGAACCGATCGACGCCCGCGCGTCGGAGGATCTGCGGGAGCGCGCCCGAGTAGCCGAACACGTCGGGCAGCCAACCGTCGCGGGTCTCGATGCCGAACTCGTCGAGGTAGAAGCGCTTGCCGTGGACGACCTGGCGCACGAGCGACTCACCCGAGGGGATGTTGGTGTCCGGCTCGACCCACATCGAGCCCGTGGGTTCGAATTGACCGGTGGCGACCTTCTCGCGGATGCGCGCGTACAGGTCCGGGTAATGCTGTTTGGTCCAGGCCAGCTGTTGGGCCTGGGAGCACACGAAGTGGTACTCGGGGTGATCGTCCATGAGCGTGACGGCGGTGGCGAATGTGCGCGCGCATTTTCGGAGCGTCTCGCGCAGCGGCCACAGCCATGCCGTGTCGAGATGCGCGTGGCCGACCGCGTGCACGACATGGGTCCGTGGCGCGGCCGGGGCGTCGAGCGCCTCTCGAAGAGCGGGCCACGCGGCCCGGTACGTCGCGCGGACGTCGGCGAGATCCAGCTCGTTGCACGCGGCGTTCAGGAGATGACGGATCCGGTCTCCACGGGGCTCGTCGTCATCCAGCGAGGCCAGCAGCTCCACGAGCACCCGGAGGTCGTGCGCGAATTCGCCGAGCTCACGTTGGACGACGACGAGCTCGGCCCGCGCCAGGGTGAACAGGGGCGGCCCGTCGGGCTCCGGGTCCAGCAGCGGCCACTGCTTGGCACCGAGCGGCGCCCGTGGGTTGGCGGCGGCCTCGACGTACAGTTCGATCGGGTCACCGCCCGCCGCGGCTCGGGTCAGTCGGTACGTCCGGTGATTCGGCGAGAGGCCCTGGGCAGGACGGCCGTCGTCCCAGACGAGCGCCTCGGCTCCGAAGCCCGTCGCGCCGGCACGGCCGATCCCGAACGCGAGCGCAACCTCTTGGCCCTTCCAGGCGGCTGGGATCGCCCCTCGGAGCCGGAACCAGGTGGTCGACCAGGCAGGGCCCCACGGAGCACCGACGGCAAACGGCTCGTACGCTGCCCTGGAGGCCGCCGCGTAGGGAATCGGCTCACCGGGCACGTGGTGTGCCTCCAGCGAGGCGAGGGGCGCGACCGGACCGTCCAGCGCCGGGAAGACGTACTGGTGCAGCGCGCGGGCGACGCGGGTGTCGACGATCTCGTCGGGCTCGGGCACGCTCGTCATCCTCGCGCGCCGCTCTCCCCAATCCCGACGGAACGCAACCAACCGAGAGGACCGGCCATGGAAGCCACCCCACCCCGCAGCGCGACGGCCCGCCGGTACCCGGCCGCCGCGCTGGTGACACCGCACTACCTCGCCACCGCGGCGGGGACCGACGTGCTCGCGCGGGGTGGCAATGCTGTCGACGCGATCGTGGCCGCGAACCTGGTGCTCGGCGTCGTCACGCCGTACTTCTGTGGCGTCGGTGGCGACATCTTCGCGGTCGTGTGGGACGGCTCGCTGCACGGCTACCTCGGTGCCGGCCGCGCGCCGGCAGGGGCGACACCCGAGGCCGTGCGGAACGCGACGCAGGGCGATCACGTGCCCCCTGCATACCGCGCCCTTGCGGGGGGCACGCGCGCACCCGGACTCGGGCCTCACTCGGTCACCGTGCCTCAAGCGGTCGAGGGCTGGTTCACGCTCCTGGGACGGTGGGGGACCCGCAGCTTCGGTGACGTGGCGACCGCCGCGATCGGCCTGGCGCGCGATGGCTTCGAGCTCACCACGACGGGTTGTGAGATGTTCGCGGGCGCCGCGACGATCTACTCGGCGTTCCCGGCGTGGAACCGTCGCTACGGAGGGCTCACCCCCGGGGCTCGGCTCCGCCAGCCCGGTCTCGCCGACCTCCTCGAGCTGCTCGCCGCCGACGGCCCCGACGCGTACTACCGCGGACCCGTCGCCGAGTCGATCGTCGAGACCGTGCGCGCCGAGGGCGGGTTCCTCGACGAAGAGGACCTCGCGGCCCATGCCGGAGAGTTCTGTGCGCCGTTGCGGGCGAACTACCGCGACAGCGAGATCGTGGAGCTGCCACCGCCCACCCAAGGTGTCACCGCCCTCGAGATCCTGCGCATCCTCGACGGGTTCGAGCTCGCCGGCATGGACCCGGCGGCGCGCCAACACCTCATCGCCGAAGCGACGAAGCTGGGTCTCCTCGATCGTGACGAGCACGTCACCGATCCCATCCACATGCGGAGCGCAGCGCGCGAGCTGCTCGCCGACGATCACATCGTCTCGCGACGGGCCGAGATCGATCCGGAGAGCGTCATCGACCGACCGGCCGGCGTGCCGCAACGGGGAGGCACCGCGTACCTGTGTGCAGCCGACAGCGACGGCCTGTTGGTGAGCCTCATCCAGTCGAACTTCTTCGCGTTCGGTTCGGGCCTGCACGTCCACCGGTGGGGCATCAACCTCCAGAACCGGGGCGCGTCATTCTCCCTCGACGACCGATCGGTCAACGTCATCGCTCCGGGGAAACGACCCATGCACACCCTCATCCCCGCGATGGTGATGCGCGACGACGAGCCGTGGCTCGTGTTCGGCTCGATGGGAGGCGACGCGCAGGCGCAAGTCCATGCGCAGGTCCTTGCCCGGCGCATCGACGATCGTGCCGACATCCAGGCCGCGATCCACGCGCCCCGTTGGCGGCTCGAACCCGACGACTGGGCAACGATGCGCATCGAGGATCGCGTGCCCGCCGACGTGGCCGAGCGGCTCACCGCGCTCGGCCACCGAGTCCGCACCGTGGCGCCCTTCGACTCGGGGATGGGCCACGCCCACGCCATCGAGCTCACCCCCGGCGGGTACGCCGCCGCGGTGGACCCGCGCTGTGAGGGCGCAATCGGCGGTCGATGAGAGCACGAGGCGAGTACCAAACGTCGCAACCGGGTCATTAGGGTTGTCTGGTGCCCACCGTCGCGACGTCGTCGAGAGTCGAGTCGGTCCACGGCACATCGTCAGCGCGACGTGACCGGATGACACGCGTCGGACTGCTGGTCGTCCCGATCCTGGTGATCGTCGTGATGGGTTGGGCGCGGCGATGGAACCTCGAGGACGCGTTCCTCAACTACCGGATCGTCGATCAGATCCGAGCGGGGCACGGACCTGTCTTCAACGTCGGTCAGAGGGTCGAGGTCGGGACGAGCCCGCTGTGGCTGTGGACGCTCGTCGTGGTGCGCACCGTTGTTCCGTTCGTCAAGATCGAGTTGTCAGCCGCCTTCGTCGGGTTGGTCGGGACCGCGGCCGGGCTCTGGTGGGCACAGCTCGGCGCGTCTCGCCTCTGGGGGCAGGGCTCGGAGCGTCTGTTGGTGCCCGTGGGCGCCCTGGTGTACGCGTTCTTGCCGCCGTCGTGGGACTGGGCGACATCGGGCCTCGAGAACGGGATGACGATCGCCTGGCTCGGTGCGCTCATGCTCGTGCTGGGCACCGTCGCGCGCCGAGAGACCGCCGTGCCGCGGGGCAAGCTGGCCGCTCTCGGTGTTCTCGTCGGCCTGGGCCCACTCCTTCGACCCGACCTCGCGCTCGCGACGCTCACCGTGACCGTCGCACTCCTGTGGATGATCCGGCCGAAGCTCGCCGACATGCTCCGGTTCCTCGCCGCGCTGGTCGCGCTGTCGGTGCTGTACGAGATCTTCCGCGCCGGCTACTACGCGACGCTGGTGCCGAACACGGCACTCGCCAAAGACGCGTCGGGTTCCTACTGGCACGATGGTTGGAACTATCTCCTCGATCTCGTCGTGCCCTATCGGTTGCTGATCCCGCTCGCGGCGGCGGTCGCGGTACTCGGGTTCGCGTTCGCCAAACGTTCCGGCCTGCGCCGTCCTGGTGTCGTCGCGGTGTTGGCCATGCCCGTCGCCGGGGCATTGCACGCACTGTTCATGACCAAGACCGGCGGCGACTACCTCCACGCCCGTCTCCTGCTCCCCAGCCTCTTCATGCTGCTCGCTCCGATTGCCGCGCTGCCCAGGCGACGGTGGCTCGCCGCGCCGATCGTGGTCATCGGGATCTGGGCCATCCTGGCCGGGGGGTGGTTCCGACCGCACACGGCCAGCGTGCTGCTGGTGCCGATCACGGACTACAACGTCGCCCAGAGTCGCGGGATGATGCAGGGACTGACCAAGCCGGGGCATCGCCCGCTGCTCGCGAGTGACTTCGCAGTGCCCGACGCGGACCTCGCACGACGACTCCAGCGCCAAGGTCGGCGCGACCTCGTCTCCATTCTCGGGCCACCATTGCGCGATGCAACCCCGTCCCGGACAACGCTCATCTCGACGCTGTCGGGTGTCGCGGGCTACGCCGCCGGACCGGAGGTCTTCGTCCACGAAGCGAATGCGCTCGCCGATGTGGTCGGAAGCCGCATGCCTGCCGTGCCCGGAGCCGCCGCGGGCCACCGCAAGCGTGAGCCGTGGCCCTGGATGATCGCGATGACGACGCGGCCCGGCGTCGACGCCGGCGAGGCACCCGACGAGGTCCGAGCGGCCCGACGAGCCCTGGATTGCGGTGCACTGGCAGCAGTCCAACGGGCAACGCAGGAGCGCCTCACCCTGGGCCGGTTCGTCGGGAACATCGCTCACTCGTATGGCTGGACCACGATGGTCGTTCCCCGCGACCCGTTCCAAGCCGAGCGTCAGCTCTGCGGCTGACCCGTTTCCAAGCGGCGAGAACGCGGATCCCGGTGGGTATCATCAGAGGGTGACCGCGGCCCCCCTGAACGTCGACGCGGTCCGTGTCGGGCTGGAGTCCAACGGCTATCTGGCAGACGAAGGCCTGGCCACGGTGGTGTTCCTTGGGTTGAGCCTCGAACGCCCGTTGCTGCTCGAGGGCGAAGCCGGGGTGGGCAAGACCGAGGTCGCCCGTGCGCTCGCCCGATGGACGGGCGGCGAGTTGATCCGGCTCCAGTGTTACGAGGGAATCGACGCGGCACAGGCGGTCTACGAGTGGGACTACTCCCGCCAGCTCCTGCACCTGCGCGCGGCGGAGGCATCGGGCTCCCAGATCATCGAGGACGAGCTGTACTCGGAACGCTTCCTGGTCCGGCGGCCATTGCTCGCGGCAATCGACCACCCCGGTCCGACACCTCCGGTGCTGCTCATCGACGAGGTCGACCGCGCCGACGACGAGTTCGAGGCGTTCCTGCTCGAGATCCTGTCCGACTACACCATCACGGTCCCCGAGCTCGGTACCCGCCACGCGACTCGTCCGCCGCGGGTGGTGTTGACGTCGAACCGCACCCGTGACGTGCACGACGCGTTGAAGCGCCGTTGCCTGTACCACTGGATCGACCATCCGAGCTTCGAGCTCGAGCTGGCGATCGTGCGCTTGCGGGCGCCGGAGGTCTCCGACGGGCTCGCCCGCGAGGTCGCCACGGCGGTAGCGGTACTGCGCGATCTGGACCTCTACAAGCCGCCGGGCGTCGCCGAGACGATCGACTGGGCCCAGGCACTGGGCCGCCTCGGCGAGGATCACGTCGACGCCCGCGCCGCGCGCGCGACCTTCGGGACCGTCGTCAAGTACCGCGAAGACCGGGCACGCGCCGAGGACGCCGTGGAGGAGATCGTCGCGGCCGCGGCTGCAGGCCGTGGCTGACGCGGCACACATTCCCGTGGCGTTCGGCCGGGCGCTGCGCGAGTCGGGGATCGACGTGACCGCCGCGGACTCCATCAACTACGCCCGCGCGCTCAACGCCGTCGGCCTTGCAGATCGGAACCACGTCTACTGGGCCGGCCGGGCCACGCTCGTACGCGATCCGCAGGACATCGACGTCTACGACCGCACCTTCGGTGAGCTCTTCGACGGCGGCCCACCGGCCCCGACGACCGCGGAGAGTGCCGTCGACCTGATCGTCGCGTACGACACACCGCCCGACGGCCACGAGCACGATGCACCCAGCTCCGGCGAGGACCCCGTATCGGGAACACCGGTGGTGACCGTCCGGTGGAGTCGAGCCGAGACACTTCGCCACCGCGACTTCGCGTCACTCTCCGGCGAGGAGCTCGACGAGGCCCGCACGCTCATGGCCGACATCAGATTCGCGGGCGCGGCCCGCCGGTCCCGTCGGCGGCACGAGACGCGAGCCCGCCGCCGGCCCGACCTCCGTGGCACCGTACGGACCGCCCTGCGTCACGGAGGCGAACCCATTCGGCGCTCGTACACCGCACCGACGCGCCGAGCGCGCAGGCTCGTGCTGCTCTGCGACGTCAGCGGATCGATGGAGCCCTACACCCGAGCGTTGCTGCGGTTCGTCCATGCGATCGTCGTCGCCCGCCGCTCCGTCGAGGTATTCACCGTCGGCACGCGACTCACTCGCATCACGCCCGCGCTGACATCGCGCGACCCGGACGCTGCGCTGCGGGCCGCGGCGACGCAGGTCCCCGACCTCGGAGGCGGCACTCGTCTCGGTGAGGGGCTCCGCTCCTTCAACGATCAGTGGGGTACGCGAGGAACCGCGCGCGGCGCGATCGTCGTCGTCGTCTCCGACGGCTGGGATCGGGGTGATCCCGACCTGTTGGGCAGCGAGATGGCCCGACTCCGCCGCATCGCGCACCGCGTCGTGTGGGTCAATCCGCTCAAGGCGGGGGAGGGGTACGCACCTCTGGCTCGTGGCATGGCTGCCGCGCTGCCGTCGGTGGACGACTTCGTCGAGGGACACTCGTTGGCGGCACTGGAGGATCTCGTGCGCGTGATCGAACGGACCGGAACATGAAGGAGATTGCCGCTGACGTCGCCCGATGGCGCGCGGCCGGGCGACGGGTGGCCACCGCCCGCGTCGTGGATGTCGTCGGATCGGGTCCACGTGATCCCGGCGCGACCATGGCCGTGAACGATGCCGGTGAGGTCGCGGGGTCCGTGTCGGGCGGCTGCGTCGAGGCGGCTGTCGTCACCGAAGCGCTGGCGATCCTCGCAGGCGAGAGCCCTCGCCGTATCGTGACGTTCGGCTACTCCGACGAAGACGCGTTCGCGGTCGGACTCACCTGCGGTGGCACCATCCGCGTCTTCGTCGAACCGCTCGACTGGTGAGCGCCGAGGTCACTCCTGGGTACGACGCGCTCCGCGCCGAGCTCGACGCCGAGCGACCGGTCGCGCTCGCGACGATCGTCGAGGGCGCGACCGTCGGTGCGAAGTTGCTGGTGCGCCCGGGAAGACCCGTCTCCGGTTCCCTCGGCCCCGCCGATCTCGACCGCGTCGTCACGCGAGACACCGAGGCGGAGCTGGCTGCCGGACTCACCTCACTGCGTCATTACGGCGCGCACGGAGAGGCCCGCGCCGACGCGGTGTCGGTGTTCATCGAGTCGTTCGTGCCGCCGCCGCGCATGGTCATCTTCGGTGCGGTGGACTTCACCGCCGCGCTCGGCCGGGTCGCGAAGGTGCTGGGCTATCGCGTCGTGGTGTGTGATGCCCGCGCTGTGTTCGCGACGGCGCAGCGGTTCCCGATGGCCGACGAGGTCGTCTGCGAGTGGCCTGATCGGTACCTCACGGCGGTCGGGCCCACCCTGGGCCCACGCGACGCGATCTGCGTGCTCACTCACGACGCCAAGTTCGATGTCCCCGCGATCGTGAGCGCGCTGAGAACCGAGGTCGGCTACCTCGGTGCCATGGGGTCCCGGCGAACGCATGCTGCACGCGCCGAGCGGCTCCGCGAGGCGGGTGTCACCGTGGCCCAGCTCGCGCGCGTCATGGCGCCGATCGGTCTCGACATCGGATCGCGCACGCCGGAAGAGGCCGCGGTGGCGATCTGCGCCGAGATCATCGCCGTCCGCACCGGCCGCACGACCGCCGGGCCACTCCGCGACGGCAGCGGCGCCATTCATTGACCCACGCCCTCGGAGCCTGGAGGAAGGTACCGTGGTCGTTGCGTGATCCGACACATCGTGGTGCTCACGTTCCGGTCCGACGCGACGGCCGCCGAGCGCGCCGCGGTGAGTGATTCCCTCGCGGCTCTTCCCGCGGTCATCCCCGAGATCCGGTCGTACAGCTTCGGCGAAGACCTTGGTCTCACCGGCCAGGAAGGTCTCGGTGTCGTCCCGAACGCGAGCTATGGCATCGTGGCCGACTTCGAGACCGTCGCGGACTATGCCCGCTACCGAGACCACCCGGCGCACCAAGCCGCGGTGCGCGACCGGATCCGCCCGATCCTGGAGGCTCGTGCCGTGGTGCAGGTCGACCTACCCTGAAGTCGTGGTCGCAGACGCACCAGTGGGTGATCGTCCAATCCTCACGATTCCCAATCTGATCTCCCTCGGCCGTCTGCTGTGCGTGCCCGTCTTCCTGTGGCTCCTCGCCGACGGCGCCCGCGTCACCGCGGCGATTCTGCTGGCGATCCTGGGCGCGACCGATTGGATCGACGGCTGGATCGCGCGCCGTTTCAGACAGGGGAGCGAGCTCGGCAAGGTGCTCGATCCCGTCGCGGACCGGATCCTGCTCATCGCGGCGTGTATCGGGCTGTTGATCGACGGCACCGTCCCGATATGGGTCGGCGTCGTCGTGCTCGCCCGGGAGGCGTTGATCAGTGTGGCGACGCTCGGTCTGGCCGCGGCCGGTGCGCGGCGAATCGACGTGCAATGGACGGGCAAGGCCGGAACGCTGGCGCTCATGTTCGCCCTGCCCGGCTTCCTCCTGGCCGGCGGCATCGATCCGGGGATCGGCCGAAGCATCCTCTTGTTCGTCACCTGGTGCTTCACGGTGGGTGGGCTGGTGCTCAGCTACTACGCGGCCGCGGGATACGTCCCGATCGCGCGCCGCGCTCTGCGTGAGGGACGAGCGGCGCGCGCCGCGGAAGGAGCGCTGTGAAAGCGGTCATCCTCGCCGGTGGTGAGGGCACTCGCCTGCGTCCCCTCACGAGCAACCAGCCGAAGCCGATGCTTCCCATGGTCAACCGGCCCATGCTCGAACACATCGTCCACCTTCTCGCCGAACACGGTTTCGACGACATCGTGGTGACCGTGGCATTCCTCGCCAACCAGATCCGCAACTATTTCGGCGACGGGTCCGACTTCGGCGTGCGCATGCGCTACGCGAGCGAGGACAGCCCCCTCGGTACCGCCGGGTCGGTCCGCAACGCGGCCGAAGAGCTGGACGACACCTTCCTCGTGATCTCGGGTGACGTCCTCACCGATATCGACCTCACCCGATTCGTGCAGGCCCACCGGGATGCGGGCGCGTTCGGCTCGATCGCTCTGAAACGGGTCGAGGACCCAGTCGAGTTCGGGATCGTCATCACCCGGGCCGACGGCTCGATCGAGCGGTTCCTCGAGAAGCCGACGTGGGGCCAGGTCTTCTCCGACACCATCAACACCGGCATCTACGTGCTGGAGCCCGAGGTCTTCGACTTCATCCCCGAGGGCGAGGTGGTCGACTTCTCGGGTGACGTCTTCCCGGTCGTGCTCGAGCGGGGCAAACCCCTGTTCGGTCACGTCGTCGAGGGGTACTGGGAAGACGTCGGTACGCTCGAAGCGTACGGACGAGCCCACGCCGACATCCTCGACGGGCGCGTTCGGGTCTCCATCAACGGCTTCGAGCTCTCCGACGGAGTGTGGCTCGGCGAGGGTGCCGACCTGGATCCCGCTGCGTCGGTGTCCGGGCCCGTCGTCATCGGCGACAACTGCCGGATCGAGGCGGGCGCACAGCTCCGGCCGTACACGGTCCTGGGCAGCGACGTCGTGGTGAAGACGGACGCGTACATCGAGCGCAGCGTTGTACACGACCACGGCTATGTCGGCCCCAACGCTGATCTACGCGGCACGGTGGTCGGCCGCTCGGGCGACATCCGCGCCCACGCCCGGATCCGAGAAGGTGCCGTGCTCGGCGACGAGTGCTTCGTCGGCGACTACGCGCTCATCAATTCCGACGTGAAGGTGTACCCGTTCAAGACCGTCGAGCCCGGCGCGGTGATCAACGACTCGATCGTCTGGGAGAGCCGGGGCGCCCGGACCCGCTTCGGTCGGCGCGGGGTGAGCGGTCTCGCCAACGTCGATATCACCGCGGAACGGGCGGCGCGACTGGCAATGGCCTACGGCTCGGCGCTGAAGAAGGGATCGACCGTTGTCGCCAGTCGCGATACGAGCCGGGTGGCGCGAGCGCTGAAACACTCGATCAGCGGAGGGCTCAACCTGGCCGGAGTCACCGTGGATGACGTCGAGCTCGCCACGGTCCCCCTGACGCGTTTCGAGGTGAAGAACTCGCTCGCCCAAGGTGGCTTCAGCGTCCGACTGATGCCGGGCGACCCGGCCAGCGTGACCATCCGGTTCTTCGACTCGAGCGGGCGCGACATCGACGAGGGCACCCAGCGCAAGATCGAGCGGCTGCTGTCCCGTGAAGACTTCCGGCGAGCGTTCGCCGGCGATATCGGTGACATCGTCTATCCGCCCCGCGCGCTGGAGTTCTACACCGCGGCGCTCGAAGGGTCGGTCGACGCAGAGCGTGTGCGAGACAGGGGGTTCAAGGTCGTCCTCGACTACTCGAACGGTGCGGCGTCGCTCGTCATGCCGAGCGTGTTGTCCAAGCTGGGCGCCGACGTGCTCGCGGTGAACCCCTTCGCGAGCACCGCGTCGGCGGCGGTCGCCGCGGAGGACGTCCGGGCTCGCGCCGGCACGGTCGGCGATCTCGTGCGCTCGTCCGGGAGCCACCTCGGGATGGTGCTCGACGCAGACGGAGAGAACGCCATCCTGATCGATGACACCGGTCGTGCGCTCAGCTCCGACGAGGGCGTGCTCGCACTCGTGGCCCTCGTTGCCGAGGCACAACCCGGTGCGCAGATCGCGCTGCCGGTGTCGACGAGTCACATTGCGTTGGACCTCGCCCGGCGTTTCGGCGCGGACATCGTGTGGACGAAGCGGTCGGACGCGCAGCTCATGGAGGTGGCTTCCCGCGTGGACTTCGCCGCGTCGGTCGACGGTGGGTTCATCTGGCCGAGGTTCCTTTCGGCCTACGACGGAGCCGCGACCCTCGTGAACCTCCTGGATCTCCTCGCGGCCACGGGCCACCGCCTCTCGGCTGTGCGCGCCGCGTTGCCCGAGGTCCACCTCGCCCGAGAGGAAGTTCCCACGCCATGGGAGCACAAGGGCGCAGTCATGCGCGAGATGCTCGAACATGCAGAAGGTCGCGAGGTCGATCTGGTCGACGGCGTGAAGGTGATCCAGCCCGACGGGTGGGCACTCGTGCTTCCTGACCCGGAGGACCCGGTCACCCACGTGTTCGCCGAGGCGGGCAGCGACGAAGATGCGCGCCGGCGGGCCCGGGAGTACGCGGTTCGCATCCAGCACATGTTGGGCTGAACGCGAACCGGTCGTTAGGCTGCGCGCTCATGGATTTCCCCGAGGATCTGCGATACAGCGCCGAGCACGAATGGGTTCGGGTCGACGGCTCGCGCGCGACGATCGGCATCACTGACTACGCCCAGGACGCCCTGGGAGACGTCGTGTTCGTCGAGCTGCCCGACGTCGGCGCCGCGCTCGAACCGGCGACCGCCTGTGCCGAGGTCGAATCGACAAAATCGGTGTCGGACATCTACGCCCCGGTCGCCGGCACTGTCGTGGAGGTCAACGGGGAGCTCGAGACCGCACCGGAACGTCTCAACGAGGACCCCTACGGCGGTGGTTGGCTCTTCTCCATCGAGATGACCGATCCCGCCGAGCTGGGCGCCCTCATGGACGCAGCGGCCTACCGAGCGATGGTGGACGAAGGCTGAACCTCTGGTCGATGTCGAGCGGCGGGCCCGGAGCTATCCTCTGTGGATGATCTGCCGCCAGTGCGGCCACTCGAACGAATCGTCGGCTCGTTTCTGCTCCTCCTGTGGCACGGTCCTGGACGGAGAAGATGCGACCGCCAACATCACCGCGGTGTCGGAGAACCCGTCGGGCGAGCTCGCGGCCGTGGTCGAGGAGCTGCCCCAGGGCACCGCGGTCTTCGTCGTCCGCCGGGGGCCCAATGCGGGCAGCATCTTCGGCCTGGATCGAGATGAGATCGCCGCCGGGCGCCACCCCGATTCCGAGATCTTCCTCGACGACATCACCGTGTCGCGCCGCCACGCGGTGGTCACCCGTTCGGACTCCGACTACATCCTTCGCGACGCCGGGTCCCTCAATGGCACCTACGTCAATGCTGAGCGGGTCGACGAGGTCACGCTCAACAGCGGCGACGAGATCCGGATCGGCCGGTTCGTGCTCACCTTCCTCGCCGCCGGCTGATGACGGATGGCGGCGCAGCCCACTTCTCGATTGGCGACGTGCTCGGCTTGCTGCGCGACGAGTTCCCCGACATCACGATCTCGAAGATTCGTTTTCTCGAGAGTCAGGGTCTCGTCGACCCCGAGCGAACCCCCTCCGGATACCGGAAGTTCTACGAGGCCGACGTCGATCGCCTCCGGTGGATCCTCCGCGAGCAGAAGGAGAACTTCCTCCCCTTGAAGGTCATCAAGACACGGCTCGAACAGCTCGAGCTCGGCGGAGGTCTGCTC
The DNA here is from genome assembly GCA_035646535.1 of Acidimicrobiia bacterium. Lineage (GTDB taxonomy): Bacteria > Actinomycetota > Acidimicrobiia > IMCC26256 > JANYLB01 > DASRPD01. Next base: position 20,475 of record DASRPD010000063.1, read on the forward strand.
GACGCGACCCAGGACGCGCCAAACGGTCCGGCCGACCCTGCCGCCTCCCAGCCCGTACCGGGAAAGCCCGCCAAGCGCGCGACCAAGCGCCGCCGTGCCGCCAAGCGCGGCGCTCCGGCCGGACCTCCTCCGGATGACGGTCGCGCCGACGACCTCGTTGGTAGCCCGACCGGGGCCAGCCTCACCCGTGACGAGCTCGCCCTCGCCGCGGGGCTCACCGACGCCGAACTGGCCGAGCTCGAGTCCTACGGGCTCGTATGGCCGACGACCGCCGCCGACGGCCCGGGCTTGTTCGACGAAGATGCGCTCGCCGTGGCCCGCCTCGCCTCGGGCTTCGCCAAGCACGGCATCCAGGCGCGCCACCTGCGCATGTATCGCGCCTTCGCCGAGCGCGAGGCCGTGCTCTACCAGCAGACGCTGTTGGCCCTGTTGCGGCAACGAAACCCCGAGGCTCGGGCGCGAGCTCAGGAACAGCTTGCCGAGCTCGCGAAGCTCGGGCGGGGGCTTCGCACCGCGTATCTCCGCCAGGCCGCGCGCGAGCTGCTCGGGGAGTGAGCCGCTCGCGCCGATCGACACCACGCGCGCCGGATGCGAGCGAGGGTGTCGCTCGGCTCCTGGTGGGGCGGGCGGCAATCGCCGAGCACGTCGCGAGGCTCGGCCGTGAGATCGCCGCGGATCACCCGGACGGCGTGGTACTCGTCGGGGTGTTGAAGGGCGCGCTGTTGTTCCTGGCGGACGTGGCTCGGCAGGTCCACGAGGTGCCGGTGACGCTCGAGTTCATCGCCCTCTCCCGGTACGCACCCGACTCCGGCCGAGTACGGATCACCCACGATCTGGCGAACGACGTGACCGGTGCCGACCTCGTCGTCGTCGAGGACATCGTGGATACCGGGCTCACTCTCGGCTACCTGGTGCGCCAGCTCGAGGAGCGTGGCGCACGTCGGGTTCGGGTCTGTGCACTGCTCGACCGGCCGGTGCGGCGCATCGTGCCGCTCGAGGTCCACTATCGGGGCATCGAGATCCCCGACGTGTACGCGCTCGGCTACGGACTCCACCACCTCGACCTGTACCGGAACGTCCCGGAGGTGTACGAGGCGTCACGGGCCTCGGTCGAGGCCGATCCGGACAGGTTCGTCGACCAGCTCTACCGCCAAGAACCTTGCTGAACCCGACCATCCGCGCCGACCGCTGGTGGTACGCTGGCTGCGTCTGTCCGGAGCTACGCTGGCTGCGTCTGTCCGGAGCTACGGCCGGGAGGTGCGAGTGATGATCTCAGTGTCGCTCGTGGGTGTCCGGCTCGAGGTGCCCACGAACCAACCGATTGTGCTCTTGCGCGAGGACGACGGCGAGCGCTATCTCCCGATCTTCATCGGGCCTCCGGAGGCGACCGCGATCGTGTACGCGCTCCAGGGAATGGAGACCCCCCGCCCGATGACCCATGACCTGTTCCGGACGGTGCTCGAAGGGCTGACCGCCCGCCTGCAGCAGGTCGCGATCACCGAGCTGCACGACGGCACGTTCTTCGCCGAGATCGAGCTGATCCACGGTGAGGGCACGTCCACGATCTCCTCGCGTCCTTCCGACGCCATCGCGCTGGCGGTCCGCTATCCGGAAACGGTGCCGATCCTCGTCGATGAGGCCGTGATGGACGAAGCCGGCGTGCTGTTCGACGGTGACGACGAGGACGATCAGGTGGAGATGTTCCGCGAGTTTCTGGAACAGGTTCGCCCGGAGGACTTCGCGCAGTAGTGAACGGACGGCGGCGCTTCCGTGCCGGCCTCACCCTGCTGGCCGCAGTCGGGATCGCCGGCACGCTGTGGTTTTGGCTCCTCGAGGACTACAGCCTCATCGAGGCCGCGTTCCAGACGACGACCACGATCACGACGGTCGGCTTCGGCGAGATCCACGAGTTCGACACGAGCGCGCGTGTCTTCTCGATTCTTCTCATGATCGTCGGTGTCGCTGCCGCGCTGTTCACATTCGGAGGGGCCCTCGAAGAGCTCGTCGAGGGATCCATCCATCGATTCGGGAGACGCCGCATGGAACGACGTATCGCCAAGCTCTCGGGCCATTTTGTGCTCTGCGGCTACGGCCGGGTGGGCAGGTCGATCGCCCGGGCCGTAGCCGCCGAGGGCGACGTCGTCGTGGTCGTCGAACAAGACCCGGCGCGCATCGAAGCGGCCGCTGAGGCCGGCTTCCACTGCGTCTGTGGCGACGCGACCGAAGATGACGTCCTCAACGAGGCGGGAATCGAGCGAGCTTCGGTCGTCGTCATCAGCGTCCAATCCGACGGCGACGCGATCTCGTGCACGCTCTCGGCACGGTCGCTCGCACCGCAGGTACGAATCATCGCCCGCGCCAACTCGGCCGGCTCGGAGGCGAAGCTGACTCGCGCCGGTGTCGACCACGTCGTCAATCCGCTCCGCCTCGGCGCCGAACACCTCGTCGGCTTCGCCCTGCGCCCGACCGTGGCCGGGTTCATGGAGGTCGTCTCCCCGCGCGGCGCGGTCGAGGTTCGCCTGGAAGAGGTCGCGCTCCACGAGCACTGCGGGCTCGTGGGCCGGACACTCGCCGACGCCGGCATCCGGGAGCACACGGGCGCGCTCGTCCTGGGGCTTCGGGTCGCGTCGGGGGAGTTCGTGAGCAATCCCGAGCCCGACTGGACCTTGGCGTCCGACTCCACCCTGATCGCGATCGGCTCCGACGACCAACTTGCCGCGCTCGGCGCGCTTGCATGCCCACCGGCCCGCACCGCCCCCTGACCAGCGCAGGAACCCTCACCCTCCACGCGACGTCGAGAGTTGGATCCGGGCCTCGACCAGAGCTTGACGTTGACGCGCCGGTAGGGGTCAGGTATACCGTCACATGCTGGTAGTTACGTCCGTGTAGTCCTCGGGCGCCCGACCGGCACCGAGCCGTTCGGAGGAGCCTTCCCCATGCCCAAGGCGTCAGCGAAGCCATCGTCTCGATCATCGGCCAAACGGCCCGCGGCACAGTCTGGCGCCCGGTCGTCCGAGCCGATGGCCCAGGGAAGGCTGGCAACGGGCGCTTCCGATGCGAGCGACTGGCAGGAGATCGGCTTCCGTGGCCGCCAGGTCTGCGAGATCGTCGGGATCTCGTACCGTCAGCTCGACTACTGGGCCCGCACCGACCTCCTCCGGCCGTCGTTGGCCGAGGCCAAGGGCAGCGGCACGAAGCGGAGCTATTCGTACCGGGACCTCGTCGCGTTGAAGGTGATCAAGAGCCTCCTCGACGCCGGCGTGGCACTGCAGACGGCGCGCAAGGCGATCGACTACCTGCGTGACCACCTCGGCAGTGACCTCGCGTCCGCGAGCCTGGTGCTCGACGGGTCACGGTCCGTGCTCGCCCGGAGCGGTGACGACATCGTGGACCTCGTCCGCCACGGCCAAGGCGTCTTGAACATCGTTCCCCTCGGCCCGGTCGTCGCCGAGCTCGACGCGACGATCCACGACCTCGACGGATCGAACGCCGAGGTTCCCGAGAAGTCACGCCCTGCTCGGCGCGGGCGGGCCAAGGCGGCCGGAGGAGGTTGACGATTCCCGCCGACGAGGCTCTTCCGCACGGGGGTGACACGCTCCCACACGAGCTGGTGCGCTTCGCACACAACTCCGAGCGGCAGTTCGCGAAGCTGCTCGACTTCTACAGCATCGTCTGGGAGTACGAGCCGAAGACCTTCACGCTCGAGACGGACCGCGAAGGAAACCCGATGCAGGCGTTCACGCCGGATTTCTACCTCCCGGCCTACGACCTCTACATCGAGATCACGACGCTCAACCAGCGGCTCGTGACCAAGAAGAACCGCAAGGCCCGTCGTCTCCGCGAGCTCGAGCCGGACGTGCAGATCAAGATCATGTATCAACGTGACTACCTCCACCTGTTGGCGAAGTACGGCCTCGAGGCCCCGTCGCAGCTCTCCGAACAGCTCGGTCCGCCGCGGCCGCTGCGCCTTGCACCCGATCCTCGCGGCGAGCCTGACTGAACCCGATGACCCTCCACGCGCCCGAGGAGCTGCGCCACAGCCCGCTCGACGCCGAGCATCGTTCACTCGGTGCCCGGATGGTGGGGTTCGGTGGTTGGGACATGCCCATCCAGTACACGGGCGTGCTGGCGGAGCACCGGGCATGCCGTGAGACCGCCGTGGTCTTCGACGTCTCACATCTCGGGTCACTTCGGGTCTCCGGTCGCGGCGCGCTCGAGCTGCTGCAGCGCTCGCTGACCAACGACCTCGGACGGATCGCACCCGGACGGGCCCAGTACACCCACTTGCTCGACGCCGATGACGGCCACGTCGTCGACGACATCATCGTCTGGTGGGTCGGCGAGGATGACTTCATCGTCATGCCGAACGCGTCGAACACAGAGCGCATCACGGCCGCGCTCGCAGATGGCGAGGCGACGGTGACCGACATCACGGCGGAGCGCGCCGTGCTGGCGGTGCAGGGCCCCGAAGCTCGCGCCCGGCTGCGCGCCATCGCCCCCGACGCGGCGGACGTCGCCCGCTTCGCCGTGCAGCCCTTCGCCTGGGACGGCCACACCGGCTTCGTCGCGGGTACCGGCTACACCGGCGAGGACGGCGTCGAGCTCCACGTGCCCGTGGGGGGGGCGCGGTCGTGCTGGCAGGCCCTGGTCGGCGAGCAGATCGTGCCCGCCGGGCTCGGCGCGCGCGACACCCTGCGCCTCGAGGCCGGCCTCCCGCTGCACGGTCACGAGCTCGGGCCGGGGATCACGCCGCTCCAGGCCGCGCTGGGCTGGGTCGTCCGCTTCGACAAGGGCGACTTCCGGGGCCGCGACGCGCTGCAACGCGAACGAGACGCGGGCGTGGCCCGGCGCCTGCGCGGGCTCGCGTTCGAGGGCCGCCAGTTCCCCCGCGCCGGCTATCCGGTCCAGCGCGGCGACACCACGATCGGCGAGGTGACGAGCGGGAACTTCTCACCGGTTCTGGGCCATGGCATCGCCCTCGCGTTCCTACCGACCGATGCTTGCCTCGGTGAGCGCGTCGACGTCGACGTACGCGGCCGGAGGTTGGCCGCCACGGTTGTCGACCTGCCGTTCGTGTCAGGATCGCCGGCGCGCGGCTAGCTTGGGCACCAAAGCCGTCGACCTCGGGCGGGAGAGCCGAACACACCGTCGGAACGGTGCGACTCGGCGCCGAAGGAGCAACCTCCCCGGAATCTCTCAGGCACCCGAACCGCCCGGGTGAGGCACCTCTGGAGAGCAGACGGTTCGCCGTCTCACCGACGGGGAAAGCCGTCCGCCTCGCGGCCGGTGAATCTCTCAGGTACCGCGACAGAGTGGGGACCAGCCACCCGACGCGCGCGACCAGGGGAGACGATGCAATGACCACCGACGGCCGATCCGGCTTCGTGGACCGCCACGTAGCCACGACACCCACCGACCAAGCGGTGATGCTCGACACGCTCGGCGTCGCGTCAGTCGACGACCTCATCGACCTTGTCGTGCCGGAGTCCATCCGCACGCGAGACCCGCTCGACCTGCCCGCCGCGCAGACCGAGACCGAAGCACTGGCGTCGATGCGCGCGGTCGCGGATCGCAACGAGGTGTACACGTCGCTGATCGGCCTCGGCTACGCCGACACGATCACCCCCGCGGTGATCCTGCGCAACGTGTTGGAGAACCCTGCCTGGTACACGGCGTACACGCCGTACCAGCCGGAGATCTCCCAAGGCCGACTCGAGACGCTGCTCAACTTCCAGACGATGGTCAGCGAGTTGACCGGTATGGACCTGGCCAACGCGTCACTGCTGGACGAGGCCACCGCCGCAGCCGAAGCGATGACGTTCTGCCAACGTCTGAACCGCAAGGCCGGGTCGGTGTTCTTCGTCGACCGGGACTGCCATCCCCAGACCCTCGATGTCGTGGCGACCCGGGCCGAGCCGATCGGGATCGAGATCCGAGTCGGTGACCCCGCCACGGAGCTCCCCGACGATCTCGCCGCGGCGGGTGTGTTCGGTGTGTTGCTCCAATACCCGGGGAGCAGCGGCACGGTCCAGGACCTGCGCCCGGTGATCGACGCAGCCAAGGCGGGCGGGGCGATGGTCGCGGTGGCGACCGATCTGCTCGCGCTCACCCTGCTCACCCCGCCGGGCGAGATGGGCGCTGACGTCGTCGTTGGTTCCGCACAGCGCTTCGGTGTGCCACTCGGATTCGGTGGACCCCACGCGGCGTTCTTCGCCACACGCGACGCTCACAAACGCAGCCTGCCCGGCCGCCTGGTCGGCGTCTCGGTCGACGAGGCGGGTCGGCCTGCGCTGCGGCTCGCGCTCCAGACCCGTGAGCAGCACATCCGTCGGGAGAAGGCCACGAGCAACATCTGCACCGCGCAGGTGCTCCTCGCGGTGATCGCCGGCCTGTACGCGACCTACCACGGTCCCGACGGGCTCCGCGCCATCGCCCGCCAGGTCCACGACCGTGCAGCCCGTCTCGCTGCTGGGCTCCGCGCCGGGAACCTCACCCTCGCCTCGGACACGTTCTTCGACACCGTGCAGGTGCGCGTCCCGGGCCACGCCGCCGATGCGCTCGGCGCAGCCCGCGCCGAGCGCATCAACCTGCGACTCGTCGACGAGGACACGGTCGGAGTGACCTTCGACGAGACGACCACCGACGCGACATTGCACGCCGTGCTGGGCGCGTTCGGCGTCGGCGAGGCGCCCGAGGACCCGGATACGGCCGCGGAGGGGGAGCGGGGGATCCCGGCAGCCCTCGGGCGTACATCGGACTTCCTCACCCATCCCGTGTTTCATCGCCATCACTCCGAGACCGAGATGCTGCGCTACCTGCGGCGCCTCGCGGATCGCGACCTCGCCCTCGACCGGTCCATGATCCCGCTCGGTTCGTGCACCATGAAGCTCAACGCGACCACCGAGATGATCCCGATCACCTGGCCGTCGTTCGCCGGGCTCCATCCGTTCGCGCCGCTCGACCAAGCGGCCGGCTACCTCGAGCTGTTCAAACACCTCGAACGCGCGCTGTGCGAGATCACCGGATACGACGCGGTGTCGCTCCAGCCGAACGCAGGTTCACAGGGCGAGCTCGCGGGTCTGCTCGCGATCCGTGCCTATCACCACAGCCGAGGAGACAACCGTCGGAAGGTGTGTCTCATCCCGTCCTCGGCTCACGGCACCAACGCGGCGAGCGCCGCCATGGCAGGGATGGTCGTCGTGGTCGTCGGCTGTGACGACGATGGCAATGTCGACCTCGTGGACCTCCAACGCCGTGCCGCGGCCCACGCCGATGACCTGGGCGCGCTCATGGTCACGTACCCCTCGACCCACGGTGTGTTCGAAGAACGGATCACCGAGATCTGCGAGGTGACCCACGCTCACGGTGGCCAGGTCTACCTCGACGGCGCCAATCTCAACGCGCTCGTCGGGGTCGCCAAACCGGGAGCGTTCGGCGCGGACGTCTCCCACCTCAACCTGCACAAGACCTTCTGCATCCCCCACGGCGGTGGCGGTCCCGGCGTCGGCCCGGTCGCCGTACGCGCTCACCTGGCACCGTTCCTGCCCAATCACCCGCTCGTCGCCGCGGCCGGACCCGACACCGGGATCGGCGCGATCGCGGCCGCTCCGTGGGGCTCCGCAGGGGTGCTGCCGATCTCAGCGGTGTACCTCGCGTTGATGGGCCCCGACGGGCTCACCGCGGCAACCGGGGCGGCACTCCTGCACGCGAACTACATCGCCCGGCGTCTCGCCGAGCACTACCCGGTGCTCTACACGGGCCGGAACGGATTCGTGGCGCACGAGTGCATCCTCGATCTGCGCCCGATCACCGAGACGACGGGCGTCACCGTCGACGACGTCGCCAAGCGCCTCATCGACTACGGGTTCCACGCGCCGACGATGTCGTTCCCGGTCCCGGGAACGCTCATGGTCGAACCCACCGAGTCCGAGCCGCTCGCCGAGCTCGACCGGTTCTGCGACGCCATGATCGCGATCCGCCACGAGATCCACCGGGTCGAGGCAGGGGAGTGGGATGCGGACGCGAGTCCCCTGCGGGGCGCACCCCACCCGGCGGAGGACGTGTCGGCCGACTCGTGGGCCCGCGCCTACCCCCGCGAGCTCGCCGCCTACCCGCTGCGAAGCCTGCGCGGCGACAAGTACTGGCCGCCGGTGAGCCGCATCGACGGCGCCTACGGCGACCGCAACGTCATGTGCTCGTGCCCGCCGGTGTCGGACAACGAAGAAGACGCCGTCGATGCTTGACCGACAGCTGATCTGGCTCGGCCCGGCGCCCGACCTCTTCCCGGGTTCGTTCACTCGACGCGCACTCTGAGCGCCGAGTGAACAAACCCGGTGGGCTGACTGGGTAGGGCGGAGAGCTCCAACCCGTAGGTTTACATAACGAGGATTATGGGCGGTCAGCATCTGACCCGCTCATCACCGTCACGCATCCGGACCCGCCCTCGGCGCGTTCCGTGCTCAGACGCGTAGAGCCCCAATAGCGCCCGAGGAACAGGAGAAGGAAACGGGGCCGACGTACGTGACGTCGGCCCCGAATCCTGGAGGTGTTGCTTGGCTAGATGTGTCCGAATCCCGGACCGAAGGGACTGATGTACTGAGCGCCATGCTCGCCAGTACTCGGATCGTTGGTTACCTCCTGGGCGATGAAGAACTCTCCCCAGATTTCTGAGCCGAGCTCGACTCCGCCGGCCGTGTACCAGACCCCGGCGTTCAGATTTGCGTCTGCGGGTGCAGCCACAATTTTCACGAAGGAGGTCCAGACAGTGCCGTCATCGTTTACCCCAGACATATGGTTCGTCACCCATGCCCCTGAGCCAATGTAGGTCGCGAAACCGAGGTGCCGGTCGAGCAGAACGTCGCTGTCGTCGGTGACATCTGTGTTGGCGAGCCAGGCATCGTTCCACTTCATAGACAGATTGATGTCCTTGTAAGGCTGGCACCACGATGCGTCTCGATATGCATCACAGTATTTGCCGTTGAACATGTGACCCTGATAGTTGTATCCCCAGGCATCGAATCCAACGGTGATGACTTCCCCGGCAGAATTCAGTAGTTCACCACTTTGAATTGTTGTGGCTGATCCGGGTTTGGCAGCCGAGGCTGGCGTCGCAACCGACACGATGGTGAGCGAGAGAGCGGCGCTCAACGCTGCAAGGAATTTTCTCATGATTCGTTCCTTTCGAGAGGCACTGCTGTGCCTTGGGTTGGCAGCGGGCATCCGTCGAGGTGAGAGTTGGCCAGCTCGCCGGCCGCAAGAAAGGGCGAACCGCCCAGGTCTGGAACCGGATCGAACTTGAACACTCGCCACTGATTCTCCAGCACCCGGCGACCGGATCTCTGCAAGGTCAACCCAAGGTCGACACCCGATACACGATCTGACGCTGCGCCTGCTGGGGAACCGTTGGACCCGACCGTGGCCATCCCCGTAAAGGCCGCGATCGAAACCGCCGCCTCTGCCGTTTGTACCCGCCGAACCCCGTTGCCCGCCACGCTCCGTAGCCTCGCATGTCCATTCTCACCACGTCAAGTGGCAGAGTGGGGTTGACCCGGTTCGCCGGACATCGTGGTCATGCTGCGATTCAATCCGAACACTGCCGATGCCCGCTTCAAGGACCAGCCCCGGGCCCACCTTGTTCAACTGGGCGGACAGTCGCTCAAGGGTCGCAGGTGGCGGCAGCAACAGTCGGCCTTGCCGCATGGGGTCAGCCGGACACCCGAGTCGACCACGCAGCCACAGCCGGCACAGAGGATCTCCATCGGCCGATCGTAGCGGGGTGACCGGGCGATCAGCCCGAAGGCGGTGAGGCGGTGACCCGGGGCGGTCCGTAGCCCTCGACGACGTTGCGGTAGGCCACGATTCGCCGACGGGTCGGATAACGACCGTTCTCGCCCGGCGCGGCAGCGCCGGCCAGGGTCTTCACCCACGCGCTGATGCTGTCCGCCTCGTTGGCGGGGATGCGTTGGCGAAGCCACGCGTCCAGATCGGCGAACTGTTCCGCGCTGGCAGCACGCCACGCCTCGTCGAACCAAGGGTCTCGTCGTCGGTGCCCCACAGTCCCGTCCTGCTCGGCTGGCTTGCCGATGCATCGGCGGGTTCACCCGCCGGCTTGAAGCCGGCTCGAGGACCGCTCAGGCCTGGTCGAACCGATGCGCCGAGGCGTCGGAGGAGTCGATGTCGTGATCGGCGTCCGATGTGTCACCCAGGACCGGCCGAGGATGGAGCGGGACGACCGCCTGGGGCGGGTCGTCGACGGGTCGGATCCCAGCGGTCCGTGGTCGGTCGGCCATCTCGGCCAGGCGGTGCCGAACCTCGGAGCGGGTCTGCTCCACGTTGAGCGCGGCTGCGGTACGGCGGGGCGGACCGTACCTCCTCAGCAGGCGGCGATACAGCTCGAGGTGCCGTTTCGACACCTTGGGCGCCTTCGGGTCGGTGAGCATGAACAGCCACTCACAGATCGCCTGCGCGTGCCGTGTGGGGACGCGCGCCGCGACCCACAGACGCAGGTCGGCGACCTGCTCGATGGTGGCCGTTCTCCACTCCAGCTCAGGCTTGGAGACCTTGCGCCGCACACGACCCTTTCCGGTTTCCTCGCGTCCGCGCTCACCCTATTCAACCGCGGGTGTCCAGGGCTCGCGTCCCTCTGGGCCGCTATGAACCAAACGTCCGGTCGATCAGGGCTCGAGCGTGCGGTGCATGACGATCGCCCGGGCGGTGAAGCCGGAACCCTCGAAGAAGTTCTTCGCGGCGCGATGGCCCGGGAGCACCCGAGCATCGACACCGCCACAGCCGTGCTCGGAACAGAACCCGAGGAGCGCCTCCATCAAGACCTCCCCGACGCCGACGGCGCGCGCACCGGGGTCGACGAACAGCTCCGTCACGCGACCGAGCGTGGTCGCATCTCGGAGGACCTCGAGCTCCACCACACCGAAGCCGACGACGACACCGTCGACCGTGCCGACCGCGACGTGAGCATCGGTTCGAGCGATGAGCGCGAGACATCGCTCGATCCCGAACGGCTCCCTGCGCTCTCGGCGGAACCACAGGTCGCCGCCTCGGGTCGGTTGAAGCTCCGCCGCGAGCATGGTCGTCAGGTCCGCGATTGCCGCGGCGTCCTCGGTGATCGCGGCGCGCGCGCGTTCCACCCGGCTACGCGCGCAGCTGCGCGATCTTGCCGAGAATCGTCCGGCGGCCGCGGTGAGCAGTCTCGTAGTCACGCGCGGCTTTGAGATCGGACCGGCTCAGCCCCTCCAGGCGCTGGACGACCTGACTGGCCGAGAGCTCGTCGTAGTCGGGAATCGCGAGCTCACTCACTGACGGAGAGTCCGTCGCGGGCGACGGTGTCGCGACGGTTGTGGCCCGCCTCACCGGAGCCGCCGCGTCATCCGTGGCGGCTGGAGATGGTCGGTCGCCATTACGTCGGGGCGCACTTGATGACGCGGGACGAGGCCCGCCGATCGCGAGCGACGCCACCGTGCTCTCGGCGTGGGCGCGCGCGGCGGCGACTCCCTCTTCGACGCGCTGTTGCACCGCGGGTCCACCGAACTTCACCGCGAACTGCCCGACCGTGCGGGCCTGATGCACTTGCTGGTCCAGCGCGGATCGCCCGCGCGCCACGAACATCTTCACGAAGCTCGGCATCGCGTCACGAGCGAACAACGCGGCGCCGAGCGGTCCGTAGACGACGACCTCGAGCGCGCGTTCCACGGGCGACTCCTTCACGCCTGCTCCCCTGTTCCCGACGGACCGATCAATGAGCTGCGGCCTGTCATTGTACGGCGCACCCCGCCGACCACCAGACCCACCCCAACGACGACCAGGCTCACCCACACCACCCACGGTCCCCACCGCACCGTGAGGGTCTCACCTGTCGTGGTGGTGACCGTGCCCTCGACGACGGCGGTCTCGAAGAACGAGGTCGTACGAACGACATTGCCCTCGGCGTCGATGACCCCGGTGATGCCCGAGATGGACGAGTGCAGGATCGGCCGTCCCGTCTCGGCTGCTCGCATCTGACTCGTGGCGAGATGCTGGGCCGACAGGGCCGAGCGTCGGTAGCTGCGATTGTTCGTCGACACCACGATCATCTCGGCGCCGTCGCGGACCGAGTCGTACACGAGCGGCGCGAACGCCGATTCGAAGCAGATGACCGTTCCGACCTGGTGGCCACCGACAGGAAAGACCACCGTCTCGTCGCCGGGTACGAGGTCGTACGGCACCTGCGCTTCCAAGGCCGGGACCAGCTTCCGCGGCCACCCGCCGAAGGGCACGTATTCGCCGAACGGTACGAGGTGTTGCTTGGAGTAGGAAGCGATGAGCCGGCCATCGGGGCTGTAGGCGAGGTTGGTGTTGCGTCGAGCATCGGCGGGACCGGTGATCGCGTTCACGAGAACGACGCTGTCGTGACGGCGGGCCAGCGCGGTGATTCGTGCTCGCAACGCGGGGTCGGTCTCCGGGTCGGTCTCGAAGGCCGATTCCGGAAACACGATGAGGTCGTAGTCGCCCTCGAGCTGGTCCGCGAGACTGAGATGGCGCTCGGTCAGGTACCCATTGGCGATCTCGGTGGGGGTGAGCCGGCGGTCTTGATCGTTGCCTTGGATGAGGGCGTAGCGAAGCTCGCCGGTCGGCGTGGGATCGAACCGCGTGACCACTGCGCCGACCGTGGCGCCGGCGACGAACACGACGCCGAGACCGGCGGCGGCCAGTGGCCACAGCCCGGCACCCCACCCGTCGCCCGCGACGCGAAGCGAGCGCCCGGCCGCGAGCCCATCCGCGAGAAAGCCGTTCAGAGCGACAACGAGGAACGAGACGAGCGGCACTCCGCCGACGGTCGCGAGCGCCCGGGCCGCCGGGAGATCGTGCAGGCTCATGCCGACCTCGTTCCACGCCAACCCGCCCAGTGGGAACGAACCCCGTGCGGCTTCGAGGATGACCCAGGCAGCTGCGATCGTCCAGGGTGAGCGCACCCGCAGCCGAGTCATCAGTCCGACGAGCGCTCCGACGACCCCCCAGTAGAGCGCCTGGCCGGCCACGAGGCCCGGGACCGCGACCACGCCCACGTTGACGACCCACGACACGCTCACCGCGAAGAACGCGAGCCCGGCGATGTAGCCGAGCGCTGCGGCCTCGAGCCAGCGGGCGTCGCGCCACACCCAGAGCAGCGGAATGAGAGCGACGAGCGCGATCGGACCGAGATCGAACGGCGCGTACGCGAGGGAGAGGGCGAGTCCCGATGCGGCGGCGGCCGCACCGCGAGCCAGGGTGCGTCGGCTGGGCCTCAGGCGCAGTCGCGGCACAGTTGCCGCTTCTTGTCGGCGAGCTGGCTCAGCGGCACGACGAGGAAGCACGAGGAGCACAGGAACTCGTCCGCCTGGCGGGGTGCGATCCGGTTGGCGCCGCGCTCCCCCGGCTCGGCGTCATCAGCCTCGATCTCGGCCTCGTCCACGTCGAGGCCTTCGCTGGCCGTCTTCTCCTGGAGGAGCACGTCGAGCGCGTCCTCGACGTCGTCGGGGTGGAGCTCCTCTTCGAGGTCCACGACGTGATCGTCCTCATCGTCCTTGGCGGGGCTGGCCTTGGCGGGGCTGGCCTTGAGGCCTTTGGTACGGCCACCTTTTCGCGCGCGACGTTTCTTGGCCGCGGGCGCTGCACCTGCTGGGTTGGGACCCCCGGCTGCCTCGCCGTTGGGGCTCTGGTCATCGTCGTCGAGATCGTTGTCGCTCATGCGCTCACTTGGTCGGGAAGGGACCGAGAGGGACCCGAACAGGCCCCCGGGGGCGCGGAGTATAACCCCGCGAACTGGTGACCAAACCACCGCCACGAATCGGGCATTCCCGGTCGCCGAGGGCGACCCGATCCCGGCCGACATGCGTCGCCCGGATCCGAACGGAGAGGGGCGGGGTGTGCGGTGAAGCACAGGAAACCGTTGGGGCCACTGGCTCGCCCGCGCCGTAGCGCACGGCGGGGTTATTGCAGCGTTCTCTACTGGGTCTCCTGCGCCGCCCGCGTCGGCCCCGCCCCCTTCCGACGACGCCATCGCGACCGGTGGAATCCGGCTGTGCGGTGGCGCGCATCTATTCCGCGCCACGGGGCGGGGTGCTGTCAAGCCGGAGCACGCGCGCGCCCATTGCCTGTGACCTGCACCGGCGCGCGTCCAAGCAGGTCAGCGGGCCGCGAAAAAACTCTGCGTCAACGCGCCGCGCGGCGACGTTCGGCCGCGCGTTCTGACTCCAGGCGTTCGAGGTCATACGTGGCGTGGTCGACGTAGCGCATCGTCGCGGCCAGCGCGCGGTGGCCCGCTTCCTCCGCGATGAGGCGGTGCATCTCCTGCACGACGCGCCGATACGCCGGGTGACCCTGCGGGGAGCTCCGGAGCTCGAGCACGTGCATCGCCTCACGTGCGTTCATCTGCATCACGAATCGAATCCGATACGCGAGCGCGACCGCATAGGAAGACTGGGCGGGGAACTGTGGGGCGAGCTCGTCATGGAGCTCCCCCGATCGCGTCATCGCGTCGACGAAGTCGCGATCGACACCCGCTTCGGCGACGGCCTCGGGAATGTCGTAGCCGTGATGGGGCGTCAACGACTGCCATTCGATGGTGAGCATCCGGTGGCGTTGGAGATCGCGGAATGCGCCGTAGTCGGCGAGCACGTCGAACCGGTATCCGGTCCGCTCGAAGGCCCGACCCGGGCGGTGTCGCCGATTGTCACGGTTGCCCACCGCGGCACGCAGCAACGCGACGCGTTCGTCGGCGGACAGCCGTCGGACCCGAGCCAGTACCTGGTCTTCGGGAAGCTGGGTGACCGGATAGCAGATGGCTGCGAGGACCTTGTCCTCGCCCTCCGGGTCGAAATCCGTGAGCACGACGCCGGGGCGGGGTTCGGGGTCGGCCTGGCCGAACAGCTCGCCGACGATCTCGTGGGTGTCGGTGCGGGTCTGCTCGAGATACTCCACCCACGCGCCACCTCGATCGGGCCGGTCCACGCGAGCGACGAACGACGGGATCACCTTGCGAAGCTCTTCGAGCATCATCACGGCGTAGCTGCGGGCCTCGGGGAGCGGGTGGGCCAGCATGCGGAGCAACAGCGCTTCGAACGCCTGGCCCGATCCGTAGACGCCGACGTTCGACAGGGTCGAGGCGGGCAGGATGCCCCGCACCGCGTCACATGCTTTCGCCTTGATGCTCTGCTTGTACACGAAGTCCGAGTCGTCCGGATGTTTCGGGTATCGCCGCCGAGCCCACTCGACCATCTGCGGCTGCAATGAGACGTAGGTATCGAACAGGCCGTCCATGTCGGCCACGTAGCGTGCGCCGATCGATGAGCCGACGACGTCGGGATCGCGGAAGTACCGGTAGCGACCGCCGAGTCGGGTGTCGTAGGGGATGTAGCGCGTCGACTGCTCCATGTACGACATGATCCGGCCCCACTCGAGGACCTTGGTGAGCAGATTCGACGCCTGCTCACACGCCAGGTGGACGCCGCCGAGCTGGGCAACGGAGTCGTCGCCGTATTCGAGGAAGACGCGCTCGTACAGCTCTTCGGCTCGTCGAAGACCGACGGTCGCGTCGACGGTGAGATCGCCCGTCAGGTCGAGATCACCGACGAACTCGTCGAGGAACAGCCGACGGAGGCTCTTCGGACTGCGCGAATACCGGGCGAACAGCGCGCCCTTCACCACCTCGGGGAGGTTCACGATGGCGAAGACCGGTCGATCGACGTTCGTGAAATACGGCCGGAGGACCGCCGCCTCGTCGGGTGTGAAGCGCTCCTCCGCGTAGACCATGGACGATAAATCTTACCGGTGGGTCGCTCGCCCGGGGGGGATGGGCCGGACGGTCACAGGAGCAGCCGCAGCGCTCCGGGCAGCACCTGAATGACCAGGCCGGCGGCGGTGCCGACCCGCGAACCGTCGGCCACGACGGGGACCGGCCGCCGGGTCTCGATTTCGATTCGACGTCCCCGCCGCTCGACGATCTCGGGGTGCGGGACGTGCGAACCGGTCGCCAAGCGGCCCCGCATGGCGCGGCGAGTGCCGGTGCCCATGGCGTAGACGTTGACCTCGGCCCAGCCGTCGCCGGGATGCCCGCGAGGCACCGCGTCGGCGCCACGGAGGAACTGGCCGTTCGCGACGAGGAGCCCGGTCGCCTGACCCGACCAGCCCGGCCGGTCGTCGATCGAGACGGTGACGGGGACCCGCCGACTCCAGCGTCGCGCCCGGTCCGCGACCGCGCCGATCTCCACCGCGTTCACCGCGACGACGGGCCGCACCCGGGGGTCGTCGAGCTGGATCACGAGCACGTCGAGCACAACCTCGGTGTTGCCGCCGGGACCGGCGGGACCAAGGCCGAGGGCGCGAGCCAGGTCCGCGTCGGGGGTCGGTCGGTAGTTCAGGAGGGCCGGCCTGACCGATCGGGGCGGTCGTCCGAGCTCGGCGCCCGGAATCGTCACGCAGCGCGCGAGGTCGGCGTCGTTGCCCGTGACGTGGCGGTCGGGCGGTCCCGACGGCTCCCGGCCCCAGAGGCGGCCCTTCTCGATCGTCACCGCGGCTGCCGAACCGAGAGTCGTCGGGTCACGGCACGACCGATGACGCGGCAACGACGCCGCGAAAGCACCGGTCGGCCGCGGTGCGCGCGGCGGTGGCGGTGGCGCGATCGGGGGCAACATCACCGATCTGGCGCAGCAGGTCGATGCACTGCTTGACGTTGCGCACGAAGTCTCCGCCGGTGAGCTCGTCGTCGTCTTCGAGAACGACCGCGAGGTCGTCACCTTCCGCCCACTCATACATGGCCGCGGTCAGGCCGGGGTCCGGTGCGCGGGTCTCGCTGAGTCCGGCATCGTCTTCGGCGTTGGCCAGCTCACGCCAGATCCGCTCGAGCTCGCGGTAGCGCCGACCGACCGCGGTGGTCGGCCATCGGGCCGGAGCGCGCGGCGGCGCGCCGTCGGCGCCGCGGCGGGCAAACGTGAGACAGGATGTGACCGCGGCGAGCTCGGAGGGACCGAGGCCGTCCAGGAGACCGGATCGGATGCCCGCGGCGACGAGGATGTCGCATTCCGAATAGAGGCGCATGAGCAAGCGACCGGCGCCGGTGAGCGCCCATCCGTCGGTGAATCCCCACGCCTCGAGGACGCGCAGCACCTGATCGAATTGGCGGGCCAGCGTCTGGTTGCGCCCTCGGACCCTTCGAGTCAGCCGAGTCAGATCGCGTTCGACCCGCGCGGCGGCGAACGCGGCTCGCAGGTGCCGACCTCGGTCGGGACAGGCCGCCACAGGGTGCGCGTCCGGATCAACCGCAGCCGGCCTCCGGGACCGCTCCCCCGCGTGGCGTCGGGTCGATTTGGCCTCGGCGAGCTGGCTTCGGTATTCCGCGACGTCACCGCGGTCACAGGTGGCTTCGGCGGCGTGGCCGGCGAGGAGCGCGCGGTCACGTTCGAGGCGGCGCTCGAGCGCAACCACGTCACGATCCGCTCGGTACTGCGCGAACGAGAGGTTGAGGAGCTGGTGTGCCCGCTCGGGCTCGTAGCCGTCGACCAGGTTCGCCGCCATGTTGTAGGTCGGCCGGAACGACGACGTCAGCGCCGAGGCACGGCGCGACGCGACCCCCGATACCTTCTCGAAGGGAACGAATGGGCTCCAACACACGACCGCGTAGCCGATGTCGTCGATTCCCCGCCGGCCCGCGCGCCCCGTGAGCTGGGTGTACTCGCCGGGGGTGAGGAACTCGTGGCGCTCGCCGGTGAACTTGGACAGCTTCTCGATCACGACCGAGCGCGCCGGCATGTTGATACCCAGCGAGAGGGTCTCGGTCGCGAACACCACCTTCACGAGCCCGGCCGCGAACGCTTCCTCGACGGCCTCCTTCATCGGCGGGACCATTCCGGCATGATGGGCGGCGAACCCGCATTCGAGACCCTCGCGCCACTCCGCACCCCGCAGCACCGCGAGATCAGCATCGCTCAGCGACTCCGTGCGCGCGTCGGCAATGCGGCGAATCGCGGCTCGTTCGCCGGCGTCGGTGAGCCGCAGGCCGGCAGCGACGCACTGCTGGACTGCCTGGTCGCACCCCGCCCGGCTGAAGACGAAGACGATCGCGGGGAGCATGTCCTCGTGCGCGAGCAGCTCGGCGTAGTCAGAGCGGCGCGGCGGTCGCAGGCCACGATTCGTCGACCGCCGGCCCGGCGGTCCGCGGCGGCCACCGTGCCGACGCCCACGATCGCCACCGCCGCGCGCGTCGAGACGGGCCGCGTCCGGATTGGGGCGAGGCTCGCCCCCCTCGCCCGGCGTGAACGTGGGCAGGAGCGCCAGCGCGCCGCCCCCCCGCTCCTCGACGAGGTAATAGTTGGTCAGCTCCACCGCGCGCTGCTCCTCGATCACGACCGTCGTGTCGCCCCGAACGGTGCGCAGCCAGTCCGCGAGCTCCTCGGCGTTGGACACCGTCGCGGACAGACAGATCAGACCCACCTCCCGCGGCAGGTGGATGATCACCTCTTCCCATACGGCCCCGCGGTATTGGTTCTGGAGGTAGTGGACTTCGTCCAGCACGACCCACCGCAGGCCGACGAGCGCCGGGCTGTGGGCGTAGATCATGTTACGGAGCACCTCGGTGGTCATCACGACTGCCGGGGCCTCACCGTTCACCGAGTTGTCTCCGGTGAGGAGCCCCACGTTGGGAGCACCGTGCTCGCGGACGAGGTCGCCGTATTTCTGGTTCGACAGGGCTTTCAAGGGTGTTGTGTAGAAGGCTTTCGCTCCGCCCGCCAGGGCTCGGGCGATGGCGTACTCCGCGACCACCGTCTTGCCCGAGCCGGTGGGCGCCACGACCAGCACGGAGCGCCCCGCGTCGATCGCGTCGAGTGCGCTGAGTTGGAACGGATCGAGCGGGAAGGTCCGCGCGGCCTCGAACGCACGGCGGACGTCGGTCACGGCGCGGGTGCGCCCGGAAGCGTGCTCGACGAGCTCGAGGGGTCCCCCGGCAACGTGATCCCGCCGGGGGGGTTCGTGTCGGACGGCAGTGGTGTCGTGGGGTCGCCGGTAGGCGCCGTGACGAGGGGCGAGGTCGGGATCTGCTCCGTCGGGGAGTCGTCGGTCCAGATCTTGTCGCGGCCCAGCACGACGACCGCGGCGGCGCTGAGGACGATGACCGCTAACCCCGCGATCCAGGCCTTGACGACCTCGTGGCGGGGGCGACCGGGCTTCCAGTCGTCCCGGGCCGAGCGGCCGCGCTTCGGAGTGGCCTTGGGACTCGTCCTCTGGCTGGTCTTGCGGGTCTGGCGGGCAGGGCTCATCGTTTCAAGATTCTCCCCAAGATGATCGTCGCCTCGTAGAACAGATACATGGGCACCGCCATGGCGAGCAGCGAGTACGGATCCTGGCTCGGGGTGATGACGGCGGCAAACGTGAAGATCCCGATCAGCGCCCAGCGGCGCCACTTCCGCAGCTGGCTCGTCGTGATGATCCGGGCCAAGAGCAGGAAGGTCAAGATGACAGGAAACTCGAAACCGATTCCGAAGGCCACGATCATGAGGGAGACCAACGAGATGTACTTCTCGGCGGTCAGCTCCGGGCGGAGGTCGGAGCCCCCGATCGTCAACAAGAAGCTGAGTGCCGGCGCGAGGGTGTAGAGCGCAACGGCCGCCCCGAACACGAACAGCACCATCGACGACAGCACGAAGGGCACCGCGTAGCGCCGTTCCGACGGGTTCAGGCCGGGGGTGATGAAACGCCAGAGCTGGAACAGCCACACGGGCAGGGCCAGGACGATCCCACCGTAGGTGGCGATCTTGAGGCGGATCGCGAAGGCGTCGAGGGGTCCGAGGAACTGGAGCTGTTTGTCCGGATCGTCGACCGCGTCCCGATAGAAGCGGACGAGGAAGCTGATGATCGTCGGAGAGACGATGAAGCAGAAGATCCCCGCGATCACGATGGCGATGATGCAGATGATGAACCGGCGACGGAACTCCCCCAGGTGTTCGATCACGGTCATGCGACCTTCGTGCGGCCGCGGCGACCGTCGCGGGATTCGCAGCTTCACCGAGAGTGCTCTAGCGCGTTTCGGGATCAGCAGGCGAGGAGGGCGAGGCCTCGGGCGAGGTCGGTGGTGGCGAGGTCGGTGGTGGCGAGGTCGGTGGTGGCGGCTGATCGTCCGCGAGTGGCGGAGCGGCGGCATCCGGGCCGGCGGGGGCCTCGGCCACCTCCGTCTCGGGCTTCGGGGCTCCCTCCACGGCCGACGCGGTCACGTCGAGCACCTCGCCGGGTAGGGCCGGGTCGGAGGTCGGGTCGGGCTGGTTCGTGCCCTCGCTCATGACGCTGTGCATGGCGTCGTCGACCTCGCGGCGGAGGTGGTGCTGCACCCGCCGGAATTCGGCCATGCCCTTGCCGACCTGGCGCGCGATGTCCGGCAGCTTGTTCGGCCCGAAGACGAGCAGAGCAACGAGGAGGATGACCAGGATCTCGAGGGGCCCGAGCGAGGGCACGGAACGCTCCTTTCGACCGCCGGTTGACGGGCCCATCGTAGCTCCCGGCGCCTCGGTCGCCGCCTCGGTCGCCGCGTCGACCTTGGGCGAGCGGGAGCGTCAGCTCCGCTGGTTGGTCTGGAGATTGGCCCGCTCGATCCGGGCTCGCGTCGCGTCGGTTTCGACCCGCAACGCTGCGACCCGAGGCCCGATCGCGTCCCGGAACTCGCGAAAGGACTCGATGGCGGGCCCGACGCCGTCGTGGACTCGTCGAGCGGCAACCAACACGATGGCTCCGCCACCGACGACGGCGAGGATCACGAATATCCACAGGAGCGACATCGGCACCGACCCTACCGGGAGGCCCCGCGGCGAACCAGCGCGGCGATCTCGCCGAACCATGCGTCACCGGCGAGCAACTGGTGGAAATCCAACAGGTCATCGGGAGCGATCGGTGGGCCAGCGTAGCGGTGCTCGGCCAGCTCGGCCGGGAGGCGCCAGACCTGCATGCGGACCCCTGACGACACCAACAGGTCCACGATGCGTCGACTGGCTTCCTTGGCGACCGCGTGCTCGCACGACGGGCACCGGAAGCAGTAGGAGCCGGACTCGTCGTCCGAGCACACCCGCACGACGAGATCAGTCGCTCGTAGCTGCACGTCGCCGCAGCTCGGACAGTTGGCTCGGATGCTGGTCACGTCAGGTGCCCTCCCTCTTCTCCGTTGGGCATGCCATCGACACGCCTGCGGGCTTGCTTGAGAGATGATCGGGACTGGATATCGCATGATTCGTCAGCCCCGGTCTCTGGTCACGGGGTCGATTCGGACAGGATTCGGCCGCGAACTCTGCCACGATCAAGCCATGAGCCTGCCGTCCGACGTGATCACGTTCGCCCACCGTGGCGCCCGCAGTGAGGAGCGGGAGAACACGCCGGCTGCCTTCGAACGGGCGTTGGAGCGCGGTGCACGGGGTCTCGAGTCCGACGCGTGGCTCTCCTCCGACGGAGAGGTGGTCCTCGTCCACGACGAGGTGAGCCGGCACGGCTTGCGTCGGGTCCACGTCGGCCGTTCCGGAGCGGCGCGGCTGGCCACGTTCGGCATCCCGCGACTTGCCGACCTCTACGAGGAGCTCGGCACCGACTACGAGCTGTCCATCGACGTCAAGACCCGCGACGCCGCGCGACCCATGATCGACGTGGCCGAGTCCTTCGGTGCGGCCCGTCGGCTCTGGCTGTGCACCCCGAGCCTCTCGCTGCTCGGCGAGCTCAGGAAGGATGAGGTGCGGTGCCACCTCGTGCACTCACAGCGGCGCCGAGCCATCGACCGGCCCCTCGAACGGCACGCGGCTGACCTCGCCGACCTCGGGATCGATGCGATGAACATGCACCACACCGAGTGGTCGACGGGGCTCGTCAGCTTGTTCCACCGCTTCGACGTCGCCGCGTTCGCCTGGGACGTCCAGGAGGTCCGCCACATCCGCACGGTGCTGTCGATGGGCCTCGACGCGCTCTACTCGGACCACGTCGACCGCATGGTCGCCACCGTTGCAGAGTGGAGCGGCTGAACGGCTACCC
>DASRPD010000064.1:0-30664 GCA_035646535.1 Acidimicrobiia bacterium
GGGTGGGCGCTGAGGGACTCGAACCCCCGACCCCCTCCTTGTAAGGGAGGTGCTCTCGCCAGCTGAGCTAAGCGCCCGGAACGGTTAACCGTACCGGGAGGCCGCCGGCGTCGGGGCAGCCGGGAGGAGTTGACCGCCGGCGGGTCGGGGTTCGCCTTCGGGACGCCGGGGGGACAACGTCCCGACTGTCACTTGCGTCACCCCGACCCGCCGTTCTGGCGGATTTCGGGTGTTGCCTCATGGAGTCGGCGATCAGGCCGAGCGGACCTCGATCTCCCACTCCACGATCTCGGGCGGCCGCACCTTCGGCGGACGACCGCGCGTGCGCTTCTGCGCGAGGACCTTGCCGTTGGCGAGCAGCTCGCCGCCCCACACGCCCCACGGCTCCTGCCGTCCGATCGCGGCGTCGAGGCATTCCTCGCGCACCGCGCAGCCGCGGCAGAACGCCTTGGCTCGGCCGATGTCATCGAGCTGTTCGGAGAAGAACAGCTCCGTGAGTGCGGCCGCGCCGTCCCGACATCGGGCTTCGGCTCGCCACGCTTCGTCTTCGTCTTGTTCCTGCAGCGCATACATCTCGCTACTTCTCCTGGTCTCGTTGCCTTGGGCTTCTGGCTTCTTGGTCCGGGTCGGTTCTTCTGGTTTGGTTCGTCGTTGGTCGATCCGATTGCTGGAAACATCCCGGAAAAC
Organism: Acidimicrobiia bacterium; assembly: GCA_035646535.1. Lineage (GTDB taxonomy): Bacteria > Actinomycetota > Acidimicrobiia > IMCC26256 > JANYLB01 > DASRPD01. The sequence goes on from DASRPD010000064.1 coordinate 688, forward strand.
CAGAAAGGCCGCCGGGTTGCCCCGGCGGCCTGGTGAGCTCCTGCGCAGTTCTTGACTGCTAGGGAGAGATCACCGGGCACCGAGGCCGCACGTGCTTGCGGTCGGTGGTGCTGCCCGAGAGCGTGTGCATCGACCACGGGCAGGATCCGACCGGCGCAATGGCACCCATCGCCGTGACGCGCGCGTCGACGGCGGAGGCCACGTACCGGGGCCGTGCGTCGAAGGCGGTCGTCATCGGGATTCCTGTCTCCGTTGGATCGAATGTCGTCGGGTGAAGCTCGCTCAGCCTACAACGGCATCTACCGCCGCGGGCTTGAGGCAGTCGAGCAGACACCCGCGACCGGGTCAAGCGAATTAACGGTCGGCCCCTGCGGGCGGCATCTGGCCCCAGGTTGGCCGGCCGCCGGGCGGGCCCGGCATCGTGCCGGATCGGCTAGCCCTCGGTGGCACCCACGAGGTCCAGGATCCGGGCGTGGACGGCCGGGTTACCGACGACGATGTTGCCGGAGTCGAGCCAGGCGCGGTCGTCACCGGCCCAATCGGTGACGATCCCGCCGGCTTCACGGACCAACAGGGCGCCGGCGGCGACGTCCCACGGGCCGAGGGCGAGCTCGAAGTAGCCGTCGAAGACCCCGGCTGCGGTCCAGGCGAGATCGAGGCTGGCCGCGCCGGCGCGGCGCAGGTCCTCGAAGCATTCGAGCGCCGCGTGGAGCACGGGCAGGTAGCGCGGCCGCAGCTTGGGATGGCGGAACGGAAAGCCGGTCGCGCAGATCGCGGACTCGGGCTCGCGGTCGCTGACCGAGATTCGCTGCCCGTCGCGGTAGGTGCCGCCGCCGGCAACCGCGGTGAATGTGGTGTCGAGCAGCGGCGCGTGCACGACCCCCACGACCGGGCGACCGTCGGCGACCAGGGCGATCGACACGCCGACGACAGGAAAGCGGTGCAGGAAGTTCGAGGTGCCGTCCAGCGGATCGACGATCCAGCCCAAGGCGGCGCGCTCGCCGCCCTCTTCTTCGCCGAACACCGGGATCTGCGGTGCGGCTCGTTCCAGCACCGCGCGCACGGCCCGTTCGCTGGCGGTGTCGGTGTCGCTCACCCAGTCACCCGGCGCCTTGGACCGCACGTTCGCGGGGTCACCGAACGACGTCGTGATGATCTCGCCGCCGGCGCGCGCCGCGTCGACAGCTGCACGGAGGTGGGCGTCGAGGTCGCCGGATCCGCCAGCTCGTTCGCCCGTCGGGCTCATTCGGAGCCTCGCACCGTCGGCGCGAGCCGGTCGAGCAGTTCGAGCGTGCCCGCAGCCACGATCTGGCGGCGCGCGTCGGCATCGGCGACGTCGAGCCGACGGCCCTGAGCGTCGCGCAGCGACGCGCCGGCCTCGAACGCAATGAGCAGACCGCCGAGGTAGTCCCACGGGGCGTGCATCGACTCGAGATCGAGGTACGCGTCGAACGCCCCGGTGGCGACGTCGCACAGCGCAAGCGCGGCCGACCCCAGGATGCGGCACTGCTTCCAGGCGAGTGGATGGGCCGGAATGCTCGACAGCGCAACGAATGAGCTCTCGATCGTCGTGGCATCGGATGCGCGGATCAGCACACCGTCGCGCGTGGCACCCCGCCCGCGGATGGCGCGGTAACGCACCCCCGTCGCCTGGTTTACGACCAGCGCGACCTCCGGACCGTCGGGCCCGAGCGCGCAGATCGACGTGCACCAGTACGGCAGGTGGCGTGAGGCGTTGGTCGAGCCGTCGACCGGGTCGAGCACGATCGTGTACGCAGAGTCGGTCGGCCCGGTTCGGCCCGACTCTTCCGAGAGGACGGCGAGGCCCGCGCCCCGCAGCTCGCGCAGCGCCACGGCGTCGGCAACCAAGTCGATCGCGTACTGACCCGGCTTGGCGGTGCGGGCGCGTCGTGCCGGCCCGGCGATGGGCGCGAGCGCGTCACCGACCGCGGTCGCCATGCGCTCGAAGAGCGCGAGCAGCTCGTCGGGTGGCATCAGCGCGCCACGATCTCGACCACGGCGTTGTAGTCGGGAACACCGGAATCCGGATCGCGGCGGCCGGCCGAAAGCAGCACGTTGGCCTCGGGAAAGAAGGCCTCGACGTTGCCCGAACGGATCGGGGCGACGTGCAGGCGGGCGGCCATCTCGCCGTGAGGCGACCGAGCCACGACTGCACCACCGTCGGCCAGGCCGAGCGCGGCGGCATCGCCGGCCGAGATGAACAGCGCGTCGCGGTCCGCGCCGGTCAACGGATCGCGATCGGCCTGCACCATCGAGTTGAACTGCTTGCCCCGGCGGGTGGTCAACAGGAAGCGGCCCTCGGGGACGTCACGCGGCCGAGGAACGACCCGGGAGAAGCGTGCCTTGCCGTCGGGCGTCGGGAACGAGCCGCCCTCACACAGGCGGGTGCCACCCCATTGCACCGAATCACCGGTTGCGGCGAGCGTATCGACGCCCGCGTATGCGGGCACGATCCGCGCGATCTCGTCGCGGATCTCCTGACCGCTCGTGAACTCCATGAGCTCGGCGCGTTCCGGATCGGCGTGGCGGGCGAGATCGACGTAGATCTCCCACTCGCTGCGGGCCTCTCCAATGGGCCGAGCCGCGATCTGAGGGCTGAACACGATCCGCCGTTCGTTTGTGGTCTCGGTGCCACCGTCGCGTTGTTCGTAGCGCGTCGCGGCGGGGAGGAGGAGCACCTCTTCGCCCGGGTCGACGAGCATCTGGCTGGACATGACGATGTCGACGTGCACGCGCAGCGGCACTCGACCGAGCGCGTGGGCCACCGACTCCGGATCGGGCAGCACGTCGAGGAAGTTGCCGCCGCTCGACCACAAGACGTCGAGACCGCCGCGTCCGCCGGCCTCCACCATCTCCTGGGCGGTCAACCCGGGGAGGTCGGGCACCGGGAACCCGTAGGCCTCCGAGAGCGCGGCGGCGTTCGCGGGCTCGACGGGGACGCCACCGGGCAGCGCGGTCGCGTACGCGCCCATCTCGGCGCCGCCCTGCACGCCGGAATGGCCCCGAATGGGCATGAGACCGGCGCCGGGGCGACCGACGTTGCCGCGGGTCAGGGCCAGGTTGATGATCGCTCCGACGGTGTCGGTCGCATCCTCGTGTTGGGTGATGCCCATCGACCACACCAGCACCGCCGAGCTCGCCGCCGCGTAGATGCGAGCGAAGCGGGTCATGTCCTCGCGGGTTGCGCCCGAGGCGGCCTCGAGCTCGTCGAACGATTCCTGTTCCAGCTCGTCGAGCAGCTCGGCGAAGTCGGTGGTGTGCTCGCGCACGAAGCGGCGGTCGATCGCGCCGTCGGCCAGCAGAACCTTGAGCACGCCGTTCAGGAACGCGGCGTCGCCCCCGACGTGCACGGAGAAGAAATCGTCGGCCATCTTCGTGCCGAACATGGCGCTCTCGGCGTTGCTCGGTACCCAGTAACGCTCGAGGCCGGGCTCGCGGTACGGGTTCACCACGATGACCTTCGCGCCGCGCTTGCGGGCGAGGTACAGGTACTTCATGAACACCGGCTGCGCGTTGGCGACATTGGATCCGAACAGGATGATGAGATCGGAGTGGATGACGTCGGTGTAGGAACACGTCGTGGCGGCAACGCCGATCGCCTCTTTCAGCGCGGTGGTCGAGGGCGCGTGGCACACGCGTGCCGCGTTGTCGACGTTCGCGCTGCCGAGGAAGCGGACGAGCTTCTGGGCGACGTAGTACACCTCGTTGGTGATGCCGCGGGCGGTGAGATAGAAGGCCATCCGCTCGGGGGAGCTGTCGCCGAGCCGGCGCCCCGCGAGCGTCAGCGCCTCGTCCCAGCCGATCCGGTGGAACCCGGGCTCACCGCGGCGGCGGAGCATCGGGTACGGGAGCCGGCCGAGGTTGCGGAGCTCCTTGCCGGTATACGACCGCAAGGTCTCGACGTCGGCAAGGACCGCCGGATCGAGTGCGTCCATCGTGTTGAGCGACAGCAGCTCGAGGCGGGTCGTGCACAGGTGAATGCCCTCGATCGTCCAGTCGTGGAAGCCGGCCACGCCGAGCGCGCAGCCATCACATACGCCCTTGCGGAGGATCTTCCACGCGTAGCCGAGGTGCCTGCGGTTCTGCCACGCGATTCGCGCCATGGCGGTGTAGTGGTTCGGTTTCGTCTCACCGACTCCGTACGGCTTGAAGCCGACCCACAGATCTCGCTTCGTGCCGCGCGGTGCCTTGATCCGGGCCGACCCTTTCCATGCCATCGCTACCGGGTCCCCTCGATGCGGTCGGGACCCGAGTACACGACGAACCGGCTGCCCCGGAGGAACCCGACCAGGGTCTGGCCCAGCCGCGCCGCGGTCGCCACCGCGAGATTGGACGGCGCCGACACCGCGCACAGCACGGCGAAGCCGGCCATCGCCGCCTTCTGCACGATCTCGTAGCTGATCCGCCCCGAGACCATCAGGATGGAATCGGTGCACGGCACGCGGCCGTCGAGGAGCGCGTGGCCGACGAGCTTGTCGACGGCGTTGTGGCGACCGATGTCCTCTCGTATGGTCTGGAGCGCGCCGCCCGCGTCGAACCGCGCCGCGGCGTGGAGCCCGCCGGTAGCGTCGAAGACCGCCTGCGCAGCGCGGAGACGGCCGGGAAGCTCGGTCAGCACCGCCGCCGACACGTACGGGCCACGACCAATCGGTCGGCACTCCAGCTCGAGCTGGTCGAGCGTCGTCTTGCCGCACACCCCACAGCTGGCGTGCACGGCGAAGTTCCGTCGGTGCGCGTCCAGCTCGACCGGGACGCGCAGACGAGCGGTCACGACGTTGTACTCCTGGGTGCCGTCACCGGCGAGGCAGTACGCGAGCGAGTCGATGTCGTCACGGTGGGCGAGAAGGCCTTCGTTGTGCAGGAAACCCGCGGTCAGCTCGAAGTCGTGGCCGGGGGTTCGCATGGTGACAACGATCGGGGTCGCATCGGCCGCGGGGATTTGCACGCGGATCTCCATCGGCTCCTCGGTCACGAGCCGGTCGGGCCGCTCCGAGAGCTCGCCACCCTCACAGACCTGCACGCGGGTGGTGGTGGTCGGCGTGCGCGCGGGCCGGGCGCGGCCGGCGGGCGATCCGGCCGGCGCAGGCGGGGCGGCGGGCTCGGGCGGCATCGATGCGAGGCTACCGGCCGCGAGCCTCCTGCCAGCGTTCGAGGTCACCCTGGGTGTCCACGTCGGCGAAGGTGGCCGCGGGTGAGACCGCTCGCCACACGGGTTCGGTGATCCTGTCGAAATCGACTGCGTCCAGCAGCGAATGGAGCGACCGCGCGCGAGTCCCGTTGCGAGAAGCCGGGCCCGCGACTTGCAGAGCTGACGCGACGCTCAGAGCTTCGGCGCCATAGCGGGCACACACCAACTGGAGGTAGCCCGACTCGACCGGGACGACCGTGCGCGCACCGGGCCAATCGGCGAGGAGCTGGACGATGGCACGGTCGACACCGGGCAAGTCGCAGCCCAACAGCACCACGCCCGTCTCCGCGGCGGACCCGAGCGCCGCCGCGCCCGCGAGCAGCGCCGCGAACGGACCATCTCCCGGGGGGTCCTCGCGGCACGCGGCGAGGGAGGTGACCCCCGGGCCGACCTCGATCACCGGATCACACACTGCGGCGAGCACTTGCGCCGCCCGGTCGGCGAGGCGGGTACCGCCGATGACCGCGGTCGCCTTGTCAGCTCCGAGCCGCCGGCTCGCGCCGCCGGTCAACAGGAGCCCGGCGCAGGGCGCCGTACGCTCCGATCCCGGCCCGGGCCACGGCTGTCGCGCGGGGCTCAACTCGGCGATGTCGTCTCCGGACGCAGCTGGTAACGAATCACGCTCCACGATCCTGACCGTCGCTCGAGGTGCAGCTCGTTGTGGACCGGCGCCTCGTCGCGCAGGTCGAGCCGGGTGAGAACCGCGGCTGCACCGCGATCGTGTTTGGCCACGGCTTCGATCTCGACGTGTTCGACGACGGCGCGCAGGCGGGGTCGGCCCTCATAGGTCGCGCGCTTGTCGCTCATGAACTCGTGGCGCTTGCGTCCGTCACGAAGCGCGTTCGACGAGAGCGTCCAGATCGTGTCGAGGTCGAGCCGATCCCAGGCGAGCTCGTAGGCGAGCGCGACGTCGCCGGCCGTCGGGCCTCGCTCCATGGCGACACCGAGCACCAGGGCGACGATGAGCAGGAAGATCACGACGACCACTGCCGTGGTGAGCACCGCGTTCGCGATCACGATGCCTCGTCCTCGATGCCGCGCGCCAGGGCAAGGTCGCGTTCGGTGATGCCGCCCGCGTCGTGGCTGGTGAGCAGGACGCGCACGCGGTTCCACCGGATGTCGAGGTCGGGATGGTGATCGGCTTGCTCGGCCAGGAACCCGACCCGGACCACGAACGCGACCGCGGCGGCGAACGAGCTCAGGCCGTAGGTCTTCTCGATCGCGTCACCGGTGCGGGACCAGCCCGCGAGCTGGCCCAGCGCCTCGGCGATGGCGGTGTCGTCTAAACGGGCCACAATCACCAGTCTCCCACCTATCCTCTGCCCATGACCTGCTCGGGCTGCGGCATCTCAGTTCCGCCGGAAGCCCGGTTCTGCCCCAATTGCGGCCAGGCGATCGCGGCTCGCTCCGACGAGCGGCGGGTCGCCACGATCCTATTCGCCGACCTGGTGGGATTCACGACGTTCTCCGAATCCGCGGACCCCGAGAGTGTCAAGAACCTCGTCGACTCCTGTTTCGAGCGGCTCGTGACCGACATCGCGGCGTTCGGGGGCCAGGTCGACAAGATCGTCGGTGATGCGATCGTCGCCCTGTTCGGCGCACCGGTCGCCCACGAGGACGACCCGGAGCGGGCGGTACGGGCCGCATTGCGAATGCAGGAAACACTCGCCACGATGCGACGGGACCACGGCTTCGACGCCGCGATGCGCGTCGGCATCAACACCGGCGAGGTCCTCGTCGGGGCGCTGCGCGTCGGGGGCGACTACACCGCGATGGGCGATGTGGTCAACACCGCCAGCCGGCTCCAGGTGGCTGCCTCACCCGGTGACGTCGTCGTGGGTCCGACGACGTTCGCGGCCACACGTTCGGCGTTCCGCTACGAACCGCTCGGCCCGCTGGCGATCAAGGGTCGAGAAGCACCGGTCGACGCGTGGGTCGCCCGAGAGGCGGTGACCCGGCCGGGCCAGCGCGGGCCGCGCCGCAAGACCCGGCTCGTCGGACGCGGCATCGAAATGGAGGTGCTCGGTACCACGCTGCGCGCCACGGTCGAACGCCACCGCGCGCACCTCGTGCTGCTGAGCGGCGAGGCGGGTGTCGGCAAGACGCGCCTCACTCGCGAGCTCGGCACCGAAGCCCGCGAGCGATACGACGCCACGGTGCTGCACACCCACTGTGCGCCCTTCGGTGAGGAAAACCCGATGTCTCCGATCGCGGAGGCATTGCGCGCAGTCACGGGCGTCGACGCGGCCAGCGAGATCACAGATGCCCGGCTGTTCACACGAGACGCGGTGCGCGATGCCACCGGCCTCGAGGAGAACGAGCCCGAGCTCGAACGGGTCACGAGCGGGCTGCTCGTCCTCATGGATCTCGAACGGCCGGCACCCGACGTCGATCCATCGCGCGCCCGCGAGGACGCCGTCCGCGCCTTGCTCACCTACTTCGCCGCGCTGAGCGACTGCTCGCTGCTGGTGCTCACCGTGGCCGATCTGCATTGGGCCGACGACGTCGTCCTCGAGCTGGTCGACCGTCTCCTCACAGCGCTGCACGACCGGGCGTTCGTGCTCGCCGCCACCGCCCGTCCGGAGCTCGACGAGCGATGGTCTCCCCCACCGGGCCGTCACAACGCCACGGTGTTGAACCTCGAACCGCTCGACGCCGAAGCTGCGGCCGCGATGGCGAGCGCCATGCTCGGCGACGTGCCCGCGGAACTCGTGACACTCCTCGTCGAACGCAGTGGGGGCAACCCGTTCTTCATCGAAGAGCTCGCGGCGATGATCACTGAGAGCGACCAACCAGCCGCGGCGGCCGACCTTCCCGTCACCCTGCGCGGGCTCGTGACCGCGCGCCTCGACACGCTCGACCCCGGCGACCGCTCCACGCTCGACGACTGCGCGGTCGTGGGGGTCTCCGGCCCCGTCGAGCTGGTCGCCGCCCTGGCCACAGACCCGAAGGCTGCCCCCTCTTCACTGGTGCGCCTGGCCGAGCGTGACCTCGTCGAGTTGGACGAGGGCACGTTCACGTTCCGCAACGAGCTCATCCGCGAGGTCGCCTACGGCACGCTCACCAAGGCTGATCGGGCTCGGCGCCACGCCCACATCACCGGCGTCCTTGCCCATCCGGCGACCGACACGAGCCAGATCGAGCGCGTGCTCGGCCCGTTGACCAACCACTACCTCCAAGCCGTCGGCCTCGTCGCCGAGCTCGGCCACGTCGACGGCATTGCCGAAGACTTCGGGACTCGCGGTAGGACCTTCATGCTCAGGGCTGTCGAGCGCGCCGACGACGAGGAGAACTGGTCGGTGCTGCGGCGACTGTCCGACCTCACCCTGCAGCTCGTCCCGTCGAGCGACCCGCACCATACGGACCTCCTGTACCGCCGCGCACGAGCCCGCGCCGAGCTGCGCGACACCCGAGGCGCCCGGGAGGACCTCGCGATCGTCGAGTCCCGCGCCGTGGCAGCGGGCGACGACGCGTGTCTCGCCCGAGTACTCGTACTGCTCGGCGATGTGTTCTACAAGGAGAACGACATCGACGGAGCCCGGCGGACGCTCGATGCCGCCATCGACCGCTGGCGCGAGCTCGACGACCCCGACGGCCTCGCCGACGCGCTCCGCCAGCGCGCCCAGGTCGCCATGTTCGGCGGAGACCTCGCCGCCGCCGAGCACGACGCCCTCGACGCGCTCGAACGGTTCCGCGCCATCGGCAATCGTCGCGGTGAAGCCTGGGGGCTGCAGACGCTTGCGTTCGTGTCGTTCTTCAGCGGGGTGAGCGACATCACCGAAGCTCGCCTCAACGAAGCGGGCGCCCTCTTCGCCGAGCTCGGCGACTGGGGTGGCTTGGGTTGGTCGCTCGGACTGCTGGCATGGCTGCGCTACACCCAGGGCCGGTTCTCCGAGGCGGAGCGGCTCGCCGAACAGGTACGCGATGATCTCGGAGGCGCAGACGACGACTGGGCGCTCGGGATGATGCAGGTCCTGCTGGCCAACATCGCGCTGTGGCGAGGCCAACCCGCCGAGGCGATCCACCGGGCCGAATCGGCACGAACGATCTTCGAGGAGCTCGACGACGCCTGGGGGCTTCTCCGGGCCCTGCTGCCGATCGCCCGGGCCCAGCTGTGCCTCGGCCATCTCGACGCGGCGCTGGCGGTCGCCGAGCAGATGGGCCCCGTCGGGAAACGCCTCGCGGGTTCCCCGTCCGGCCAGATCGTGTCGCTGTTGCGTTCCCAGCTCCTCGTCCATGCCGGTGACCCCGTCGCGGGCGACGCGATCCACGCCATCGGACTCGAGGCCGACGCCCTGTTCGCGTTGGGTCCCGAGTTCGCGACCGTTGACGGGCTCGCCGCGCTCCAGCGCGGCGACATCGACCACGCGCTCGCCGCGCTCGAGGTGAGCGATGGCAACCTCCGCTGGCACGCACCCAGCCCTGCCGCGGGGATCGCGCTCGCGCTCGCGTACGCCGCCGCCGGTCGCACCGACGATGCGATCGCGCAATGCGACGAGCTGGAACCCCTCGCAGTGTCCTACCTCGACGAGCTCCAGGTGGGTCTGGCGCGCGGGTTGACACTGCTCCAGCGGGGCGACACCGCCGAGGGCATGGCGCGGCTCGACGCCACGGTCGCGCGCGCCGACGCCACCGGCTCGATGTTGGACTGGGCGCTCACCCGCCTGGCGCGAGCCTCGGCGCTCGAGTCAGCCCGGATTCCCGAGGGTTCCGCCGCTCGAGCAGAGGCCGAGCAGATGTTGGCGCGGATGCACATCCCGGCCACCGGCTGGAGCCGCCTCTTCACCCTCGCCGCCGGTACCCCCGCCCCTGCCTGAGGAGCCCATCGGCCCGCGCGGTTCTCGGCCGAGCTGCTACCGCAGCGTCGGTCACTCCGCCGCCGTTCCGGGACCGAGATCGGGTTCGGGCTCGCCCGGGCGGCCGAGGTGCAGCCAGGTGAGGAAGAAGTGTCCGAGCGGACCGATGCTGAACGCGAACAACACCGTGCCGAGCCCGATGTCGCCACCGAGCACCCAACCAATCCCGAGCGCGGTGAGCTCGAGTGCGGTGCGCACCACCCACAGCCGGTAGCCGCGGGCGGCGATGCCGGTCATGAGACCGTCGCGGGGCCCTGGGCCGAGCCCCGCGCTGATATACAGCCCCATGCCGAAGGCGGTGACAACGACGCCTCCGACCAACAGGGCCGTGCGCGCGGCAAGCACCTCGGGCGGCTCGATCACCGCGAGCGCGGCGTTGGCACAGAGCCCTGCCGTCAAGGTGTTGATGAGCGTCCCGATGCCGAACCGCTGGCGCAATGGGATCCACAGCAGGAGAACGCCGAGGCCGACCAGGATGATGACGACCCCGATCGACAGGCCGGTCCGGCGGGCGACACCCTGGTGCAGGACGTCATACGGGCTGAGGCCGAGGCGCGCCCGCACCATCATCGCGATGCCGATCCCGAGACACGGGATGCCGACGAGCAACCGGGGGAGCCGGCGCGCCAGCTCCCGCCACGTCGGGAAGACGAGAACCTCGTGGAACCCTTCGGCGCTCACGCGGCGCGGCACCTACTCGAGGGACGCGTACTCGGTGGAGCGATCGTCGGTGCGACGGCTCCCGACCTCGGCGAGCACCTCGGCGAAGTCGGTGAGCAGAGCAGGAACCTGCTTCGCGTTCGACGCCTGCAACGTGGCGTGGAGGCTGTCGGGCGGGCCCTGACGGTCGAAGTACCAGCCGCGGGTGCGCAACTCGTCGCCGATCAAGAACACGTCCACCTGTTCGGGGTCTTGCGCGGCGATCGCACAGAGCGTCGTGTCGGGCTGACCGACGACGGTCAGGCCGTCGAGGGCGCGGATCCCTTCCTCGAGCTGGACCCGCGCGTCGTACGCCTCGTTTGCGAGCCGGATGTAGCCGTCCTCGCCGATGTAGTGCAGCACCGCCCACGCCGCCGCGTACGGAGACGCCGACTTCGATCCGGAGACCCCCGAGGACGCGTAGAACCCGCCGAGCCAGTCGCTGAACACGAACGCCTGGCGTTTGCGCAGCTCCTCGCTTCGGTACAGGACAACCGAGACGCCTTTGTTGGCGTAGCCGTACTTGTGGACGTCGGCCGACATCGATGTCACGCCCGGTACCCGGAAGTCGAACGGCGGGATCGGCTTGCCCCCTCTGGCGAGGAACGGGAGCACGAATCCGCCCATGCACGCGTCGACGTGACAGAAGGCGCCGGCGCCGGCTGCAAGCGCGGCGATCTCGGTGACCGGGTCCATGACCCCCTGCGGGTACTGCGGGGCGGACGCGACCACGAGCACCGTGTGCTCGGTGATCGCGGCGGCCATCGCGTCGACGTCGACCCGATAGTCGTCACCGACCGGAACTCGGACCTCCGTGACCCCGAAGTAGTGGCACGCCTTGCTGAACGCCGCGTGGGCACTGTTGGCGAGCACCATCTCCGGTTCGGTCTCGGCGCGGGACCGTTTGGCCGCGTCACGCGCGGTCTTCACCGCCATGAGGATTGATTCGGTCCCACCCGAGGTCGTCCAGCCGGCGAGACCCTCGATCTCCTCGCCGCCGAGCAGGTCCGCGGCGATATCAACGATGTCCTGCTGCATCTGGCCGGTGCTCGGGAACACGAGCGGGTTGAGTGCGTTCTCGGCGCTGTACAGCCGCGCCGCGTCACGCGCGAGCTCCTGCACGTCTTCACCGGCGTCATAGACCATCGAGTAGATCCGACCCGTGCGCCAGTCGAGGTCGTTCGCTCGCATGGCGTCGAGATCGGCCAGCACTTCCTCGCGTTGCATTCCGGTCTTGGGTAGCGGCATGGTCCGAGAGGTTATTGCGTCTCCCTCGACGCTGCCGCGCCGTGCGAGGATCTGGCCGTGGCCAGCCTGCTGAAACGCACCTTGGTCGGGGCACCGATCGCCACGTCGGCCGAGGCCGGCGAGCGACTCCCGAAGTGGATCGCCCTACCGACGTTCTCGTCCGACGCGGTGTCCTCCACGGCCTATGCGACCGAAGAGATCCTGTTCGTGATCGTCGCAGGAAGCTCGAGCCTGGCGCTCGGCCTGACGAAGCTCGTGCCCATCTCCCTGGCCGTCGCAGTGCTGCTGACCATCGTCGTGATCTCGTACCGCCAGACGATCTTCGCCTACCCGGGCGGGGGTGGGTCCTACATCGTCAGCCGCGAGAACCTCGGGGAGATCCCCGCACTCGTCGCGGGCTCGTCACTACTCGTCGACTACGTGCTCACGGTCGCGGTGTCCGTGGCCGCGGGTGTCGCCGCCATGTTGTCGATGCCTGGCCTGAGCCATCTGCGTGAACACCGGGTCCTGCTGTGCCTCGCCGCGGTGGTGGTCATCACGCTGGCCAACCTGCGGGGTCTGAGGACTTCAGGCGCGGTGTTCTCGATTCCCTGCTACCTGTACCTCGCGAGCATGGTCGGCATGCTCGGCTACGGACTCGCCCGCAGCGCGTTCGGCGACATCGACCCCGTGCCGTTCGACCCGAGCGCCTTCGAGGGCGCACGCGAGGCGGGCGGGACGCTGAGCCTCTTCCTGCTGCTGCGTGGCTTCTCGTCCGGCGCGATTGCGCTGACCGGTGTCGAAGCGATCTCCAACGGTGTCCCGGCCTTCCGCAAACCGGCACCGAAGAACGCCGCGACCACCCTGCTGCTCATGGGGTTGATCCTCGGCATCCTCTTCTTCGCGACCTCGCTGCTCGCCGAGCAGCTCCGGCCGTACCCGAGCACGAAACAGACCGTGCTGTCGGAGATGGCCCGCGCCGTATACGGCGAAGGCGTGCTGTACCTCGTGCTCCAGGTCGCAACCGCGGCAATCCTGACGTTGGCGGCCAACACCGCATTCGCCGACTTCCCCCGGCTCACGTCGATCATCGCCCGTGACGGGTTCCTCCCCCGCCAGCTCGGCCACCGCGGTGACCGGCTCGTCTTCTCGAACGGGATCGTGCTGCTCGCCACGGCCGCCGGAGTGCTCCTCGTCGCCTTCGGCGGAATCACGAACGCGTTGATACCGCTCTACGCCGTCGGCGTGTTCACGGCGTTCACGCTGAGTCAGGCGGGAATGGTGCGTCACCAGCGCCGGGTGCGGGACGCGGGCTGGCGGCGACGGCTCGCGGTGAACGCGATCGGCACCACCGCAACCGGTGTGGTGCTGATCGTCATCGCGGTGACCAAGTTCACCGAGGGCGCCTGGCTGCCGATCGTCCTCGTGCCCATCTTGGTCGCCGCGCTCCTGTCGGTCCGGCGCCGCTACGACCGGGCGGACCGGTCGCTCACCGTCGAGGAAGCCGAAGTCCGCCAGACGCTCGCCGCTCCGACGCACGAGGTTGCGGTCGTGATGGTGATGCACGTCAACGCACTCGCCGTGGCGACCCTTCGTGCAGCCGAGATCACCCGGCCCGACCGGATCGTGGCCCTCCACATCCACGACGAGACCGTGGAGAACGTCCTCGACGACAAGTGGACCGGCCTCGGTCTCGAGCCGCCACTCGAGCTGATCCCATCGCCATTCCGTACGCTCGCACCCCCGCTGCTCGAGCGGCTCGAAGAGCTGCGCACCGAGCACGAACCGGCGACGATCACGGTCTATCTCGCCGAGACCGTCTCGACCCACTGGTACGACGAGGTGTTGCAGAACCGAACCCTCGTGTTGCTCCGCGAACGGCTCGTCACCGCCGGCTACCAGGTCACGATCGTGCCGGTCCGACTGTCCACACGCTGACGGCCGGCCCCTGACCGCCTCGGCCGGTGGGTCAGCCGCCCCCGAGCGCCGCTCGACCGGCGCGCAGAAACCCGAGTCCAACGGCTCGTGCGTCGGGCGCGGCGACGAGCTCGGAGTAGGAACGGATCGCTCCGGGGAAGGCGGTCGCGTTCCAGAACGGATCCGACGGGACATCGCTCCAGTGGGTGACGTAGAGGTAGGGCTCGGGGTGTGCGACATCGCCGGGCGATGCGCCGAACGTCCCTCGATGACCGCCGCTCTCGTCGCCGAGGTCAGCGCCGAGATCGAAATGCTCGGGCCACAGCTGGACCAGCGACGGCGAGTCGCTCGGGGCCGTTGCCTCGGCCCGTACCGTCTCCAACAGCGAGCACGCGAAGCCGAACCAGTCCCCGAGACGTTGCGCGGCCACCGCATCGATGGCGAGCATGGCCTCGGGATCACCGTCGGTGGTCGGGGTGAAGACCTCGGTCGGCGCGCCCGGCGTCACTCCGATCGCTGCGCCGGCCGCAGCGAGCGTCGTGACGGGTGCATCGGTCTCCACCCCGTCGCGCACGACGGTCAGCCGGTCGCCGTGGACCAGCACCTGGCGATCGGTGCCGAAGAACGGTGTCCCGAACCCGCCGTGGGTGAACCGCAGGCCGATCTTGGCGTTGACCGCGTGGCGCGCCGGTGCGAGCACGTGCTCGGCGAGGGCATGCCAGCTCAATCGGGTCTGGACGTAGCGCTCGAGATCGATGATGGGTTCCAACGGGCGCCACGCGCCCAGCCAACGCGCCGAGCAGAACTCTGCGAGGTCCGGCTCCGCCGCGGCGAGGTCGTCCCAGGTGCGATCACCGTTCGGGATCGGGCTCAACACCGGGGCGCCGGTGGCGCGGGGCTCGGTCGCGACGGGATCGTCGGCGAACGGCTCGGCCGTCACCGCGGGCGGCGACGGCTCGAGGACGCGTACGTCGAACCGGTCACCGACTCGGGCCTGTGCCTCGGCTCGCGGGTTCATCTGGTCACGCCTGGCCGCGAGCGGCTCGACGTCATCGTCGAAGCCACGGCGCCCGACGGCCACAGACCGAGAAGGTCTTCGGCCACAGTCAGATCAGCTCCACGTCGGTGAGCACCTCGACCATGGCCGCGCCCGGATGCGCCAGCGCGCGCGCCAGCGCGTCCTCGAGGTCGGACGCCTCGGTGACTCGGATCCCCTCAGCGCCGCAGAGTCGGGCGTAGGCCGCGAAGTCGGGGTTGTGCAGCGACGTCTTCCACACCTCGAGCTCGCCGGCACGCTGCTCCTTGGAGATCTTGCCGAGCTCACCGTTGTTCAACAGGACGTGGGTGATACCCATGCCGTACTTCACTGCGGTGATCATCTCGGCGAGGTACTGGCCGAAGCCGCCGTCACCGGTGACGGCGACGATCGGCCGATCAGGAGCCGCGGCCCAGGCACCCATCGCGGCAGGGAACCCGAAGCCGATCGAGCCGAGGTAACCGGACATGAGCACCGACTGGCGGGTGCATTCGAAGTACCGCCCGAACGAGTACGCGTGGTCGCCGACGTCGACGGTGATCACCGCGTCTTCGGGTACCACTCGGTTCATCGCGTCGAACACCGCCGCGGAGCTGATGCCGCCACCGCGGTCGTCGGCAAGGCGGCGCCGCTTCTCGGCCCGCCAGATCTCCCACCGTTCGGCGACGTCGGCCCGCTGGTCGCTCGCCCCGGGTCGTTCGGGCAGTCGGGCCGCGAGCAGCCGGGCGGTGGCGCCGACGTGGCCGAGCACCGGGACGGTCACGGGATGGAACCGCCCGAGTGCCATCGGGTCGAAGTCGACCTGGATGATCGGCTTGTACGGCGCGATCCCGGTGTGGTTCGAGAACGAAGCGCCGAACACGGGGATCAGATCGGACTCGTTCATGAGCCAGCTCGCGACCGGAGTGCCGCTGCGGCCGAGCACCCCCGCGCCGAGGGGATGGCGGTCGGAGATCTGCCCCTTGGCCTTGAAGGTGGTGAGCACCGGGGCGTCGAGCGAGTCGGCCAGCGCGACCACGGTGTCCATGTCGAATCGCGCCCCGTGACCGACGATGACGATTGGGCGGCGGGCGGTAGCGATGAGCGCGAGTGCGTCGTCGACTACCGACTCGGGCGGGCGGATCTCATCGGGCGCGGTCCGGCCCGTGGGCCCCGACGGTCGCTCGTCGTCGCGTGCGGGTTGCTCCTGCACCTCGTCGGGGAACACGAGATGCGCGACGTCGCGACCCACGGTCGCGTTCTTCAACGCGAGCGTCATGAGCTCGGCGTGATCGGAGTCGGGCAACACCGTCGTGGAGTACCGGGCGACGTCCGCGAACGCGGCGGTGAGATCAACGTCTTGGAACGCGCCGCGACCCAACACCTTCGACGGCACCTGGCCCGACAGGGCGAGCACCGGCGCGCGATCGGCCTTCGCGTCGTACAGCCCGCTGAGCAGGTTGGTGGAACCCGGACCGGCGATGGCGAAGCACGCCGCGGCGCGGCCGGTCAGCTTGCCGTAGGCCGACGCCGCGGCGCGGCCGGTCAGCTTGCCGTAGGCCGACGCCGCGAACGCGGCGGCACCCTCGTGGCGGATACCGATGAAGGTGAGGTTGCCGGCCTCTTCTTGGCGACGCATCGCGCCGGCGAAACCGAGGTTGGAGTGGCCGACCATCCCGAACACGTGGGTGACACCCCAGGCGACCATCGTCTCGACCATCACGTCGGAGACCGTGCGCTCGTGGGGAGTCTCAGGCTCGAGGCCCACGTACACCCCGTCGTCTCGAACCTCGACCGGGAAGCACGCGGGGGCGTCGGAGAAGCCGCCCGGAGGCCGGCCGGTGCGCGGGTCGTAGTCGTAGCCGTGCCACGGGCACCGCAGCAGACCCTTCTCGATCGAGCCCTCGCCGAGGGGACCACCCTGGTGCGGGCAGCGGTTGTCGAGCGCGCCGAACCTCCCGCCGACCCGGGCCAACACGAGGCTGCGATGCCCCGCGTGGACCGTGCGGACCCGACCGTCGGGCAGGTCACCGGCGTCGGCCACCCGGAACCATTCGAGCGCGGCTTCGTCGGCGCTCACGCCACACCGCCGAAGGCGACGCCGGACAAGTCGGCCATGGCGCGGTCGAAGGTGGTGAGGTCATCCAGCGAGAGATCACGCAGGTGGTGGTGGCCGCACGCCCGCGCCAGGACCTGCTTCAGCGAAACCGACGCCCGCAGGAACCGGTCGAGGCGCTTCGATGCCTCGTCGACCGGCAGGCGCGCGCGGAGATGCGGTTGTTGGGTCGCAATGCCGACGGGGCAGTTGTTCGTGTTGCACGCCCGCATGCCCAGACAGCCGATCGCCTGGATCGCCGAGTTCGCCACCGCCACGGCATCAGCGCCAAGAGCGAGGGCCTTGGCAAAGTCCGGCGCCTGGCGCAGCCCACCGGTCACGACGAGCGTGACGTCCCGTCGGCCCCGCCGGTCGAGGTGACGACGCGCCCGCGCCGGCGCGGGGATCGTCGGCACCGAGATGTTGTCGCGAAACAGCAAGGGTGCGGCGCCGGTGCCGCCACCGCGACCGTCGAGGATGATGTAGTCGACACCGATCCGCAGCGCCGCGTCGATGTCGTCCTCCACGTGTTGGGCCGACAGCTTCACGCCGACTGGGATGCCACCCGATTCTTCGCGGACATGGTCAGCGAAGCGCGCGAAGTCGTCGACGGATTCCCAGTCGGGAAAGCGCGGCGGCGATACCGCCGCCGTTCCCTCCTCGAGACCACGGACCTCGGCAATCCGCCCGATGACCTTGTGGCCGGGAAGGTGCCCACCGGTCCCGGTCTTCGCGCCCTGACCGAGCTTGAAGTGAAAGGCCTGCACCTTCGCCAGCACCGAGGAGTCCCAGCCGAAACGGGCGGAGGCGAGCTCGTAGAAGTAGCGGCTGCTCTCCGCCTGCTCCTCGGGGAGCAGCCGCCCTCACCCGAACAGATCCCGGTGCCCGCGAGCTCGGCCCCGCGGGCCAGCGCGGTCTTCGCCTCGAACGACAGCGCCCCGAAGCTCATGTCGGACACGAACAGCGGCATGTCGAGCCAGAGCGGCTTCTCGGCGTTCGGGCCGATGCAGACTTCGGTGCCGACGGGCTCGTCGTCGAGCAGGGGAAGGCGCGCGAGCTGCGCGGTGACGAACTGAATGTCGTCCCAGGTCGGTAGCTCCTCGCGCGACACGCCCATCGCGGCCATCGGACCGTGCATGCCGGTCTTGGAGAGACCGTTGGTTGCGAGCTCCTGGATGGAGTCGACGAAGGGTTCCTCGGGAACGAGGTGCGGGTCGGTGTAGTAGCCCTGGTACACGTCGGGGTCATAGGGCTGGGGATGTCGCATCTTGAAGTCGAGGACCTCGTCGCGGTCCACCATCACGTCGTCGCCTTCGACGAAGCTCGAGAACTTCTCGAGCACCTCGGCGTTGTTGTACGCGCTCACCCTGGTATCGATCCGGTAGTCCCAGCCATGCAGACCACAGAGCAGGTTGTCGTCCTGGACGCTTCCGTCACACAGCAGTGCCCCGCGGTGCAGGCAGCGCCCGTAGAGGACGGAAGGCTCGCTGCCTCGACGGACGATGACGAGGTCGATCCCTTCGATGGTTGCGCCGACCGGTTCCCGGTCGGGCACCTCGCTCCACGTTCCGATCTTCACCGGCTGCACACGCGCTCCCCTCGAGGTTCCGCGGTCACACGGCGGACGCTCACTGTGCACCTCACGCCGTTCGGCGCGCAACACTGCCGGCGATAGCGTCGCGCCCGACCCAACGAGGAGCTCACATGCCCAGCACCAAGATCGTCGTCTCCGGTGAGATCCAGATCGATCCGGCGGATCACGACGCCGCGATCGCGCTCGTCGAACCGCTCGTCACCGCGACCCGAGCCGAGGCCGGCTGCATCGAATACGACTTCTGGGTCGACCCCCGTGATCCAGGGCGGATCCGGGTGTTCGAGGAGTGGACATCGGACAAGCCGATCGAGGCCCACTCCGAGTCGGACCACTACATCCAGTTCCTCACCGCAATCGCCGGGATCCGGGTGAAGTCGGTCGAGCTGTGGCGTTTCGACGTCACCTCGAAGTCCCCTCACTCGCCGTGATCGGAGCCCTCCCGACGGCCCCGGATTGGTTCCGAGCCGCGCTCGGCGTTCCGTTCACCGATCACGAGGTCTCGGTCGGCGGTGGATCGATCCATTTCCTGGCGTGGGGCGAGCCGGGCGGCCGAGGTCTCGTCTTCGTGCACGGCGGTGGTGCGCACGCCCACTGGTGGACCCACGTTGCGGCGACCTTTGCACCCCACTTCCGGGTGCTCGCACTGGACCTCTCCGGCCACGGTGACAGCACGCATCGGCCCGAGTACGCACTCGAGCAATGGACCGACGAGGTGATGGCCGTGGCCGAAGACGGCGGCATCTCGGGCCGACCGGTCGTGGTCGGCCACAGCATGGGCGGCTTCGTGACGATCGCGACCGCGGCGCGCCATTCCGACAAGCTCTCGGGGGTGATCGTGTGCGACTCGCCCGTCACCCAGCCGGACCCGGAGATCGGCGCGTACTACTTGCGTGAGGCGTTCGGTCGCCCGCGCACCTACCCGAGCGTCGACGACGCAGTCGCGCGCTTCCGCACCGTCCCGGAACAGCCGCACTACCTCGACTACGTGATCGACCACGTCGCGCGTCGCTCGGTGCGCCCGGTCGACGACGGCTGGCAGTGGAAGTTCGACCGGCGGATCTTCGAGCAGTTCGGCGCGGGCCTGCGCTCGATCGCTCTGCCCTATCTCCAGGACGTCGCCTGTCGGCTCGCGCTCCTGCGCTCGCAGTTCGGATTGGTCACCGACGACATCGGCTCTTCGATGTACGACATGCTTGGCCGGGTCACACCCATCATCGAGATCCCCGAGGCCGGCCACCACGCCATGCTCGACCAGCCGCTCATCCTCCTCACCGCCATCCGCACCCTCCTCGCCGACTGGGACCACTCCGAAGCCCACCACCGTTGACCCTCTCCCTGCCCCGACGCCTCCCCTCCCTGCTCCAGGTTCGGTCACTCGACGCGCACGATGAGCGTGCAGTGACCAAACCCGCGCAATGGTCACCCAGGTTCGGTCACTCGACGCGCACTATGAGCGCCGAATGACCGAACCGAGCCCGGAACACCCACCGATCGCGGCACCGCTCGGAAGCGTGACGACCGCTCGCCTCGACCTGCGCCCGCTGCGCGCCGAGCACCGCAGCGGTTTGGCTCCGGTGTTTGCCAAGCCGGAGGTCTGGCAGTACCCGCTCGGACGAGGATTCACTCGGAGTGAGACCGAGGCGTTCCTGGACCGTCAGGTCCACTCGTGGGCCACGCGCGGGTTCGGGCTCTGGCTCGCGGTCGAACGATCAACCAATCGCGCCGTCGGATTCGTGGGACTTTCGGTCCCCACGTTCCTGGCCGAGATCCTCCCGGCAGTCGAGGTCGGCTGGCGGCTCGACCCGGACGCCTGGGGCAAGGGCTACGCGACCGAGGGCGCGCGAGCCGCGCTCGATGAGGCGTTCACCACGCTCGGGCTTGCCGAGGTGTGCAGCATCGTCCAGACCGAGAACATCGCCTCGATGCGTGTCGCCGAACGAGCAGGACTGCGGCAGGTGCGCACGGTCGAAGTCGCCGCCACCGAACAGCGCGGCGCCCTCGAAGCGGTGCTCCTCGCGATCACCCGCGACGAATGGGTACGCGCCTCACAGCACCCCACGGTCAGACCCAGGGAGTGAGGATCTCGGCGCCGTCGTCGGTCACGAGCACGGTCTGTTCGAACTGCGCAGTGCGGGCACCGTCCGCGGTGACGGCCGTCCAGCCATCCTCCCAGATCCGCTCCCGGATCGCGCCCATCGTGATCATCGGCTCGATCGTGAAGACCATGCCCGGCTCCATGATCTGTGACGCCCGCGGCTCCCGGTAGTGCGGCACCGACGGCCCGGTGTGAAACTGCTCGCCGATCCCGTGGCCGACGAACGTGCGAACCACCCCGAGTCCGTGCTGGGTCGCGTGCTCCTCGATCGCGGTGCCGATATCGAACAGCGGACGGCCCGGCTGGACGGCGGCGATGCCGAGCTCGAGGCACTCGCGCGTCCGCTCGATCAGCGAGCGCGACACGGGGTCCACGTCCCCCACACCGAACGTCCGGCTCGTGTCACCGTGCACGCCGTCGAGATAGATCGTGACGTCAACGTTGACGATGTCACCGCCTTCGAGCGGTCGATCGTCGGGGATGCCGTGACAGATCACCTCGTTGATCGACGTGCACACCGACTTCGGGAATCCTCGGTAGTGCAGCGGACTCGGGTAGCCACCCTCGGCGAGGTAGGCCTCGTGGCTGATCCGGTCGAGCTCGTCGGTCGTGACGCCCACGTCGACGGCTGCACCGACCTCGGCCAGGACCCGGGCGGCTGCGCCACCCGCTCGGCGAAGCCGTGCGATGACCTCGGGTGGCTTGACCGGTGGCTCGGGCCACTCCTTCGGCTCGGTATCGCCGGCGTAGTCGGGTCGGGGTATCGAGTCCGGCACCGTGCGTTCGGGCGACACGGCGCCGGGCCGAAGTCGACGCTCCGGCGCACCGTGGCACCGCTTGAACTTACGGCCGCTCAGACACCAGCACGGATCGTTCGACCGGAGCCGCTTGGCTGTCTCCGGCAGGTTGCTCCCGCCCTTCACCGCTGTCGCCCCGCGTCCATCAAGCCAGGCTACCGAGCCCGAACGTCGAGGGGACGCGCGCCAGTCGGGATCAGACCGGTGCCGATCTGCAGACGTCGAGGAGGTTCTCGACCCAATCCTTCGGCGCGCGCCTGTAGTAGGTGCCGTCCGAGCACGTGAGCGCGGGGTTCACCTCGCCGAAGAGTCCTTGCTGCGACTCCCAGCCCGGCACCGACCAGACGTGAGTCATCCACTGCGTCTGCTTCATCATCGTGCCGCCGACCTGATCGCACTGGGCCTTGGTGGCCTCCCCGTCGGCGCCGAACGGACTGTCGACACCCTCGGGGGTGAACTTCAAGCAGAGTTGGTTGTGGATGTGCCAGACGTCGTTCGGCCCCGCGAAGCCCTCCGGCTCGGTCTTGCTCATCGAGTAGTACATGAAGCCGGCCACGAGCGAGTCGGGATCGGTGCCGTCGTAGATGATCCCGAGCGGATGACGCAGGTCGTTCTCGTCGACCACACCGTCGACGTTCAACGCGGGCCCGCTCGTCGTCGTGTAGTGCGCGCCGAGTCCCGGACCGTACGGCCCGGCCCGCGTGTATCCCGCGGCCATTGCCGATGCGACTGTCGGGTACTGCGCCGCGACCTCCGCAGTGATCGCGATCTGTCGCGCGAGCTGCTGGCGGGTTGCGGTGTCGAGCGGCTCCTCCGGCCCGATCGCGTCGTGATGGCCGTTGCTCAGCCCGCTGAGCCCCTTGTCGTCGACCGTCTCGGCCGAGTGGTCATCAGAGTGCCCGGCCGCAGCGGACTCGCCGTGGTCATGGCCGTTGGCCGAGGTGCCCCCGGCGACCGCCGGGGTGAAGAACCAGGCCGTGAGCGCGACGACGAGAACTCCGACGAAGCCCGCGGTGCCGACGCCGACGCCGCGGCTGACAGGGCGCCGCGCCGCGCCGCGTGCGAAGAGCGCGAGGCAGACGAGCACCACGGCGATCTCGAACCCGGCGGCCAGCCCGTCCGCCCAACCCCAGGCCTCGGGGGTGCCGTCGCCGCCGATCGTAATCCCCGCGGTGCGCGAGACGAGCCACACCCCGAGCACCGCGGCGTTGATGACGACGGCCGAGAGCGCAACCGCGCGCGACGGTCGCAGCACGATCAGCGCCGCGAGCGCGATCTGCGTCCACCCGATCACCGCGAAGAAGAGGCCATGGGTCCACGAGACGCCCGCGTGCTCGCCCATGGACGCGAAGTGGATCGCCGCCGCGCCGAGGAGCAGCGCAGCCACCGACCACTGCACGACCCGGCCGAGCGCAACCACCCGGCTCCGCGCGTCCGGCGAGATCTCGGCTGCGGGTGTGGAACGGCCCGCGTGGTCGGAGCCGTCGGGCGGCGAGACTCGATCGAGAACGTCGGTCACGGATCCCCCAGATGCTGATCGTTCGGCGCAGCGTAAGCTACCCGCTCTCCCGAGTCCACGACGGTGGCTCGCCGATGAGGGTGCGCGGCGACCAACCGGCCCCGACGTATTCGCATGAACACTGAAGTCGAGGAAGAGACATAGCGTTCGTGGTGCGGAAGGGATCGGACCTTCGACCGAGAGATCATGAGCGGCAGGTAGGACCTCTCTCCTGCTCGCGCGTGTGCGCCACCGTTGCTGCATGAGCACATGCGCGTACCCATCGTGCACGTGAAACCGGTGATTTCGCGCAACTCGGTGACAAACCGGTGTCAAAAGTCGGCGTCATCCACAGGGCGACTCATGTCCTCCACAACGACTTCACCGACTGCTCGGAGATCGTCCGCGCTCACGGCCTGCATTGCCGGCGAGCCTTCGGTCGCGAGCCAGAGCGATGAACGCTCCGCCTGATCAACGAGCAGTCCGCGCAGTTGATCCTGGCACCACGGGCCGAGCTCGTGGGGCGCTCGGCCCAGGTTGGTGGCGACCTCGCCTCGCCGGTTGAACACTTGGATCAACCGATAGATGTCGTAGAGGTCCGAAGCTCGTTTGGCTGGATTCGCGAGCTTGCGGCGCGGGATGGCACCCAACTTCATCGCGACCAAGGCCGAGGGAGTCGCGAGCGACACTGCGGTGCTCGCCTGCACGCCATCGCGGGTGAACACAACGATCTGCACTGACTCAGCCGAATCGAATGCCCACCGGTGGCTGGTGATGAAGGCTCGGTCGTACTCGTCGAGCGCAACGACGTCGTCCTCCGTGAAATCCCCGGTCGCGATGACATCGATCTCAACACCTTCGAAGCAGGCACCATTGACCGTTCGTTCGGCCCCTGCGTCGACAAGCACCGCGATCGCGGCGTCATTCGTCCCATCAGGTGACCACGTGATCGCGTCGACATCGCGTGTGACTCGATGAGCTCCGGCGACGCGCACGATCACGGCGAGGCCACCGACGAGCACATAGTCCGGCATCGCCGTCGGCAGATCGCCGAGTGCGTTGACGAGGGTCGCGATGACGCCGTCGCCATCACCTTGGATCGAGAGCTCCAGCGAGTCGCTCACCACACGCGCCGGAATCCTGGTACTCCCTGGGGATCCCATGCGTCGAGCGCTTCGCGACCTCGCGACGGGTCATGAGCGAGATCAAGCGCGACGACCAGCGGATGGGCCAAGAACCACTTACTGCCATGATCGAATCGCGGCGCTGTCACAACCGGCAGCGGTGCCACTGCAACCGAAGCACCGCGTTGCTGGAAGCTGCGCGCTTCGCCGAGAATCGCGATCGCCCGTCGCAGCGATTGGCCTGACGGAACGTAGAAGTCGGGTGGGTACGAACCCGGTGCAACCAAGGGCGCACCCCAGGCGATTGCCGCGAGCGTGTCCGTGAGAGCCCAGCCCGGTCGCTGCGGCTCCCCCAGCTCGAGATCCAGGCGGACGGCGTCCTCTCCATCTGGATGTGGGGAGCGCTCCAAGGCCACGAACTGAGGTCGCCATGCCTCCTCGAGCGCCCAGAACAGCTCCGGAACCAATGCAGTCCCGTCTTGTCGCAAGAGCGACGCGGCCATCAATGCTTTCCGGCCGGCTGACACCGACGACGGTGCGAGGTCCATCGTCCTCGCGACCTGACGCACAGACGGCGTGTCGTCGGGGTGCATGAGTGCCGCGAACGCGTAGGCGAGCCCGCCCCTCCCCCGCACCGGCGCCTTCGGACCTACAGATCGAGCACGATCGACTGGTCGAACGTCGGAATCGATGACGACGCCCCGAGCGGGCAGTCGCAATTGAAGGTGACCCCGGCGGTCGAACCAGCCCCACCCCCGCTCTTCCAACGTGCGCCGAACCGCCGGCGAGAGCTCGTCCCCCACGAACACCCCGAGATCGGCGTGCCCCGATGTACCGGCGTTGGTCATTCGCCTCGCTTGGGCGGGCGTGGGCACGGCCCCGGCCTTCACCTCGAAAACCAGCCGCGAGCCGTCGGGGCGGGTCACGACCAGGTCGGGCGTGCCGCCCACCTCGGATTGTCTCTGCCGCGCCACCCCGGTCTCACGAAGAACATCGAGCAATGCGTCAGCGGCATCCGCAGCGAGATCGTCGGCAGCCGTTCTCATGGGTTGAACTCTACCCGTTCGGTGTTCGGCAACAACCGAACACCGATCAAACGTGCTTTCGCAGCCTGCGCGCAGGATTTCTGCGTCAGAGCAAGCCACGGGCAAGAAAACTGCATCGCAACGACGGCAACGACGGGACGGGAGATCAGTTGCGCCGAGGCGCCTTACCCGCGACACGCGGCGGCCGGATCGGCGCCCCGGCATAGACCGCAACCTGCCAGCTGGTTCCATGGCGTCAGATCACGATGCCGACGACACACGGTGACAAGGACCGAATTGGGCCGGGCCGCGACGCGTCCGTCGTCGCGAATCCGTTGTCGCCGACGGCTTGCGTTGTGGGGCCGGAAGGGATCGAACCTTCGACCGAGGGATTATGAGCCGCGGAAGCCCCGTACCGTCCAGTGACCTCCAGTGACCCTGAGTACGCGTTCGTCCAGGTGGGACGGGGTTTCTTCGGCTCGTGCGCGCGAACGCGCCAAGCACCGCTTGCGCACGTTTTCGCGATTCCTGTGACCAAACCGTGACCAGAGCGGCTCGGTGCAGGTCTGCGCCGCGGCGTTTTCTCGGCTTGGTGCAGACATTCGGTGCAGATGGTGGTGCAGCCCCCGGCGCCAAGGTTGCTCTTCCGGGAGGCACCCACCGTGAATCGTGCAGGAAGCATCAAGCGGGAAGGCGACACGTGGTTCTTCGTCGTCGACGTCGGCAATGGCGCCGGCCAGCGCCGCCAGGTCCGCAAGCGCGGCTTCGCCACCAAGCGCGAGGCGCGCGCCGCGCTCACCGAGGCGCTGGGCGAGCTGCAGCGCGGCACCTACGTCCGACCACAACGGATCACCGTGGCCGCATACCTCGACGACTGGCTCGCGTCGCGCACGACGGTCGGGCTACGACCGAGCACCATCGCCGGGTACCACAACATCATCCGCCGCCATGTGCGGCCGGTACTCGGCGACGTGTTCCTCCAGGACCTCATGCCTCAGGATCTCGACCGCCTCTACGCCGACCTGCTGGCCGGCAAGCGCAGCGGCCGACCACTCGCTCGGCGCACCGTTCGGTACATCCACACGGTGCTCGGCAAGGCCCTGCGCGACGCGGTGCGGACCGATCTCATCGCCCGCAACGTTGCGCGCCGGGCCACTCCCCCGTCGGCGGCATCGGCGCGGTCGCCGGAGATGAGCGTGTGGACACCCGACGAGCTCCGCGAGTTCCTCGAGGTCTCGGCCGGATCGCACCACGCGGCCATGCTGCGGGTCGCGGCGCTCACCGGTCTGCGGCGCAGCGAACTCTGCGGGCTGCGCTGGCAGGACGTCGACCTCACCGCGCTGCGTCTCGTGGTTCGCCAGGCGATCACGACCGCCGATCACGTACCGGTCGCGGGCGAGACGAAGACCACGCGCTCGCGCCGGCCCGTCGACCTCGACGCCACGACCGCGGCCGTGCTCCGAGCGCACCGGAAGTGCCAGCGTGAGGAGCGGTTGCTGCTCGGGCCCGGGTGGCGCGACTCCGGTCTCGTGTTCACCATGCCCGACGGGAGCGCGTGGCATCCCGACGTGATCACCCGCGCGTTCGCGCGACTGGTCGAGCGCTCTGGACTCCCGAGGATCCGACTGCACGACCTTCGCCACACGCACGCCACGCATCTGCTCGCAGCGGGCATCAACGTGCGGGTCGTGTCCGAACGGCTGGGGCACGCGTCAACCGCCTTCACGCTCGACGTCTACGGCCACGTGCTCCCGGGCCAACAAGCCGACGCGGCCGCGGCCGCCGCGGCGCTCGTCGACAGATGAACGACAACCCGGCGCGGTCGCTTCGTCGCGCCGGTGCCGGTTCGGTGTGGAGCTCAGTCCAGCCCGAGCGAGATGATGAGCGCTCGGTCGAGCTGCGCCATCTTCGCGGGGCCGAGCCGGCCGCGGTGGCGGACGAGGACGTCCTTGGGCAACGTGAAGAGGTTGTCGCAGTTCACCGCGCAGTCATGATCGAGACCCTCTCCGACTCCTACCTCCACCTCCGCGACATGGCCATGGAAGGTGCTGGTGACCAGCGCGCACACCAGCGTCGTGAGTACGGGTATCGCGGTGTCGCGGGTCGCGACGACGACCGGATGGGTGCCCACACCGGGGATCGCGGCATCCCAGACGTCGCCGCGAGCGATCAGCGCTCGTTGGCGGCGAGGCATGCGGCGGCAGAGAACGAGGCGAGCTGGGCGATCAGCTCGTCATGACCACGATCGGGCTCCGCGTAACGTCGCCGGTAGGACGCCGCGATGGCATCTTCGCCGTGGCTGGCGAGCCATTCACGAACAGCCGTCGAGATGACCGCGGCGCGGTTCGCGGCAAGTCCTGCAGCCACCGCCCGATCAAGGGCTTCGACGACCGCCGGATCGAGCCTGGTTGTCACGGGAACGCCCATGCAGGCAAGCCTAGCGGACGGTGTGTACGTATTGTAAACAGCCCCGTTCGTCGGGCGAGATGGCCCGCCCGGATCTCGCGGGCTCGCGCTCACCGTCGAACCGGACGCGCAGGGACCGCTGCGAGGGATCGACGCTGACGACGGTGCCGCGCTCACCGTTGATGAGTCCGAGTGGTCGGCTGTTGTGCAGCGTCAGGACCCGATCTCCCGACGCGAACTCCCGATAGCCCACCGCAAGACGCTGCTCGCCCAGCTCGCCGCGCGTCTCGCGAACGACCCGGGCGCGCCGGTTGAGATCGGCGACGTCGCCGCGCCGCCGGGCGAGCATGATCGCGTCGTCACCGCGCTCGGTTGACGCGTACCAGTCGAGAACCATCCACTCGCGCACCTGCGCCGAGCTCGGGGCCCACGAGGGCCAAGGCGCGAACACGCGCGGCCGGCCGGTCGATCACATCGTCGATCGCTCCATTGCGAAGATCGAGCAGGGCCCGGCGTTCCACGGGATCGCGCTGGCGACGGTTCGCGACCAGCTGGACGGCACCGAGTCGTTCGGCGAGCCCGACGAAGGCACCGCCCGCGTCGATCTCGGGGAGCTGGTGAGGATCCCCGACGAGCACGATCTTCGCCCCGGCGCGGTGCGCGTGGTCGAGCAGGCGGGCGAGCTTGCGGGTGCCGATCATGGCGGCCTCATCGGCCACGATCACGGTCCGCCGTCCCAGCCCGGGCGTGTCGGGCCGGTCGAGGTCACAGAGGAGCGCATCGAGCGTGGCCGATGGGATACCGCTGTCGGTCTGGAGCTGGCGAGCGGCGCGGGCGGCGAGCGCGCAGCCGATCACGCTGTAGCCCTCACGGCTCCATGCGGTGTGGCCAGCCGCGAGCGCGAAGGTCTTGCCTGAGCCGGCCGCGCCGATGACGACGCTGACGCCGCCACCATCGGTCGTGATGGCGCGGACCATGCGGGCTTGCTCGTCCGAGAAGGTCGGGTGCTCGCACAGGGTCGCGTACACGTCATCGACGATGCCCGCGCGCTCGTCGCGCCGAGCGAGGACGCGGCTGAGGAGGTCCTCCTCGATGGTGAGGAGCTCCGGGGTCGTGTAGCGGAGGCCGAACCGTCCGACTCCGAGTGGCACGACCGCCCTGCCGGCGAGGAACCCGTCGGCGTGCGCTTCGAGCGTCTCGACCCGCTCACCAGTCTCGGCCCTGGCCGCCAACGCTTGGAGGACCTGGCGACGGTCGAAGCTCGAGTCGTGCTCGGTGAGCTCGGCGCTCAGCTCGCGTGCAGAGGCGTGTGCAGACGCGCGTGCAGGGTCGTGCGTCTGCCGTGCAGGCCTGCACCGCGCCTCGACGTCGGCGCGGCCGAACCCGAGCGCGTCGGCGCGGGACGCCCAGTCGACGAAGAGCGTGGCCAGCTCCACGGAGCGCTCCTTCGCTCGGCGCGTGCGCACGGTCACCCGCCGAGCCGCGTTCGCCGACGCGCCGGGTCCCGTGGCCGCCTCGATCTCGGCTCGGCGTCGCGAGAACTCCCGCAGCGCGGCGGGCGGCACTGCTTCGAGCTCCGCGGTGTCCTTGACCACCGGGCCCCATGGGACACCGAAGCGCGCGGACAGGGCTGCTCGCAGATCCGCTTGGTACAGGAAGCCGGCGGTGCGGGCATGGGCGTAGAGGTGGCGGGCATCGAGTGCCGACCAGCGACCGTCCGATCCCTGCGTCGCGTTCGCCACGACGACGTGGGTGTGGAGCTGCGGATCGCCCGCCCGACTCGATCGGTGCCGGAACGCCGCGCCGACGAGGCCACCGCCCTCGAGGCTCTCGGTGCCGTTGTGGCCCCGGCGTACGAACACCGCCTCGCGCTCCAGGTAGCCCAACGCCGCGCCAGCGCCTCCTCGTGCGCGGCGACGATCTGAGCGCCGATCTCGGTTCCCCCGAGTGCCCACGCCAGCGACACCGACTTCCGCGCGGAGAACGTCAGGTCCAGTGCGGGGACCCGCCGGTTCGGTCGGCCGAGCGGACTCCCATCCGTCGGGCTACGCCCACTGAGGAGCGCGACGAAGTCGTCGTCGGTGACCGGGCCGTCCAGGCCAAGGTGCTCGGCGCCCGTGCCAGTCCAGTAGCCCGGGACCTCGGCGCCGCCGAGGTAGTAGTCCTCGGCGCCGTGCGCGACCGCGCCAAGGTAGTAGCTCTCCTGACCCGGCGCGAGCTTCCCGATCGACAGCACACCCCCACTAAGCGCGTCATGGGACCGGTTTCGCGACAGGCCCAGGCATCAAGATGCAACTGCGTGGGATCTCAGCCGGCACTCGAGGCGCAGTCGAGGCGCACAGGGAGATGTCCGGTGCATCGCCGGCGACGCGGATGGACAGCGCTCACTATCGTGCGCTCGAATGTCAGAGAGCCCTGAG
>DASRPD010000065.1:0-5952 GCA_035646535.1 Acidimicrobiia bacterium
CGGCGTCCATCTCCCGGCGTCCATCAAACCAACAACTCTAGGCAAGTTTGGCAAACCTTACCAACCAGGTCAGTTGCCACGGGGTGAGGCGACCGGGGCGGTCGTGCGCCGTCAGTGCACCGCGCGATCCCGGCCGGCCCAATACGGCGCGCGCAGGTCGCGCTTGAGCACCTTCATCGCTCCCGAGAGCGGTAACGGCTCATCGCGGAATTCGATCGACTTCGGCGTCTTGTAGCCCGCGATGTGGTCGCGAGCGAACGCTTGCAGGTGTTCGGCGGTGGCGGTCTCGCCTTGGCGCAGCACGACGATGGCGTGCACCTGCTCGCCCCACGTGTCGTGCGGGATGCCGATGACCGCGACCTGCTCGACAGCGGGGTGCTTCGAGATCGCGCTCTCGACCTCGGCGGAGTACACGTTCTCGCCGCCGGTCACGATCATGTCCTTCACCCGATCGACGAGGAACAGGTACCCGTTCTCGTCGAGGTAGCCGGCGTCGCCGGTGTGGTACCAGCCGTTCCGGAACGCGTCGGCGGTCGCGTCGGGCTGGTTCCAGTACTCGCGCATGAAGTTGCCGCCGCGGGCGCAGACCTCGCCCGTGCGGCCACGGGCGAGCTCGTTGTCGTGGTCGTCCCGGATCGACAGCACCACGCCCGAGACCGGCCGGCCGGCCGACCGCAGACGGGGACCACCGGTCCGGTGGTCGTCGGCGTCGAGGAAGGTGAGCACCGCGGACGACTCGGTCATGCCGTAGCCCTGCGAGATGTCGAGGGTCGGGTAGAGCTCCTGCATCCGGTCGATGAGGGCAGCCGGCATGGGCGACGCCCCGTAGGTCAGCACCTCCAGTGACGCGAGTCGCTCGGCCGAGAACTCGGGGTGGTCGACCAGCATCCCGATCATCGTCGGCACCATCACCGTCTGGGTCACGCCGTAGCCTTCGATGAGCGTCATCGCGCCGGCGGGATCGAACAGCGGCATGAACACCGACGAGCCGCCGCTACCGGGAATGCCGAGGATCCCGCCCATCGACGCGGCGTGAAACATCGGCGTCTGGTGCAAGAACACCGAGCTCGGGTCGAACTTCAGGGCCATCGCGACGTGGTAAAGGTTGAGCATCTCGGCCCGGTGATCGAGGACCACCCCCTTGGGGAGCCCGGTGGTGCCGCCGGTGTACATCAGCACCACCAGGTCGTCTTCTTCGGGCTCGTCGGGCACGACAGGATCGACTGCGCCGAGCAGGTCCTCGTAGCGAATGTCGTGGGGCGCGTCGCCGTCGCCGATGAGAA
Source organism: Acidimicrobiia bacterium (assembly GCA_035646535.1). GTDB lineage: Bacteria > Actinomycetota > Acidimicrobiia > IMCC26256 > JANYLB01 > DASRPD01. The sequence continues at coordinate 1,284 of DASRPD010000065.1, forward strand.
CCGTGTGCCGGATCGGGCTCGGCCCGTCGGCCGCGTCCATGGCCCGGGCGAGGTGTTCGGCGAAGAACGCGTCGACGAAGACGACCTCGGTTCCCGAGTCGCGCACGATGTACTCGAGCTCCTTGCCGGCCAGGCGCAGGTTCAGCGGGTTGATCACTCCCGCGCCCAGGAAGGCGGCGTGGTACAGCTCGAGGTACTGGTGGCTGTTGGTGGCCATCACGGCGAACCGGTCGCCGCGCCCCACACCGAGCTCGGACTGCAGGGCGCGGCACAGCCGCAACGTGCGGTCGCCGTGCTGTGCGAAGGTGCCTTCGTAGCCCTGGTCGATGCACGCGGTCTTGTCCGCGTAGTTCTCGATCGCGGGCAGCAACAAGCGGTGGTAGACGAGCTCCTTCACCCTTCCAACCCTAGGCCGTCTACCGGTGACGCCGTGAGCTCACGCAGACCGATCACGCGCCGACCCCCACCCTCGAGCCAAGGAGCGAGCTCAGAGGACGGCCACCAGCCGGCCCTCGTGCTCCTCGCCGATGCCGGCGTCGACGAGAGCCTGGGAGATGTGGCGGCGGACCGAGCGCGCCGCGAGGAACCCCATGTGGCCGCCCGCGTACCAGCACACGTCGGGGCCGCCCCAGTGCGCGACGAGCCGTTGGACCTGGGCGGGCCGAACGAGACGATCGGCGTGGCCGGCCCAGATCGCGCGCGTCGTCGGGTGCTCCGCGGGCGCGGGCAACCCGAGCGGGGAGGTCACACCGTCGAGGTGTTGCGCGATCGCGCAGAAGTCGGCGAACAGCGGATGGTGAAGGAAGCGCGGTGGGGCGTGGGTGCGCATCAGATCTGCGATGTCGACGACCGGCACCCCGACGATCACCCCCGCGAGCGTCGGCTCGAGCGCGGCAACCGCCGCGGCGACGTACGCACCCAGCGAGATGCCGAACAGTACGGCCGGCTCCTCGCGGGTGGCGATGTACGACAGAAGCGCGCGCACGTCGGCGATTGCCTGCGCGGCCCCGTGGAGGTTCATCGCGGGGTCGTCGGTGGGAAATGCGATCTCGAAGCGTCCTGCGCCCCGCGGACCGTGGTGTGGCAGCACGGGGATCGCGACGTTGAACCCGCGGCCATGTAGGTATGCGGCGCGAAAGGCGAACATGTCGGCAAGCGGGTCACCCATGCCGGCGCCGTGAAGGCACACCACCCACGGAGCCGGCGCAGTCTGGCGGAGCATCCACGCGTGCACGACGTGGTTGTCGGTGTCGCGCGCGAACCGCGTTGCGCCCGGTACCCGGGCGCTGGGACTGTACGGGCTCGGGTACGTCGCGTGCCCGAAGCGCGTACGTCCGACCCGCCGCATCCTGGCTTCCATCACGGCGGGTGGCGGCGCACGGTGAAACGTCTCCGGCGTTGCGAGCACGCCGTTCCGATCGAGGTACGCGACGAGCTCGACCGCTTCGTCGAGGGTCGACGCGAAGGCTTCGTCGCTGGTCGGCGCCCGCAGCTGACGAAACGTCACGAGCAGCAGCTCGTCGGCCACCGCGGCCGCGGTGAGACCGGCGCGCAGCATCAAGCCGTCGGCGTCGGGTTCGCGCCCCAACCCACGTGCGAAGTCGACCGTCCGCTTGACCGCGTCGGTGAGATCGGCCCCGATGGTCCACACCCTCCGCCCGACACCCGCGACATCCCGCACGATTCGATGCTCTTCCTGCTGCGGTCGTTCGTCAACGGCCGGAGGTCCCAACGGCCGCGGTCCACACCGACAATCCGGCGATGCTCGATGTCGGGACTTTGGCCCCTGGTCCGAGCCAACCAGGAGTCTCATAGTCAACGACTATGAGAGAGGACGTGAGACCGTGCGCCTCGAGCTGACCCGCCGCACCGACCTGGCTTTGCGGGCACTGCACGTGCTGGCCGGTGGCCCGGCCAGACAGAAAGCGGCGGAGGTGGCCGAGAAGATCGGCTCGACCCGGTCCTTCGTGCCCCAGGTCGTCGGCCCCCTGGTCGCTCAGGGTTGGGTCGGGTCCGAGCCCGGTCCGACCGGCGGTTACAGCCTCGCCACCTCCCTGGACGACGTCTCGATGCTCGACCTGATCGAGACCTCGGAGGGCCCCACCGATACCGGCCGCTGTGTGTTGGTCGACCAGGACTGTCCAACCGCGAGGAGGTGTGCGCTCCATGAGCCATGGACGCGCGCGCGTGCCGCGCTGATGGCCGAGCTGGCAGCCACCGCGGTCTCCTCTGTGCCCCCCGGCGAGGCGCCGTCGTGAGCCCCGTCGCCGAACCGCGTGCTCCCCGACCGAGAAGAGGAACAGAACCGATGAAGCTGACGAACAAGCTCCTGATGATGGTCGCGCTGGTCGCGTTGTTGGCCGCCGCCTGCAACGGTGAGAGCACCGAGGTCGTTCGCACCAGTGCCTCGGTCAACGCCTCGGTCATCCCCGAGCTCACCGCGGTGTCCGACCTCGAGGAGGCCGACCCCGGCGAGGAGCACGTCTCCTACGCGCCCGACGTCCCGCCGCCCATCACGCGCGACGACCAGCGGGTCTTCGACGTGCGCGTCGAGGTCCTCGAGAACGTCTGCCCCCTGGACCCCGAGAACGACGTGTTCACTGAGATGTGGGGCTTTCGTGTCGAGGGTGACGCCGAGGTGGTCTGCGGCTCACCCGGCCCGGTCCTGCGGGGCCGGGTCGGCGATCTTGCTCGTATCACCCTCACCAACCTCGAGGGCAACACCATGCCGCACAACATCGACTTCCACGCCGTCACCGGCCAGGGGGGTGGCGCCGCCGACCTGACCGTCGCTCCCGGTGAGACCGCCACGATCGAGGCGCGCCTGCTGTACTCGGGTGCCTTCATGTACCACTGCGCCTTCGGTGACGTGCCCCTGCACATGGCCAAGGGCATGTACGGCATGTTCATCGTCGATCCCGAGGTGCCGCTGCCCAAGGCCGAGCACGAATGGGCCGTGATGCAGTCGGAGTGGTATGTCGGCGACACCGACGCCGACGGCGTGGCCCCGTTCGACCGCGACGGGCTCGTCGTCGAGGAGCCGAAGTACGTCACCTTCAACGGTCGCACCGATGCCCTTTCCGGCGACAACGCTTTGACCATGCAGGTCGGCGAGCGCGCCCGCATCTACATGGTGAACGAGGGGCTGAACCTCGACTCGAACTGGCATCCCATCGGCTCGCAATGGGACACCGTGTATCCGGAGGCGGCCACCACACCGGGCAACCCCGTGATCCGGGGCTCGCAGTCGACCCTGGTGGTTGCCGGCGGTGGGACGATCACCGAGTTGGTGGGCCTGGTGCCGAGCACGATCCTGCTTGTCGACCACGCCCTCGTGCGCACCTTCTACAAGGGTGCCCTCGGGCAAGTGGTCGTCGAGGGTGACGAGAACTCGGAGATCTTCGCCGCCGAGGGGACGGGCACCAGTGCCGCCGCCGAAGGCCAGGCCGCCGAGCCCGATGCCCGAAGCGACCAGGTGATCATCACCGAGGGCGCGTTCGATCCCGCCAACGCCGACGACGCCTTCTCGCCGCGGGTGACCACCGTGCCGGTCGGGACCACGGTGACCTGGACCAACGAGGACGGTAAGGTCGTGCACACCGTGACCTCGGGCGAGTCCGACGGCACCGTCGGAACCCCCGACGGGCTGTTCGACTCCGGGAACATGAAGAACGGCGACACCTTCTCGTTCACCTTCGCCGAGCCGGGGACCTACGAGTACCACTGCACCCCCCACCCGTGGATGATGGGGACGGTCATCGTGGAGGGCTGAGACTGCACGGCGGGGTCCGTGTCCGAGGCCCGCTGCCGCCATCGGTTGACCGCACGCGGGGCGGTCCGACGTCACGCGTACGGGCGTCGCGAAGATGCCGACGGTCACGAACGTCCGGTCTCCTCGGCCGGAGGGACCAACGACCCTGGTGAGGGCAACCGCGGTTCACGAGAGTGGGCCGTGGAGATCGGGACATTTGCCGCGAGACGCATGAGGTCGACGAGGGAGGGTCATGAGCTCGCTCCCGCCACCAGGTCCGCCGCCAGCACCTCCTCCGGGTCCGCCATCCGGACCTCCGAGCGGACCGCCGTCGGCGGGTCCCTTCGGCGGGACGGGTGACAACACGCTGTGTGACCGTGAGGTCCTGATCTCGTTCCTCACCGACCCGGCGAACGCGGCCCAGGCCCGTGAATGGGCGCGTCTGGTGGGGATCTCGGTGTCCGACATTCCCGCCTTCGTGCGCGACCTCGTGCCGACGGTCCTCGCGTCGGACACCCGAGTCACGAATCACACGTTCGAGAACGGGCGCGCACGCGGGTACCAGGCCGTCCTCCAGGCCGGCACCGCCGTGCTCGTCGACACCAAGGGCGCGCTGGTGGCGCGGTGCCGCTGCGGCAATCCTCTCCGCCCGCCCACCAAGATCTCCAAGCCCGTATACACGGGTCGGCGCTGGCCCGGATTCGACCCCACGCTCATCATCGTGGTGAAGCCGAGCGTCACGGTGATCTATCCGCCGGGCGGGTCGACGGCCACAACCGCCGCCACCACCACGACCACCACTCGTCCCGCGTCGAGCGACATCGACGAAGCGATCGAGATTCTGAGATCCGCGATCGTGACCTGCGTCACGAGCGTAGGAGGCGACCCCGCCGAGGTGGGCGACCTGAGCTACGAGGG